>JBDSYV010000215.1:0-23976 GCA_040110925.1 Ferruginibacter sp. | reverse complement strand
GTAATGCTACTTTACAACATCAGCTACAGGCATTTGCGCAAAAGAAAAGCGGTGCAGAAACCGCAAAAGGGAAAGCTTTTTTGGAAGCTAATAAAAAGCGCCCTGGTGTAATTACACTTCCTGATGGCCTGCAATATGAAATATTAAAAGGGGGGGATGCTTCCGCAATAAAACCTTTGGCATCGGACACTGTGGTGGTTAATTATAAAGGATCATTGATTGACGGAACTGAATTTGACAATTCTTTCACCCGTGGCGAACCTGCAACCTTTCCTGTAAATGGTGTGATTCGTGGCTGGACAGAAATATTACAACTGATGCCAAAAGGCTCACATTGGAAAGTGTATATTCCAAGCGAACTTGGTTATGGCGACAGGGGTGCCGGTGGAGCAATTCCTCCTGGTGCTGCACTTGTTTTTGAAATAGTTCTTGAAGACGTAAAAGGAGCTGTAGTAAAATAATGGAAAATGATTTAAAATACCCGGTTGGTAAATATATTCCGCAGCCATTCTCGCAATCTTTGTTGCAGGAATGGTTGCTTGATATTGAATCGCTTCCTTCTCAACTGGAGTATGCTATTATCAACCTTGATGAAAGCCAGCTGAGTAGCCCTTACCGTCCCGGTGGCTGGACTGTGAAGCAACTGGTGCATCATGTTGCTGATAGTCACATGAACGCTTACATTCGCTTTAAACTGGGCTTAACAGAAGACAATCCTGTTATCAAACCTTACAACCAGGAAGCATGGGCAGAATTAAAGGATACACATAATCTTCCTATTAATATTTCTCTTACACTTTTACATTCTCTGCACAGGCGTTGGTATGAAGTGTTGAAAAATATTAAAGAAGAGGAATGGAACAGAACTGTTTTTCACCCTGAACAAGAAAAGAAAATAAGCCTTTGGTATTTACTCGGAATGTATGCATGGCATAGCAGGCATCATGTAGCTCACGTTACAGCATTAAGAGAAAGAAAAGGCTGGTGATGAATTGATATTTGGTTAAATGATAATTGTCTTAATGCCAATGTAGCCATCTAAACCCCTAAACTTCTAACTCCTAAACCTAAAAAACTTTGTTCAAAATACTCTCCTCAGAATACATTGCAAAGCATCAATTCTTTACTGCACGTAAAGATGGATATGAAACTTCTGATGGAAAAATTGTGGACCCATATTTTGTTGTGGAACTTCCAACGACTGTAGTTGCCATGGCCATCACGAATGATGAAGAAGTTATTCTTGTAAAACAATACCGGCATCCTGTTGCTGATAAGTTGATTGAACTGCCCGGAGGTTTTATTGATACAGGGGAGCAGCCTCACCAGGCCATTGCTCGTGAACTTATTGAAGAAACGGGTTATACTTTTGACAATTTTCATTACCTCGGCATTACAGCAGCAAACCCTGGTGTACTGAATAATTTTACACATATGTTTATTGCAAGTGGTGGCATATTAACCCATGCGCAATCCCTGGATTATAATGAAGAAATTGAGTTGATATTAAAACCACTTGATGATGTGAAAACAATGCTTATGCATAATGAAATAAAACAAAGCATGCATGCGCTGTGTTTATTTTACGGATTTAATTACCTGGAAACAAATTAGCATCAAGTTCCGCAATTATAAAAAAGCTTCCACAAATAATAATTATATCTGTTTCTTTTGCAGATTTCCTGGCAGATCTTAATGCTATATTTACTTCATCAAAACTTTCACCTTCTAATCCAAATGCGGTTGCCTTTTTTTGCAATATTTCATGTGAAAGTGCCCTTGGTATTTGTGCATTGGTAAAATAATATTTTGCATTGGCTGGAAACAGGGTCAATATATTATCAATGTCTTTATCGTTTACAAACCCCAGTATAAAATGCCATTTGTTTTTGGGATATTCAATCCTTAACTGGGCAATAATTTGTTTTATGCCATCCGCATTATGAGCAACGTCTGCAATAATGGTCGGTGTTTGAGCCAGCAATTCCCAGCGCCCTTTTATACCGGTTATTTTTTTTACATTTTCCAATCCATTGTGCAGTGCGGCTTCCGTAATATTGAAATTAAGTTTACGAAGTATCTCCACTGCAGCAAGCACAGTGCATGCATTATTCACCTGGTAAAGACCGGTGAGGTCCAGTCTTAATTTTTCAACAACACCTGTCTTGGTATTGTGAATATTACACAACAGCAAACTGTTGCTGCCATCTATAAACTGCGGAACAAACATCTCCGGAACAAGATGCAAAGCAGCTTCTTTTTCATTTGCAACCCTTGTAAAAACTGGCACAGTTTCCGGCAATACTTCCCCAACAATTACTGGAATACCTTTTTTGATAATACCTGCTTTTTCCATTGCAATTTCCTCTAAGGTAAATCCTAAAATACTTGTATGATCATAGCCAATATTTGTTATGATAGAAAGTATTGGCATTATGATATTGGTACTGTCCAATCTTCCGCCGAGGCCCGTTTCTATTACGGCAATATCAATTTCATGCGCTGCAAAATATTCAAAAGCCATGGCGATAGTCAATTCAAAAAAAGAAGGTTTTAATTTTTCAGTAATAGTTTTTATTTTATCAACAAAGGAAACTACAAATGCTTTGTTCATCATTTCACCATTTACCCTGGCTCTTTCTTCAAACTGGTGAATATGCGGCGATGTGCAAAGCCCGGTTTTATAACCTGAAGATTGAAGAACCGATGCCAGCATATGGCATATGCTTCCCTTGCCATTTGTGCCTGCTACATGAATACTCTTAAATTTTTGTTGTGGATTGCCAAGTGCTTCGCACAGGATTGTAATGTTATCTAAATTGGCCTTGTATGCAGGAGCGCCTATACGGCTGTACATTGGTAGTTGTGCATAAAGGTATTCAATGGTTTCTTCGTACGTCATTTGCTTCGGCAAAGTTAACGTGGATTGAACAATAACCTTATTAGCCGGTGAACATGCGGGTGGCAGGATTTTTGTTTAAATTTATGTATCACTATTTTTATTTATTTTTTAATTTTTGTTATGATTGACAATACATTCACTGCTGAATCATCAGTTACAATTGATGCGCCAGTATCAAAAGTATGGGATGCAATTACCAACCCTGCTATCATTAAAAAGTATCTTTTTGGCACTAATGTATCTTCCGATTGGAAGGAGGGGAGCAGCATTGAATATGCAGGGGAATATGAAGGCAAAACTTATCATGATAAAGGTGTGATAAAAAAACTGGTGCCCGAAAAAGTTTTCCAGAGTACCTACTGGAGTTCAATGAGTGGCAAAGAAGATATACCTGAAAACTATAACCTAGTAACATATGTTCTAAGTGTGGAAGACGGCAAAACTATAGTAACGCTCACACAAGATAATATTGCCACTTCAGAGGAAAGAACGCATTCCACAAATAACTGGGATGCCGTACTGGAAAAGTTGAAACAAACAGTTGAAGAGAAGTGATCGTTAGTTTGCTCACAGGGGTTAATATATTTCTTGTTCCTAATATGTATCAATAAAAGTTTATTTTAAATATCTTTGGCTCATAAAAAACCTTTATGAGAAAAATATTTTTTGCCATTATGGTTACTGCTTTTTTGTTTTCCTGCCAGGGAAGTGATTCTACAGTAGCACAGGATCGTGACCTGTTAGCCGATACCAGCTTAAAAAGTAATAACCCTGATGCCATTACGGTAAGTGAACCAGCAATTGCAGTAAATGAAGAAGTAACGGAACTGCCTGGTAATTTACCTGCAGCACAACAACAACCTGCAACTCAACCGCAACCAGTTGTTAAGCCTCAACCAACAATACAGGCAAAATCTTACGGTACTAATACGGCCCCTAATCCTGAACATGGGCAGCCCAATCATCGTTGTGATATTGCAGTGGGAGCACCTTTAAATTCAGCACCCACGAATGCCACTGCACCCACGACAACAATCACAAATTCATCTCCCACTCCTGCTCAAACGGTAACTACACCTGCAGCTAATGTTGTTACAGCACCAGGTATGAACCCGCCGCACGGACAGCCAGGGCACGATTGTGCTATAGCTGTAGGAGCACCATTGAAAAAAAATTAAGCTGAAAAAAAGATAAGGACCAAATCCGGGGGAATAAATTTCTCCCGCATTTTTATTTAAAAAAAATTGGGCTATTATTTTTCTCTGAGAGAAGAAAAATTATTTTTTAAAAACGCATGTTCTGTATCCAGTTTTTTACTCAGGCCTGCTATTCGTTCTATTAAGGCTCCGGGGTCATATTGGTAAGAGGGCTCCCTTTTCTCCATTCGCTTAATTATTAATTTTACCATCAGGAGTTGGGTAGATGCACTATCCAGTAAATTATATATGTGTACCCGGGGGATGGCAGGAGAAAATCCAGTATTCCTGAATGACAAGTAATTATTATAAAAATTATTTGCTTTATTTAAATGAGAAACTGCCGTATTATACAGGTTCAAATCTTCATCCTGTTTTTCAATTTCAATAAGCATTCGTGTATAGGTGAGCCTGTTTTTAATCAATTGATTTGCATTGGATTCTTGAACTATACGTGAAGCAGTTTTTTCTAATTGCTGCAATTCCGTCAGTTGGTTAAATATCATTATTGAATCCCGGAAATTAAAAATCGTTTTACTTTTCATACCCGTTGTTACACCCCGGTTAAATTCTGCATGAGAGATGGGATATTCCAACAATTGCCACATGGGGTCATAAGGCATATGTGTCTGGATGAATATTTCAGGACTTACCATAAAATATTTTAATAAATATTTTTCACCATTATCCCAGGTAGGATCACAAAGAAACCATTCCTTATTAAGTTCTATTGCACACCATGTATGGTCGGTTTTGTCAGCCTTTCCATTCTGCCTGGTTAAGCCTTGCACTGCAAATGCGCTAAGCCCGGTTTTGGAGGCAATGTCACAAAATATGGCTGCATAGTTTTCGCAAACGCCTTTTCTTCTCCGCATAGCATCGGAAACTATGGCCTCATGCCCTTTGCTCCAGTTGATGCTGTACATGCTATCCGTATCGTATTTTATATTTTGAATAACCCAGTTGTAAGCTGCTGTAAATTTTTCTTTATCTGTTTTAAAATGAGATTTTATGTAATAGGCAATTGTGGAAGTTGTTGCTGTTTCGCTTGCTGGAATAAACGTTCTTGTAAAAAAATCGTCCTGGCAAAAAGCCTTAGAGTTGTAAATTAATATTAAAAATAAAAAGAGCAAATATTTCATGACTTTAAAATTATTGAATTAAGTCAAAAAGGAAAAGAGAATTAGCCGGTTTAAAATTAAAAAATACTGCTTTAACATTTTGAATGAAATAATTTATTTCGCATTCTGTTTCATACCCCTTGCAAGAGATTTATTTTTTTACTTAAAAAAACTAACCATGAAGTATTGTATCTGTATTTCGTTTTGTTTGTTGCTGCAATCCAGTTTCTTATTTGCCCAGTATAATAATGATTTTAATGCACCGGGTACAGTAAGCATTGGAACAAGAAATACTTTTAGTATGTTCAATGATGATCCCGGAGTAGGTAAAGGCATTGGCGGACAGACCAGGGTACAAGTGAGTGATCGCATTAATACAGAATGGTTCTTTGACTATATCAGTTCAAAAAATAAAACATTTACAAACCGGAATGATTATCATGTGGGCTGGTCCATCATGTATTATCCCGGGAGTACTGTTGATTTCAGTAATTTACTACAGCCTTATTTACTTGTGGGCCATTGTTTTGATTATACCCGGTTGAGTGAGCAGAAGAACAAATCCAATTATGCGGATCGTTGGACAATGGCTACACAGGCAGGTTTGGGAACACATATCAATATCACAAGCCAGTTAGACTGTTCCGTTTCTGCACAATATATGCTGCATTTCGGAAAGGAGATTACGGCAACAATAGAAAAAGATATTGTAAGCATTGAAAAGAAAAACTACTCCAGCCCTGATGGGCATTTACTTTTTTCTGTAAGCTTTAATTATAAGTTGTTTCATTTGTGGTAAATTTTTTTATGATGCATAGAGAACTGCCTGCACAAGTGAGTCCCGATAAATCGGGATTAAAATAACACAACGATTTTGAGTAATGATATACTGATGGTAAACATAAAAAGATTGCTTCGTTCCTCGCAATGACGAATGCTTCGTACCTCGCAATGACGAATGCTTCGTACCTCGCAATAAAAAAACCAGCTCCGAAGAACTGGCTTTTACTTGTAACTTATTGCTTACAGCTTTTATCTTAATAACGATACATTTCTGATTTGAACGGACCCTCTTTACTTACGCCAAGATATTCCGATTGCGCCGTAGTTAATTCTTCCAGTACCACACCAATTTTTGCAAGGTGAAGGCGGGCAACTTTTTCATCAAGATGCTTTGGAAGAACATAAACTTTGTTTTCATATTTATCTGTGTTTGTCCACAACTCAAGCTGTGCAAGGGTTTGGTTTGTAAATGAATTACTCATTACAAAACTTGGATGCCCGGTAGCACAACCAAGATTTACCAATCTACCTTCTGCAAGAATGATAATGTCTTTACCATTTACATTATACATATCAACCTGTGGCTTGATGGTATCTTTTGTATTACCAAAGTTTTGGTTCAACCAGGCGATATCAATTTCTATATCAAAATGACCAATGTTACAAACGATAGCTTTGTCTTTCATTACCTGGAAATGTTCGCCAGTAATCAAATCGCGACAACCACTTGCGGTAACAATAATATCTGCTTCTTTTACTGCATCAATCATTTTCTTAACTTCAAAACCATCCATTGCAGCCTGCAATGCGCAGATAGGATCAATTTCAGTAACTATCACACGGGCACCGGCGCCACGTAAACTTTCTGCACTTCCTTTACCCACATCACCATATCCACCCACTACGGCTACTTTACCAGCCATCATGATATCTGTAGCACGACGGATTGCATCAACAAGACTTTCTTTGCAACCATATTTGTTATCAAATTTTGATTTGGTAACAGAGTCGTTTACATTGATAGCAGGAATTGGTAATGTACCTTTTGCCATACGCTCATACAGCCGATGTACACCAGTTGTTGTTTCTTCGCTAAGTCCTTTAAGATTTGAAATCAGTTCGGGATACTTATCAAAAACCATATTGGTCAAATCACCACCATCATCTAAAATCATATTTAAAGGACGATCAGCAGCACCAAAGAATAAAGTTTGCTCAATGCACCAATCAGCTTCTTCCTGGCTTTGTCCTTTCCATGCAAAAACACCAATGCCTTCTGCAGCAATAGCAGCAGCGGCCTGGTCCTGTGTACTGAAAATATTACAACTGCTCCATTTCACCTCAGCACCAAGTGCAATTAAAGTTTCAATTAAAACGGCGGTTTGAATAGTCATGTGGAGACAGCCAGCAATACGTGCACCTTTCAATGGTTGTGATGCGCCATATTCAGCTCTTAATGACATAAGCCCAGGCATTTCTGCTTCGGCAAGCCTGATTTCTTTACGACCCCAAGCGGCGAGGCTGATGTCTTTCACTTTGTGTTCAAGACTGAAATCGATTCCTTTTTCTGTTATAGTTGACATAATGATTTATTTAGAATGCAAATTTACTTCATCAGTATATTATTCTATCATTATTTTAAAATTTAGGATAGAATACCTGTTAATTGTATTTTAGCAGGATAAATGACCTGTTTATGCCGATAAAAACAACTGAAACAGAAAAAAAGCCTACGCAGCCAATTGCCCTGGACAAAAATGACCTGGCCATATTAAAACTGCTGCAGCAAAATGCCATCATTACGGTAAAAGAAATTGCCTCAAAAATTCACCTGAGTACCACACCGGTTCATGAACGTATAAAGCGGCTTGAACAAAACGGGGTAATAAAGCAGTATGCTACGCTACTTGATGCAGCAAAAGTAAAAAAAGGATTAATGGTAATCTGTTATGTAAGCCTAAAGGACCATAACAAAAAAGCGGGTACAAAATTTATCAATACGATTCATGAATTACCTGAAGTAATCGAATGCTACAATATTTCAGGTGAATTTGATTTTATGCTAAAAGTTGTTGCTGAAAATATGGATGCTTATTATGATTTTCATGTGAACAAACTTGGCCAAATAGAAAACTTGGGTCACCTGCAAAGTGTGTTTGTAATGGGCGTGATAAAGCAAACGCATGTGCTGGTGTAGTTGGAAAGCTAATATGTAAATAAATTAATCTTTACAAGGCTGGTTGCGGATAATTTTTTTTTAAAATATTACCTAATTAAGCCGGGTAGTTTTTTAAAAAAATATTGTTACATACGCATAAAAAACCACCGGTAAGCCGGTGGTTCGTTTCAATAGTTAGCTTTTGCAAGCTATATTAAGAAAGATTAAAAAGACTGTTCATGAATAACACTGAGCCATTAGATGCCGGTATATCCTGACCGCTAACTGTTACGCCGCTTATCATTATTTTCCCATCCTTTACTTGTACAAAAAGCTCTTTACCACCAAGGGTTTTAAGCTTCTGGCCATCTTTTAAATCCTTCAGATGTGTTTCGCCTTCTACTACGTGATTCTTTAATATATCAGCCAGCTTAAGTTTATTCTCTGGCCTCAGCAGTTCCGTAACCGTGCTACTGGTTAATTTTCCAAAAGCCATATCAGTAGGTGCGAAAATTGTATAGGGTCCGTTTTTCTTAAGTTCAGATTCTAATCCTGCAGCCTTAACGCCTCTTGCAAGTATATCAAGGTTTTTTTCAGCTTCCACTATTTCAATAATGTTGTTCATAATAATTAATGTTTTAACTGGCGACCGAATTACCGCCATTGACCTTAATATAAGCTTTTATTTCTTATCTGCCAAATGTTTTTGAAAGTTCTATTTATAAATCGGTTATGCCAGGTAGTTAATTTATTTTAATGTTTTACATGATTTATTATTAATAAAAGTATTTTAATAAACATTATTAACTTCCTGGCAACAAAACTTCACCGATTTTTTTGAAGGCTTAGTAGCTGATGTAATTTATTATTTAAGGATCAATATTATTTCCAATAAAATATGGGGTAAATAACGCTAGTTTGAGATTGGCAAATTTGTCTAAAAGAGGAATTTAGATGATTTGGAATTCATAATTCATCATGTTGCATTTTCAACGCCATTACGTAATCATTCATAAAGTAGCCTTTGCCAATATCAATGTCTTCGGAATGTTTTATTTTAAAACCGAGTTTTTTATAAAAACTAATGGCAGGATTCTGGCGGTTCACATTTAATTCCAGCTCAGTTGCATAGGAAGGGTAAATTTCCGCAATTATAAAATCTGTCAGCAGTTTCCCAAATCCTTTTCTATGTTGGTCAGGTAATACATATAATTTATGCAACCTGCAAATGGCTGGCTGCTCTGCTGATTTTGGAGAGTAAGAAGCAAATCCGAGAGGCCTATTATCTTCATACAAAATAATAAACTGGTGATGCAGATTTTCAATTTGATTTTTTAATGCGGCGGGGCTGTAAATAAGGTTAAGCATATAATTTAACTGTGCTTCGCCAACAATATCAATATATGTAGGGGGCCATATAATAAAAGTAAGCTGACGTATGACTTCGATATCGCTTAAGTCTGCTTTTTTTATTTCAATCATCCTTTTACAATAAGTCTTAGTGTAGGTGCATAATGAAGCTTTCCAGCAGCATCCTTAACAATTATATCAAAGAAAAATAATTCATCGCCAGGCTTTACCTGTTCCTGAATGCTTTTAATCCATATGGGTGATAGGGGAGTGGTTTTAAAGATGTTAGAAACGGCAGAGGTTACAGGAGTAACTTTCCCCGTCTGTTCATCTTCGGTAACCCCTTTTTTCATGTACATAAACTGGTAAGAAGAAATAGAATAATTATATTTTTTGGCATCCTGTATCAATAAAGGCAACGCTATCATTCTCTCAGCATCTGCAACAGCAATGCCGGAAGAATCTGTAAGGCCATCAAGTGTTGTATAGATTTTTTGTTTTACCTGCATAGCAGGCCTGGAAGCTGGCGTATTTTTTTGGGAAAAAGCCGGGGTAGCAAAAAGAAAACATAATAGAAAAATTCCTGCTATAAATCTTTTCATAAAATAGTTTGAATTAATAACGAATCTAACCCAAAAAAATTTCATGCAATGGCTGAAAAGTTTATTTACAAAATGTTTAACCGGTCAATGGTAGCTTATCAAAACCTCTAAACCATCTAAACCCCTAAACTTTCTTCTATAACCTTAATCTTAGTCTCCGCATCTGCCTTCTTCTTCTGCTCCATGGCAAGTACTTCCGGCTTGGCATTTTGAACAAATTTCTCATTGCCCAGCTTTTTTTCTACGGATAATAAAAATCCTTTTAGGTGATTGAGTTCTTTCAGCATTTCTTCATGCTGTTTACCGGTATCCTGGGGTTTTTCTGTTTCAATATAAAATTTGTCTTTACCCAATACAGTCGTGATAGTATTGCTTACAGGTTCACCTGCATAATCAATGCTTTTTGCATTCAATTGTTTTGCCAGCAGCGATTCAATTTTACCAAAAGTATTTCTATCTGTAGTCTGGATATGTAATGCAATCGTTTCTTTTGGTTTCAGTTCTTGCTTATTTCTTACATCACGCAAAGCTGTAATAGTATCCTTCAGCAATTTTCCCTGTTCCAAAATTTCCTTATCTGCAGCCTCTATTTTTTCATATTGATTTACACAGAGGTCATCATTTCTTTCTGCCAATGCATGATAAATTTCTTCTGTAATAAATGGCATGAATGGATGCAACAACTGCATCAGCTCAGTAAAAAAGACAATAGTCTTTTCATATAGTGCTGCATTAACCGGTTGTTCAAAACCCGGCTTCACCCACTCCAGGTACCAGCTACAGAAATCATCCCATATTAATGAATAGATAGTTTTCAATGCCTCACTTAACCTGAACTGGTTCATCATTTCATCCACCGAAACCTTTACTTCATTCAACCTGTTTTCAAACCATAATACAGCAAACTCATTACCACTACTGACTGCCGCCTGCCCACTTTCAACTATCATCTGTCCACTGTCCACTTTCCTTCCTTCCCACATCTTAATAAGCTTCAACGCATTCCACATTTTGTTATTAAAATTTCGTCCCTGTTCCAATGAACTTTCATCAAACAGAATATCATTGCCTGCAGGCGATGCTACCATTATTCCAAAGCGAACGGCATCGGCTCCGTATTGATCTATCAAAGCCAGCATATCCGGGCTATTGCCAAGGCTTTTGCTCATCTTACGACCCTGTTTATCTCTTACAATGCCAGTAAAATAAACCGCATTAAAAGGCTTTTCACCCATGTATTCATAGCCCGCCATTATCATCCTGGCCACCCAGAAAAAAATAATTTCCGGTGCTGTTACCAACGTATTAGTTGGGTAATAATATTTCGCTTCTGCATTTCCAGGATCAGAAAATCCTTTGAAAACTTCAAAGGGCCAAAGCCATGAAGAGAACCAGGTGTCAAGGCAATCTTCATCCTGGTGTATACTTTCTGTTTTTGTATTTGGGTTTTGAATTTTGAATTTTTCAATTGCATCCGCCTCATTTTCTGCCACTACAAAATTGCCTTCCCCATCATACCAAGCAGGAATTCTGTGGCCCCACCATAGTTGGCGGCTTATGCACCAGTCTTTGATATTCTCCATCCATTGGCGGTAAAGATTTTTAAACTTTGGCGGGTAAAAAGCTATCTCTTCATCAAGCACAGACTTTAAAGCCGGTGTTGCAATATCCTTCATACTTACCCACCATTGCAAGCTAAGCCTTGGTTCTACTACTGAATCTGTTCTTTCGCTATAACCCACTTCACTGGTATAATCTTCTTTTTTTAACAGGAAGCCTTTTTCTTCCAGTTCTGCCACAATTTTTTTTCTTGCCACAAACCTGTCCTCACCTATGTAAATCTGTGCGTCAGTCCCAAGCGTTCCATCATCATTAAAAATGTCTATTACCTCCAGGCCATGTTTTTGTCCAAGCTGGTTGTCATTCATATCATGGGCAGGTGTAACCTTCAATGCACCGGTACCAAATTCCATGGTTACATATTCATCTGTGATGATAGGAATGCGGCGGTTTATCAACGGCACTATTGCAAACTTTCCATGCAAATGTTTATAGCGCTCATCATCCGGGTGCACAGCAATAGCGGTATCGCCCATGATGGTTTCGGGCCGAACGGTGGCAATGGTAATATAGTTGACAGTTGATAGTTGATAGTTGACAGAAGTACCCGTGCTGTCATCTTTCATCTGTCCACTGTCATCAGACATCTGTAAACTATCCTCTTTTGAATAGTTGTCAGGTGATAGTTGATAGTTGTTAGAAGTACCCGTACTGTCATTTGTCAACTGTGATCCATCATCTCTCCTGCTGTCATCTGTCATCTGTAATCTATCATCTATTTTGTATTTCAAAAAATACAACTGCTGCTTTGTTTCTTTCCTTATAACCTCTTCATCGCTCAAAGCGGTGAGTGCTTTTACATCCCAGTTTATCATCCGCTTGCCGCGGTAGATAACCCCTTTTTCATAAAGCGAAACAAACACTTTTATTATAGACTCATAATATGCCGGGTCCATAGTAAAACTCGTGCGGTTCCAGTCAAGGCTGCAGCCCAGTTTTTTCAATTGCTCCAGTATAATGCCACCATATTTTTCTTTCCACTCCCATGCATAGCCCAAAAACTCATCTCTGCTCAGGGAAGATTTTGTAATGCCTCTTTCCCTTAGCATAGCCACCACTTTAGCTTCGGTTGCAATAGAAGCGTGATCAGTCCCCGGCACCCAGCAAGCATTTTTGCCTTGCATTCTTGCCCGCCTGATCAATATATCCTGGATAGAATTATTGAGGCAATGGCCCATGTGCAAAACCCCTGTTACATTTGGCGGTGGTATCACAATAGTATACGGCTCCCTCTCATCGGGCACGCTATTAAAATATTGTTTATCCAGCCAATGGCTATACCATTTGTTTTCAATGGCTACCGGCTCATAATTTTTTGAAAGTTCCATGCTCATAATCCTGTTTAAGGGCTGCAAAAATACGAAAGGCATAGGGATTTTTTTGAACTTAGCTTTAGTGCTGCTATTTGGCTTTAGTGGTGCCTGCCTTTGCCGGCAGGCAGGTCGCACTCTTTTACTACAATACTTTAATCAATCAAAAAATTCCTTCGATCACTAAAACTATTAGTATTTTTATTGCCCGAAAATTAATTTCTTGTACGCAATAGTAGATATAGAAACCACCGGTGGCCATGCATCAGCGCATGGCATTACTGAAATTGCCATTTTAATATATGATGGCCAGCATATTGTGAACAGGTATCAAACACTGATCAACCCCCTGCAACAAATCCCAGGCTATATCACAGCGCTTACTGGCATCAGCAATGCCATGGTAGCCTCTGCGCCGGAGTTTGAGCAGGTTGCAGAAGAAATTCATAGTTTATTACACGATAAAATATTTGTGGCGCATAATGTAAATTTTGATTTCTCATTTGTCAAACATCATTTGGGCAAAGCAGGTTTTGAATTGAATGTAAAGAAATTATGTACTGTAAGACTTAGCCGTAAAGTTTTGCCCGGCATGCCATCATATAGCCTTGGCAATATTTGCAGGCAGGTGGGGATAACTATTGAAGCGAGGCATCGTGCTGGCGGCGATGCAGAAGCAACAGTCATTCTTTTTCAAAAATTAGGACAGCAGGGAGCAGAAGAACACATCCAGGCCATGCTTAAAAAATCTTCTGCAGAACAGTGGCTTCCAATTCATCTTGATAAAAAAGAAATCACATCGCTGCCATCCTTGCCCGGGGTGTATTATTTTCATGATGCCAAAGGAAAAATAATTTATGTGGGCAAAGCAGTGAACATTAAAAAAAGAGTGAGCAGTCATTTTACACATAATGAAGCAGGACAAAAGCGCCAGCATTTCCTGAGGCTAATTACAAAAATTACACATAAGATTTGCGCCAGCGAACTTCATGCACTTGTGCTGGAAAGCACCGAAATAAAAAGGCTATGGCCAAAATACAATTACAGCCAGAAGCAGCCTGCTCAACGGTTTGCCTTGTACAGCTTTACGGATTGTAAGGGATATACCCGGCTGGCTATTGACAAAAAGAAAAAAAATCTACCTGCCTTGTACCAGTTCAATTTGTTACATGAAGGCATTGTGATGCTTAAGAAAATGGTGGAAGAATTCGGCCTCAATCAAAAGCTTTGTTTCCTTGATAAAACAGTATTGTCTGAACAGGATTTAAAAGATGCAGGTAGTCCGGTGACCTATAACCATAAAGTACAATCTGCTATAAAAGCACTTGAAGAGAAATTGCCCAGCTTTGCCATCATAGATAAAGGTATATCGGAAAATGAAAAATTATGTATGCTAATAGAGAGAGGAATATTCTGGGGAATGGGTTATATAAATTCAAATGAAGAAATAGATAATATTTCATTTCTGAAGGAAAAAATTGAACGATTGTCCGATAATGATTTTATAAGGAACAGTATGTATGCTTATGCTGAACAATATCCTGCAAAAAAGATGATGTTTAAAGTTACGCAGTCACTTCAATCGTAGCGCCTATCTGCCTTTCTGTGATGGCGTCGCATTGAGGTTTGAGTACATCATAGCTACCATTTTTTACGGCATATTTCCCTTGTGTATGAATAAGCATTGCACATTGTTCGGCTTGCTCAGTATTATGACCGCAAACTTCTACCAGGGTTTCTATAACCCATTCAAAAGTATTTACGTCATCATTCCACACAATCAATGCGAAAGGAGTAATTACCTCTGTATTGGTTACCAGCATCTCTTCTAATGCTGTATCAGTATTAAATTGAAGGCTTGTTTTCATTCCTGATGCAAAAATAATAATATCTCTTATTTTAAAGATAATTTGATTTTAATTAATTCAGTTTTTGTTTAGGAGTAAATGAAGGGTAATTTTAGGCCTATGGATATAATTTAAATTAATGTAATTCATATATGAATCTAAACACATCTCAATTGAGCGTTAAAAGTGAAAAAGGTAGGTTTGAAGCATTGTTTGAAAACGCTTCCATGGGAATTTTGGTGGCTAATGCAGAAGGCATTATTATCATGGCGAATAATTATCTGCTTGGGCAGTTCGGTTACAGTAATGATGAAATCGTAGGGAAAGCAGTAGAACTTTTAATACCGTCGCGGTATAATCATAAACATCATACACACAGAGAAAATTATGCCCGGCACCCGGAAAATCGTCCGATGGGAGTTGGGAGAGATCTTTTTGCAACAAAAAAGAATGGTGCTGAATTTCCGGTTGAAGTTAGTCTTAGCCATTTCGAAACTTCGGAAGGCAAGTTTGTAATTGCATTTGTTATTGATATAACTAAACGAAAAGAATCAGAGAATGCAATGATTCTTCAAAAAGAATTACTAGCACAAAACAACTTAAAGATTGAAGAACTGAATAACGAACTGGAGAAAAAAGTGGAGATGCGTACCAGCCAGTTGCAGGAGGCAATGCAGCAAATAGAGGCCTCCAGGGATGACCTGACAAAGGCATTGAGTAAAGAAAAAGAATTAAGCGATTTAAAAAGCCGTTTTGTTTCAATGGCCTCACATGAGTTCCGAACACCACTCAGCACTATCCTGTCTTCAGTTTCCTTACTGGCAAAATATACGGAAACCCAGGAACAGGAAAACAGGAACAGGCATATTGTCCGCATTAAATCTTCTGTAAATAATCTAGTAAATATTCTTGATGATTTTCTCTCCCTTGGAAAAATTGAGGATGGTAAGATTGTGGCAAAGCCAGAGATTTTTGATGTAAAATTGTTTTTACAAAATCTTGTTACTGAAGCGCAAAATCTCGTCAAACCACAGCAGCAAATTATCTATCATCACGAGGGAGATAGTGTTTTTGAGCTTGACAAGTCGTTTTTACGCAACATATTATTAAACCTTATTTCCAATGCTATTAAATTTTCTGCAGACGATGGGATTATTAATATCAATGCTTCCATAACTAAAGCCAGGTGTACACTGAACATTTCTGACCATGGAATTGGAATATCAGAGGATGACCAGAAGCATTTGTTTGAACGGTTTTTCAGGGCCACCAATGCCACTAATATACAGGGCACTGGACTCGGACTCCATATTGTTGCCAAATATGCTGAGTTGATGAATGGAAAAATTAAATGGCAAAGCGAGCTTGAGAATGGAACAACTTTTACCATATCATTTAAAAAATAAATAATGACGAAACATTACATTTTATTGATAGAAGATAATAACGAGATAAGGGAAAATACAGCCGAAATTCTCGAACTGGCTAACTACAAAGTAATCACGGCTGTTAATGGTAAAGAGGGGGTAGAAAAAGCACTTGAAGATATTCCAGACCTGATTGTATGTGATGTAATGATGCCTGTTTTAGATGGTTATGGCGTTCTGCACCTGCTTAATAAAAACGACAAACTAGCTACTGTACCCTTTATTTTTCTTACTGCAAAATCAGAAAGAAGCGATTTTCGTAAGGGTATGGAACTTGGGGCAGATGATTATATTACCAAGCCCTTTACAGATATTGAATTACTTACTGCTATTGAAAGCAGGCTGAAGAAACAAACATTGCTTAAAAAGGAATATCCTACAGATGCGCAAGGTATGCAGGATATGCTAAATGAATTTGCCGGGAAAAATGCACTGAGTAATATTACCGAAAACCGCCAGGAAAATAACTTTAGAAAAAAGCAGGTTATTTATTCAGAAGGGAATCATCCGCAAAAATTATTTTTTATAAAATCGGGGAAAGTAAAAACTTTTATTACTAATGATGATGGTAAGGGCCTGACCATTGGATTATTTGGCCCCGGAGATTTTTTAGGATATACAGCTTTACTTGAGGAGAGTACTTATAAAGAAACTGCAGAAGCAATAGATGACACAGTATTGGCAGACATCCCTGTGGAAGAATTCAAATCTTTAATGCATAACAACAGGGAAGCCACAGAAAAAATAATAAAAATGCTGGCTAAAAATATAGCGGAAAAGGAAAAACAATTATTAAATATTGCATACAATTCGCTGCGTAAAAGGGTAGCCAATACTTTAATTACATTACTGGAAAAATATGGAAGGGAGAATGATAGTTTTTCTATCCAGCTTTCCAGGGAAGACCTGGCTAATATTGCGGGAACAGCTACCGAATCTCTGATAAGAACATTAAGCGATTTTAAATCGGAAAAACTGATAGAGATCCAGGGAAATAATATCAGGATTCTTGATGAAAAAAAACTTGAAAAAATGCTGAATTAATTCTGCAGATGGTTTGCCAGGAATTGGGTGAATACCAGTCTTAAATTTGCAAAGTTTTTTTCAAAATGGTTTATTTCATTGCGGAGTTTTTGATGCTTTATAAGCGTAACGTCATTTAGAATATACCGCTTATTTACGAGCGCATTCTGCGCTGAAACATCGCCTAATAATTCTTTTAATAATTCATCTTTGGAAATAAAGGAATTTTGAAAATCCTCTGCCAGGGCGAGGAAGGCTTTACTGTTATTTTCATCCAATACTTTGGCAAGCATTGTTTTAAAAGAAGAATTTTCCTGTAGAATATTTTCAAGGGAATTCTTCCAAAGCCCTGCTTCGCAGAGGAGCGCTTCTTTCTCCGAGCCTTTTTCCCTTTTCATTTTTATAATATATTTAGATAATGGTTTCAAAATCATTGTGTTCATTACTGGCAATTGATCACTTGAGTATTCTGGTGAAATGCAGGGCTCAGGTAAGGTATATCCAATCCCATTCCCCTGATTATTAACAGGCATGCTGTAAATGACATTAATACAGGATACAATTTTTTCAATTTATATCTTGCCGATATCGGTATTGTATTTCCAAAAAAGATCAGGGCCCACATGGCAGGTAGCGTACCTAGTCCAAAAATCATCATGAATAAACTGCTGTTCATAACAGAACCTGTAGCCATGGCAGCAGCAAGCGCCATATATACTAACCCGCAAGGTATCAACCCATTAAGAACGCCTGTGAATAAGCTGCTGCTGTATCCCTGGCGTGTAAAGAACCTGGATAATATTTGGCGTAATCCATTCATCCAACTGCTTGTAGCACGTGTGGCTGCATTGCTGATGGAAATCCTGGGCATCCATACAAAAAAAAGTATAATTAATCCTGCAGCAATTGAAATCCATTGCTGGTACCCGAAAAATACAGCAGTATGTGCAACAGAACCGGCAATGAATCCAAAAAAACCATAGGTGATCATCCTGCCAATATTATACAATAACGCACTGATGAATCTTGCCTGCATTGTTAATTGCCGGATAGGAAGCATTAACGCCAATGGTCCGCACATGCCTACACAATGCATGCTGCCTATTGCGCCCATAACCAATGCTGTAAGCAACATTGCTATCATTTTATAAACAGTTTTTGTTGTGAATAATATTTCTTTTCGCCCACTACCCAACTCAACTTTAATTCATGCATACCCTTATTTACAACAGGAATGGCTATTGAAAATTTTCCATCAGTTGTTGAAAGTTTCTGATGAATATCTTTTGTTTTATCAGCAGGATAATACAACCAGATATTTGCGTCAACCTGTTGGCCATTCATTTCTAGGGGGAATAAAATTTTTATTATATTATTACCCGCTTCAAATTTTACTGCACGACTCAGACTATTTGCTGCTATAGTTTCATTAATACGTTGCTGGTATTTTAATTCCTGCTCATAATAATCGGTTGTTACCAGGTCAGCATTTTGCCTGGAGGCTTTGAATACCATCAGCATGATGCCTGCAATAAACAACACATAAACAACAATTATTTTTTTACCCCAATTCATATCCTTTGATTATTTTTTAATTATATACTTCTGGTCCAATAAAATTTGCTGTTACAGTCTTTATTTTTTTTGTATTATCATAAATGCCAATAACTACAGGGGTTTTCCAGCCCTTTACCTGGTTTCTGTTTAGCTTAATAAAAAACTGCATAGCTGTATAATCTTCTTTTTTAATGACATGCTCTTTTTTTTCTATCATGCTTATTTCCCCTTCCATATTCTCGAGCTTTAGAAATACTGGTATGTCCTTGTGTGTTTTATTAGCAAGTTTAAGGTTGTACAAGTTACTTATGCGCCCATCAGGCAATGAGGTGTAACTCATGCCGGCAGTACGCATCAGTCTTGCGTCTAAATCCGTTCGGCTAATTAATAAAAATGTAAGCAAGGCTATCAACATAAACAGCACTGCAGAATATGCTTTAATGCGATTGTTGATTTTAAGCGGTTGTTTATTTGCAATACTATTTTCAGATGCATAACGTATTAAGCCAATTGGTTTATTTATGCTTAACATTATTGCATCACATGCATCCATACAGGCTGTACAGTTTATACATTCCAGTTGCGTGCCATTACGTATGTCAATACCTGTGGGACATACTCTTACACAGGCAAAGCAATCAATGCAATCACCGTAAGCTTCATGCGTGTTCAACAATATTTTTACATCCTTTACCATCGCAACCTGCACATTTTTTATGTTCTTTTTCTATTGTCTGTTTTAATAATTTCCCTCTTGTTTCGCCTCGTTTATAATCATAAGCCACTACAATTGAATTTTTATCAAGTAATACGCCCTGCAACCGGCCATAAGGGCACACAACAATGCAAACCTGCTCACGGAACCACCAGTAAACAAAAAAGAATAGTGTACTAAAACCAAGGAGGGAAGCCAGTGTGCCAATGCTTGCCGCAGGATGTTGAATATCGTAGAGTAAGACATCCATACTGATAATATATGCCAGGAAAAAATTGGCAATTAAAAATGATACAGTAAAAAATGCAACTGTTTTCAGCATTCGCTTTTTTATTTTCATACGGTTCCAGGGCATAGCAGATAATTGTTTTTGTTTTACCGCATCTCCATCAATCCAATATTCTATTTTTCTAAATATCATTTCCATAAAAATGGTTTGAGGGCATGCCCAGCCACAAAATGCACGACCAAAAACAACCGTAAAGAGAATTACAAATACGATAAAACAAAGCATACCTATTCCAAAAATGAAGAAATCCTGAGGCCAGAAAATCATTCCAGATATTATGAATTTGCGCCGCAGTATATTGAACATGAAGAGAGGTTCTTCATTTACTTTTATGAATGGTAAAATAAAAAACAGCAGCAGATATCCAATGCTTACCCATGTTCGCTTTTTATACCTTGGTCCGATTGGTTTTTTGGGGTGTATATAATTACGCTTACCTTCTTTGGTAATAGTAGCTACACTATCCCTGAAAATTTCCTGCTCATATAATTTCTGTTCAATCATTTTTTATTCGTTTCATTTATTCACCACGCTTACCGAATTATCTGTTGGGGTCTTGGATACTCCTATTGAATCTTCTGTAAACAAATCACCTTGTGCAGCTTTTGCATTAGGAGGATTGGTGCCCCTAATTGATTTTATATAACCTGCAAGGTTTACAATTTCTTTTGGCGAAAAGTTTTTATCCCAGGCCTGCATTCCTTTATCAGGATATCCATGTTTTATAGACAAGTAAACATCTTTAAATGAACCCTTATGTATCCAGTAATCATCAGTTAAGTTAGGACCAGCGCCACCTTCGCCGAGTTTGCCATGACAAGCGAAACAGCTGGCTATAAAAATGTCTTTACCACTTGCTATCTGTACTGCCGTGGGCATGGTAAAGTTATTTTCATCTACACGATCAACATTTTTTGCATTATAGGCTTCCATTTGTAATTGTGCAGAGGCCATTTCTGCCTGGTATTCTTCTGTAGGATTTTTGCCGCTGCCCAATACATGGAAATGAAACATGTAAATAAATGCGGCAGCTATGCTTATATAAAAACCATATTTCCACCAGGGAGGAAGTGCATTATCAAGTTCTTTAATGCCATCATAATTATGGTCTAATAAAATATCTTCTTCTCTTTCTACAGCAACAGCCCTTGTAAATATTTTTTTGTCAAGATTTTTCCACCAGGATGTTTTAACCTCTACTTTCTTTTCAATTTGGGGCATCAATTCTGCCTGTATCCTTCTTATTGAAAAAAGTATAAATGCTATCACTGCCATTTCTATCATGATAACTGAAAATAATATCCAGAATGTCGTTGCATCTAGGCCACCGTAGTTTGATTTTAAAATAACTGCTGGGTTATCCTGTGCATTACTGGTAATGGGAGTTAGCGCAATGATTAAAACCAGGATAGTCAAAATCTTATCGCCTGACTTGCTTTTTTCTAATACCTGCTTGCCTAGCGTAATTAACACCTGTCCCAGGCCCCATATAACAAATGCCAATACTATAGCAACGATTGCAGTAAACATAGCCAGCTGGTTTGTTGATGATGCCTGTGCAGGCACTACAGGAGCCGTAGTATTCTGCGCAAATGACATTGAACTAAAAAAAATAGTGATTATCAATGCCGAAATAAAACCGCTGTATTTATTAAGCTTTCTCATAAAAATCTTTTAAACTTTTTCTTTTTTTGTTGTGTCATTATCCAATGGGATGTTTGATAATATTTCCACCGTTTGCTTATCCATTTTTTTTACAAACCATAGCAGGACCACAAAAAATAGGAAAAATATTAGCAATGATATTATAGGGTACACCTGCACATCCTGTATTGATTCTGCATATTGTTTTATGAATTTGAACATGGTTTATTTATTTACTTTATTTATATCTGTTCCCATTCTTTGCAGGTAGGCAATCAAAGCAATTACCTCTTTTGTAGGGGAAATGTGAATGCTGTCTGTTTTCAGGTTTTCAGTAATCGCTGTTGCTTGTTCTACGAGGTGTTGATTGGCAATTTTATCAAATCCTTTTTCGTAAGGCACACCCAGAGTTTGCATTGCCCTTATTTTAGCAGGGGTATTACTGGTATCCAGGTTTTGCTTCAGCATAAATGCATAAGAGGGCATTATGGAGCCTTCGCTCATAGATGATGGTTCACGAAAATGCCTGAAGTGCCAGCCATTTGTTTTTTTAAGATTGCCAGCCCCTTCCCTCGCCAGGTCCGGTCCTGTACGCTTGCTACCCCACTGAAAAGGATGGTCGTAAACAAATTCACCTGCTTTTGAATATTCGCCATAGCGTTCTGTTTCGCTTCTGAAAGGCCTTATCATTTGTGAGTGGCAGGTATAACATCCTTCTCTTACATATAGATCTCTTCCCTGCAATTCAAGCGGGGTATAGGGTGTTACACTGCTTATAGTAGGCACATTTGATTTTATTAAAAAAGTAGGTATTAGTTCTATAGCCCCCCCTATAAGAATGACGATAAGGCTGAGCACCATCATCTGCACTGGTTTTCTTTCTATCCAGCGATGCCAGTGTTCGCCTTTGTGTACGGCAACTGTTTTTTCAAGCGGCGCTGCTTCTGCTTCTTCATTTGCAACCAGCTTTCCTGCTTTTACTGTTTTAATTAAATTATAAACCATGATAAATACACCAATGATGTAAAGCGTACCACCAAAAGAACGCATGGCATAAAATGGTTTCATATAAGTTACTGTTTCAAGAAAGCTGTATTTAAGCTGGCCACTTTCTGTAAATTGCTTCCACATGCTGCTTTGTGCAAAGCCGGCCCAATACAGGGGCACTGCATAAAATATAATGCCAAGCGTACCCAGCCAGAAATGATTATTAGCTAATTTTTTTGAATACAAATTTGTATTGAAAATTCTTGGTATCAACCAGTACAAGACACCAAAGGTGAGCATGCCATTCCAGCCCAGCGCACCTACGTGAACATGCGCTACAATCCAGTCAGTATAGTGGCTGATGGCGCTTACGGATTTAAGCGAAAGCATAGGCCCTTCAAATGTTGCCATGCCATAAGCGGTAACAGCAACAACCATAAATTTCAGAATCACATCATCCCTTACTTTATCCCAGGCCCCTCTTAAAGTCAAAAGCCCGTTAATCATTCCACCCCAGCTTGGGAATATCAGCATAAAAGAAAAAACTACCCCGAGTGATTGTGCCCAGTTGGGTAATGAAGTGTATAAAAGATGATGTGGGCCGGCCCAGATGTATAAAAATATCAGTGCCCAGAAATGTATGATAGAAAGCCGGTAGGAATAAACAGGCCTGTTGGCAGCCTTTGGTAAAAAATAATACATAAGGCCCAGGTATGGGGTAGTAAGAAAAAATGCCACAGCATTGTGGCCATACCACCATTGTACCAGGGCATCCTGCACACCGGCATACCATGAATAACTTTTAAACAGGGTAACAGGAAGTTCAAATGAATTTACAATATGCAGAACAGCCACAGTTACAAACGTGGCTATATAAAACCAGATGGCTACATACAAATGTCTTTCTCGTCTTTTGATGATTGTGCCAAACATATTCCATCCAAATACAACCCACATCACCGTGATGGTAATATCAATAGGCCATTCCAGTTCAGCATATTCTTTACCTGATGTCATGCCTAAAGGAAGTGAAAGTGCCGCAGCAACTATAATTAATTGCCAGCCCCAGAAATGTATTTTGCTTAAAGTGTCGCTAAACATTCTTGCCTTGCACAAACGCTGAAGTGAATAATAAACTCCCATAAAAATACCGTTTCCTACAAAGGCAAAAATCACGGCATTGGTATGTAATGGTCTTAACCTGCCGAAGGAACCGTATTGCGTGATATTCATAGAAGGAAACACTAATTGTAGTGAAACCCATAAGCCAACCAGCATTCCCACTGCTCCCCATACCATAGTGGCATAAGCAAAATTTCTTACCGTTTTGTTGTCGTAATAAAATTTCTCTACCTGCATGTTTAAATTTTCTCTTTTTTTGATTGATTAGTTGGTTTTAATTCATTGTCAAATAGCATTCTTACAGATGGAGTATAGTCATCATC
>JBDSYV010000214.1:0-4363 GCA_040110925.1 Ferruginibacter sp. | reverse complement strand
TAATGGCAAATAGTTGCCCGTGGTTTTTATTTTAGCGCCATGAAAGCCAGGGTATTTAGCAGCATCCTGTATCTTATCATCATCCCAGCCAATGATGCGGCCCATTACACCAAAGCAATTCGTATTTTCAAAATAGCGAAACAGGGGATTGAAATAACCCGGTTCCAGTTTTACATCACTGTTTAACAACATCAGCAGCGGCATTTTAGCAAAGAATATTCCTTTGTTAATGGTAGGAGAAAATCCGCTGTTCACCATATTTTCCAGAATGATTATTTCCGGGAAATTTGTTTTCAGGTATTTAACTGAATCGTCAGTGGAACAATCATCGCTTACAATTATTTCATATGCCACACCTGCATTCCCTAATGCCTGCAGAAGCGGGGGTATTACCTGGGGCAGCAATTGCAATCCATTGTAATTTGGAATAATTACAGAAATGCCAGGTTTATGCAAGGTTGAATCTTTTGATGAGTGTAATATTTACTTACAAAGTAAAGCAATTGGCAATAAAAGTTTTTAAAGCGTAGCTCAGTAAATCACCTGGATGTTCACCATTCAAATATTATTGCTCAGCGCCTTAGCGGCTAAAAGCATTCTTAATAATATAAAAAGGCAACTTAACGTACGCTTTAATGATATTATAAAGTGCATTAAAGCTAAAGCCATATTTGTGAACAGCCTCCTTGTACCGCTTCAAAGGCAGGCTGAAATTCCATTCTTCAAAACTGCTCTTTGCAACCATATATAAAAACTTGAAGTTTGTTTTTTTATAGCGTTGATGGTAAATTTTTTTGGCTTCTTCAAACTGGCCGGCTATTGACATTTGCAGGCAGTTGATTAATTGCTCCTGGTTAAAATTACTATCCATCATCTCAATTATATTCCCTGTAGGTAGCCCCGCCATATTATGATCTTCTACCATTGAAGAATTTAATATAGTCTTATCGTTTATAACCAGTATTTTTTGTAAAGGCTTTGCCCAGTTTGTGGTACTAAGCCAGGATATACCGCTGGAGCAGCCAATAAAAAAACTACAAAATTTTGTTAGTTCAGCATTTTCTCTAAAGCTAATTGTGCTGCCATCAATTATTTGGTGAGATGACGATTCTATTTTTTTATTGGAAGAAAGAATAAACAAAACATCCTTATGAAGGGCTATAAATTTTTCAGCAATTGCTAAAGATGAACCGGGATTTAAAATTGATTTAAAACTATCGGGTCCGCATTCAAATAATATCACGTGTTTGAAAGCCGCAAGATTATTTTTCAGTGCAAAACTTTTCACTTCCGCTGTTTCCGCTGGTGAAAGTGCAATTATAGGTTGCTGGCTTACTGTGATTGGGTGAGGGTAATTTTTATAAATTGAGTTACGAATATCTCCATTTAAATTCATTATGTTTCTGCCAATGATCTGGGTGTAAAAAATTTTATCAAATTCTCCTGCCTGCTTTTTGGCTTCTGCAGATCTTACAAATGCATTCCATTCTTTTTTACTGGTGAGCGTTTTTTCTGTTGGAATTTCCCATATTTCATCAACAAAAGGGTTTAATAAAATGGTTTGTTTGCAACGGCTGTTTACTGCCCATGTTAAATGACAACCAGGATGATCAATCTCTTTTATTTGGCGGGCAATTACTGTTGCATAAAGGCAGTCGCCGTTAGAGTTTAAATGTGCCAGTAATATTTTTTGTTGAGCCATCTACAATGTTTATCAAAAAAAACTAAAGTGATATGCAAAGAAATGATTTTGATCCGGTAGATAAAATAAAGCTTTTAGTAAGAAGGTTAAATGAATAATCAACATAATATTTTTTTCTACTTATTTTGCAGGATATGTGGCAGCAATTGAAAAAAGATTTGGTTAGCAGTGATGTAAAAGCGCTGGCAAGATGCATTTCTCTGGTTGAAAATGAAGCCGAAGGCTATGAAGAATTTATGGAACAATTGCCTGCCGGTCATGCACAGGTTATAGGTATTACCGGCCCCCCGGGAGCTGGTAAGAGTACGCTCACTGATGCACTCACTTCAGTACTTGCAGTAGAAGAAAAAAAAATTGCTATTCTATGTATTGATCCATCATCTCCTTTTAATTTAGGAGCATTGCTGGGCGACAGGATCAGGATGAGCCGCTGGTTCAATCATTCTAATATTTTCATACGCTCTCTTGCAACCCGGGGTTCATTGGGGGGCCTAAATGCAAAAATTATCGAAATATCTGAGCTGGTAAGAGCTGCTGGTTACGACTACATTATCATTGAAACAGTAGGTGTAGGGCAAAGCGAAGTAGAGATTGCAGGCCTTGCAGATGTAACACTTGTGACCATGGTGCCAGAGGCGGGCGATGAAGTGCAAACGATGAAAGCGGGATTGATGGAGATTGCAGATATTTTTGTGGTGAACAAGGCAGACCGGCCCGGTGCAGATACTTTTGTAAAAAATTTACGGCTCATGCTTGCACCATCATTTAGTAATCATGCCCGTGAAATCCCCATTATAAAAACAATTGCAACCACAGGCGAAGGAATTCCTGCTTTAACTGATGCAATAAAAAAGTTGCTCTCGCATCCTTTGGCTAACACAAAGAAGCAATGGTTGCTGGCAGAAAAGGCCTGGCAACTTATTGTTCAAAAAAGAATGAAAGGGATTAGTAAACAGACATTGCAGGAAGAGATAGAAAAGGTATCAACGGATTTTAATTTATATGCATTCATCAAACAATTTTAAAATGAAAAAAATATTAGCCGGTTTTTGTTTGCTATTTTCTCTATCATCTTTTTCTCAAACAAATAAAAATGATATAGCAATACGAGCCACACTTATGTCACAGGCAACCGCCTGGAACAATGCTGATCTTGAAAAATTCATGGACGCCTACTGGCACAGCGATTCATTAATGTTCATAGGTAAATCCGGTGTAACCTATGGCTGGCAAAACACTTTTAACAATTATAAAAAGGGCTATCCTGATACCACTGCAATGGGAAAGCTGCATTTTGATATTATACAGGTGAAAGCTTTATCTGCTATTTATTATTTTGTTGTGGGCAAGTGGCATCTTACCCGAAGCATCGGTGATATAGGAGGACATTTTACTTTACTGTTTAGAAAAATAAAAAACAAGTGGGTGATAGTATCGGACCACAGCAGTTGAAATTTACCGCTAAGACGGGAAGACGCTAAGTGAATTTAATTTAAACCGCTAAGTCACAAAGGCGCTGAAGTAAAAAAGCGATAAAGTATTCTATGTATTTGCGCCTTTGCGTCTTAGCGGTAATCCTCAGAGAAAAGGGGTCCATTTTTTTACCAGATATTTAGTAAGGTATATTCCGCTAGCAATCACGGCGAGATAATATAAAATATTTTTCCAGGAAGGCAGTTTTTTAAAAAAAGCAAGTTCAAAATAAATTCCTATCACTACATTCACCATCATCCATATTAATACGATTGCAATGGTATTTACGATCAGTATGAAAAATTTCTGAGTTGTTGGTTCTACACCCATAGGTTAATGCCTGATTTATAATGCAGCCTTAATTGCATCTTTTCAAATATACGATTTGATAATCCAGAAAGCAGGCAAGTATTGAAAACAAAAGAATAAGGATGACTAATCCTAATCAAGACAATTTTGCTATTTTTACTAAAATAATCGGAATGCAAATCGTTAAAGTACAGCTTAAAAATGAAACTGCATTAGATGCTCTCTATACTCTTGAGGAAAGGCATTTGATTAAGAGTGTAAGTGAGGATTTTAAACAATCTCCCTCCTTACCAGGAAATCCATTATTGCTAAAATCGTTTAAAAACTGGATAGCGGATGCCGAAGCAACTGCAACAGTAAGCTTAAAAGAGGCAAAACAAAAATGGGCAAGCAAAAGAAAACAATTGGTAAAACTTACAAGGTAAGAATTACTCTACCTGCACTACAAAATATAGATGAAATCACGGGATTTATTGCTTTTATTAATCAGCAACCACAAAATGCAATTAAGGTTGGTGATGCCATTTTTGAATTAATTGATAAAATATCTTTTAATCCATTTGTATATAAAGAATGCGATTAGATAAAAACAATAAATAAAATTTACAGGCAAGCCGGTTGTTTTTCGTGGTCGGTTATCTATAAAATAACGGAAAGTGAAATTGTAATTCTTGGAATAATTCACCAATCGAGAAAGCCTGCAAAACTAAAGGCAATACGAAAAATAAGATAATTCCTTACCATGAAGAATATATTCAATTTCCAATCTTCATTTTCTCAAAAGCCAAACTATCACCATTAAACACATTAAAATCCACGTAACTCCTTATGCCGTTTACATGTCCTCTTTCATTATGTTGCCAGAAACTCCAGCCTCGC
>JBDSYV010000213.1:0-11071 GCA_040110925.1 Ferruginibacter sp. | reverse complement strand
ATAAAGCTTACTGGGATGATGGTGCACAGATGGTACCCCCACATGATAAAAACGTGATTGCCGAAGTGGAAAAAATTGCATCAGTAGATGATGTAAAATGGACTGGCAGCGAAGAGAATATTAGCTTCTTGGGTAAAGATATGGATGATGCTTACCTGCAAATGGTTGCCGGCTTGAGTGTTTATCCAGATGTATGTAAAGAACAACATGATTTAAAAATTGTATATACACCTATACATGGTACTGGAATAAAACTGGTGCCCCAGGCTTTGGAGCTTTTTGGATTTACAAATGTGCATATCGTAGCTGAACAATCGGAGCCAGACGGGAATTTTCCCACCGTACAATATCCTAATCCTGAAGAAAGAGAAACGATGAGTATTGGCCTGGCAAAAGCAAAGGAACTGGATGCGGATATTCTGTTGGGTACTGATCCCGATGCAGACCGGGTAGGCGTGGGCTTGAAAAACAATAAAGGCGAATGGATCCTGCTGAATGGCAACCAGACTGCTATGCTTGCTTTTAATTATATGATTGAAGCACGCAAAGCAAAAGGAATTGCTGCGCCTAATGATATGGTGATAAAAACCATTGTAACCACAGATATGATTGATGTAATAGCCAAAGCCAATGATGTGGCATGTTACAATGTGCTCACTGGGTTTAAATGGATATCATCTTTAATTAAAGAAAAAGAGGGCAAAGAAAAGTACGTCATCGGTGGTGAAGAAAGTTTTGGGTTAATGATTGGCGATGAGATACGGGATAAGGACGCTGTGAGTGCCGTGGCTATCATTTGTGAGATGGTAGCTTATGAAAAAAGTAAGGGCCGTAGTTTGTTTGAAAAGCTCGTAGACCTATACGTTCAATACGGTTTTTATAAAGAAAGCTTGCTGAGTATAACAAAAAAAGGCATGCATGGCGCTGCGGAAATAACAAAGATGATGCAGGAAGACAGGAGTAATCCGCCGCAGAAAATTGCAGGTTGTACTGTAGTGGAGGTGAGGGATTATGACACCCAATGCATTACTGATATAATTACAGGCAAAAGCCATAAACTTGATTTACCTAAAAGCAATGTGCTACAATTTATATTGGAGGATGGTAGTAAAATATCTGCAAGGCCAAGCGGCACAGAGCCAAAAATAAAATATTATTTCAGTGTAAACACGCCCCTTGCTGATGCGGCGCTTTTTGAAACAGCCGAAAAGATGCTTGATGAAAAAATTGTAAAGATTGAAAAGGATATGGGACTGAAGTAAGGATGGAAAGCAAAAGTTGACAGTTGACAGATGGCAGTAATCAGTCAACAAAATAATATTTTGAAAAACTGTCAACTGTCATCTAACAACTATCATCAAATTACTAATGAGAAAATACGAAGACACATACCGTCATAAAGGACTGCGTAATAAATTAATTGAAATATTAAGAGCAAAGAGTATTACAGATGAAAATGTGATTAAGGCAATGACTAATATTCCCCGGCATTTTTTCCTTGACACTGCCATGGACAATATTGCCTACGAGGACCGGGCTTTTCCAATAGGCGAGGGGCAAACCATTTCACAACCTTACACAGTTGCTTATCAAACACAATTGCTCAAGGTAAAACCAAATGATAAGGTATTGGAGATTGGTACCGGCAGCATTTACCAGGCAACCGTACTTGCTGAAATGGGTGCAAAGGTTTTTACCGTTGAGCGGCAGAAAAACCTGTTTGAAAAATCAAAGCAATTTATTTTTAAATCAAAATACCCTAATATAAAATTTTTTTATGGCGATGGATTTGAAGGATTGCCCACATATGCGCCCTTTGATAAAGTAATTATCACTGCTGCTGCTCCTTATATACCACCAAAATTAATTGCCCAATTAAAGCCTGGAGGTAAAATGGTTATACCGGTAGATGAAGATCATCACCAGCGCATGCTGCGACTTACAAAAAATGAAGATGGTAGCTATTCAGAAGAATCATTTGAAAATTTTTCTTTTGTACCGATGCTTAAGGGAAAAAACGGGTGAGGTTAATGGATAATTAATTAATTAATTGATAATTGATAATGCCACATGTATAAAGTCGTTTAAACCTGATGATATTAAATCAATATTCCAGTATTCAAAATATTACAACTCGATCCCAATCTTCTTCATCAAAATAGAAGCATTCATACTCTGGCATACACCTGGTTTTAGCCGGTAGTCAAAGTAGAGTTCTTCGCCGCTTACCTGCACATCAAAATGATAATTCAATATTTCCTGGGGAAAATCTTTTTCCATTTCTGCCAGGGCAAGGTCATGTGTGGCGATGATGCCTGCAGCTTCCTGTTTTATCATTTGTTTTATCAGTGCTACTGAGCCACTATGCCTGTCAGCAGAATTTGTACCTCTTAGTATTTCATCCAGCAGAACAAAAACCTTTTCATGTTGGTTTACTTTTTCAATAATAGTTTTTAATTTTTTCAGTTCTGCATAAAAGGTAGAAGTGCTTTCTTCCAGGTTGTCGGCAATGCGCATGCTGCTTAATAACTGCACCGGCGAAAATTCAAATAATTTTGCACATACAGGAGCGCCAGCCATTGCCAGCACCATGTTTACACCAACGCTGCGCAGGTAGGTGCTTTTGCCCGCCATATTACTTCCGGTCACCAGCATTATTTTTTTTGATGATTCAATGCTAATAAAATTATCTACCCGTTTTGCAGCATTAATTAAAGGATGACCTAGTTCTGAAGCTTTAATAAAAAAATGTTCTTCATGCAATTGAGGAAAGCACCATGTTGGGTTGTTGAAATGAATAGTTGCAAAACTGATAAGTGCCTCAAACTTTCCAAGGGTATCAAACCATTGGTTTACATCTTCGGTATATTGTTGTTTCCATTTTTCCAGGTCAAGGACCTGCTGCAGGTTCCAGAGCAATAAAATATTCAATGGAAAAGAAATGACAATGTTATAACGGATATCCAGGCGGTCAAGAATTTTTTTTAAGTCACGAATATGTGATGAAGCTTTTATTTTACTGTCTTTTTTAAAATGCTGTTGAAGCTTCAAAAGAAATGATGCAGTAAAGTGTTCCTTTTCAATCGCTGCTAAGCTAATGCTTAGTGCATCTATTTCATCTACCATTTTACTAAGCTGTTCGTGGAGGGGAGCAATAAGTTTATTCAGTTGAAAAGCCAGTATGGCAAATATCAGGAGTGATAAATAAAAAACATTCATGGACACAATACCCGCAATAGTTCCTGCAACTATCAATAATATTACCACTGGCAATACATATCTTAACCACTGCCATGATTTGAATTGACCAAAAAGGGTAGGAGCTTTCAACCATTTCAGAAGACGGTCCCTTGTTTCGTTTTGAATATGGGTTTCTTTCCCAATGGCCATGATTTCCTGGTTCCATGTAATTTTTTTTCCAAGTTCTTTTACTGCGTCCTGTCGTTGCTTAATGTCATTTGCATCTGCCCCGTTTAATAACCATGTGGCTAATTGTCCCGCACCAATTGCAGATGTAGTTCTATTCAGAAACTGGAAAACAGAAGCATGACCAAGTATATCCATATCCAGTGCATAAAAATGGTCTTTTGGTTTTAAATATTCGCCATCAGCAAACTGGTAATAATCATGAGTAAGGGCTCTTATCTCGTCTTTATTTATGTTGATAAGATGCTCATTGTGTTTTATGATGGCACGGTTTGCCAGGTCAGAATAAAGGAGCCTTGCAAATAGCAGCATTAATATAATTATAACTGACAGCAAATAAACAATGCCCGCATTCCAGGTTAAATACAGAAGCATGATCAATAAAAGTATAGAGCCCAAACGCAGGCCCGATAAGATGTTTTTCTTAGTCCGTAGTTTTCTTTGCTTGGCTTCAAGGCCTTCTATCTGTTGAGTATAAAATTGCTGTGCATCCATTGATCCCTGAAAAGTTTCAGCAAATGTAAAGGAATAGCTGTTGTATACTACTAACGCTATTATACAAGGGATGACGAAGTGGGAAATGTAGGTCTAACCTTTTGATTTATCCGGTCTTCCAGGAAATGTAATTAGGAAAAGCTTGCAGTTATGCTCAATGAAAATTAATTTTATCTTGACTTTCATTCATTCAAAACTAAATTTTTGCAAATGCCAACTTATTTAATTGAGGTTCCTCATTCAGGCAATATAACAGAGTGTAAGCATGTTATCCAGATTTTCCAGGAGTCGGGCTCGCATTTACTTTCCAATGCACTCTGGGGTTGTAAAGACGGTGTTCACAAATCGTGGTTCATTTATGATTTTGATAATAAAGAAGAAGCCCTGCAAGTGGTTCCACCGTTTTTACGTCCTAATGCCAATATTATTGAATTAACCAAATTCAGTAAAACAGAAATGCCGGACATGGCAGAAAAGCATTGAGGAGGAAAATGGAATACTGTTCTCTACCATAATATTTCCATTTCCAATGGCAAAATCCTCCTTGAGAGGAACCTAAATCATTAGGAATGTTTATGAATAAATAGATATTATTTATTCATAAATCCTTTTTTATTGCAGCAGGTTTTTTGGTCTTTCTATCAATAATAGCCTGCTCGGCTTTATCTGCGGCTTCCTGTATTTCTCTCAGCTCACTATCATCCAGCTCCACCTCTTCCACATTAGCAATATTCTGCAAGGAATCCTTGCTGGCTTTTTCTTTTGCCTTTGCCTGTCTTTTATAATAACCGCGGAAAAAAATATTCCCCTGTAAAGCTTTCATATTTTCACTAAAACCAAATGCTGCATCATTTACAGTACCCATAGCAATCTTTGCATTGGCTGCTGTGCCTTCCAGGCTTTTGGCTAATTCATCGCTGTATATCAATCTCCCTATAGACCCTTTACCAGATTTTATTTCGGTGGTTACACCTGCCAGGGATCCAGACATAGTTTTCATATTATTTACAGTGCCTTCCAGAGCCACCGCAAGATCATCTTTGTATAATAAGCGGCCAAGGCTTCCCTTTCCCTCGCTAAGCTGAACGGAAATTCCAGCAAGAGATGCCGAAAGGACTTCTGCATTCTCTGCAACTTTAGTGATCCGTACCATGGTTTTATCAAAATCAATTGGATTCGCCGTCATTATTTTTTGGCCCTCTTTGAGTAACTCCGCAGATGGTTCACCAACAGCAATCATCACCAGTTTATCTCCCATCAATCCATCTGAACCAATGGTAGCAAGCGAGCTTGTTTTCAGGAAGGGTTTGATCTTGGATGCCAGTAACATATCAACTCTTACAATGGTGTCAGATATAATTGTAATGCTTTCAACGGTTCCCACATTGATGCCGGCAAAACGTATGTTGTTTCCAACCTGCAGTCCACCAACAGATTTAAAGGTGCCATACACTTTAAAATTATCGCCAAACATATTCTGGTTCCTGCCAATAAGAAAAATACCAATAACAAGAATTGCAAGGCCAATAATGGTAAATATCCCAATACGAATTTTTTGTGATGCTGTAATTTTCATGTTTTACTTTTTTCTGTTTTCTATTTGTTACATTGAATTCACCTATTACCATTAAGTTTATTTCAACACATGATAAAGGGTCATTTCAGTTTAATTATTTAAAAAATGATCTCACAAGTTTATCTTCTGAATTTTGTAATTCATCGTAATTGCCTTCGGCTACTATCTTTCCTTCATGCATTACAAGTAACCTGTCTCCCGTTACCTCTGCACATGCCATATCATGGGTAATGATGATGGATGATGTTTTATATTTCTTTTGCATTTGCAGGATAAGTTCACTTATTTCCCTGGAGGTAATAGGGTCCAGTCCTGTGGTAGGCTCATCGTACAACATGATCTCAGGTTTGAGAATTAATGTACGGGCAAGGCCAATACGTTTTCTCATTCCACCAGACAAGTCAGAAGGCATCATATCAATGGCATTTGCCAGTCCCACTGCTTCCAGCACCTCTTCAATGCGCTGTGTAATGTCTGCCTTGTCTCTCAGTTTCAACACTCTCGTCAATGGAAACTCCAGGTTTTCCCTTACCGTCATAGAATCATACAATGCAGCACTCTGGAAAAGAAATCCTACTTTGGCCCTGAGTTCTTTTAATTGATCTGAAGTTAAATTGTTTACATCCTCGCCCAGCACAACAGCAGTGCCTTCATCCTGTACCAGAAGGCCAACCATACATTTAATAGTTACTGATTTACCTGTGCCTGATTTGCCAAGTACGACCAGGTTCTCGCCTTTAAACAGTTTCATATTTATATCCGTCAAAACTTCTTTTTTTCCAAAAGATTTTTTGATATGTCGCATCTCGATAACTGATTGCGACTTGTCTGTATCGTGTTCTGTTTTATTCAAAATTTATTTTATCATTTTAATTGTAAGCAAAAACTGATGTGAGCTGCACTGCAATGGCATCTATCAGTATGATCCATAAAGAAGCATTTACCACGGCAGAATTTGCAGCTACGCCTACACTTTCTGTTCCACGGTTTGAATTATATCCTTTATAACAGCCTACAAATCCTATGGCAAAACCAAAAAATATTGTTTTGATAAATGAGGGGACCAGGTCAACAAATGTTAACGATGCAAATGCTTTATGGAAGTATAAAAAAAATGAATAATTACCATTGATATTAGAAGCTGCGAAGCCGCCAAACAGTGCCAGCGTATCGGCCATCAACGTTAATAAAGGAATCATTATGGTGCAGGCTAGAATGCGGGTCACTACGAGGTATTGGATAGGATTTGCACCGGAAACTTCCATGGCATCAATTTGTTCGCTCACTTTCATGCTGCCAAGTTCAGCACCTATGCTGGAGGAAATTTTACCGGCACATATCAATGCAATGATAACGGGCCCTATCTCCCGGATAATTGAAATGGCTACCATACCGGGTACATAACTCCCGGCTCCAAATTCTGCCATCGTTGGCTCAGATTGCAGCGTCATTACAAAGCCAAGAATAAAACCTGTTATGCCTACCAGGGATAAAGATTTGTATCCAATAATAAAACATTGCCTTATAAATTCATTGCCTTCAAAGCCACTTGAAAATATTTTCCTGAAAAAATCTCCCATAAAAGAAACCTGGTTACCAGCTTCTTCAAATACTCTTTTACTTGCTGCGATCATGAATATTAATTGTGTTTAAAAGGCAAGTGACCTGTTGCATAAACCGATATATCTTCTTAATTATCCTTTACCTTTTCTATAAATAATAATTGCTTATAAATATTTTGAATATCTATTTAGCAGGCCTCACCTGCACCCCATATTGCAAAGTCCAAACCATGGTTGCCCATTTATGGCAAGGATAGTTCAATACGCATCATAATCTGAGGTTTACCATGGTGAATTCAGCATTGGCATATACAGTTAATGGTGCATAACAAAGAAGTTATAATAATATTAACCAAATTATTTAAAGTGTGAAAATGACTATGGGGAAATAAATTCTCGTAATTGAGTATGGGATATTGAATTTCTCCTGGCTCATTTTTGCACATTTGTTTAATTTCAATAATAAATTACCGGAGTCCTTCCAAGGTTAATAATTTTATTTTGGTTTTTGAATAAGATGTAGGGGTATATTTAACAGCTGTGTATATTATTTAAATATCATTTGAGTATCTAAAAAATTAAAATGAAGCCTTCACGGATATTTATAATCGTTTTCCCAATAGTAAGTTTATTGTTGATTACATGTGGTAAAGCCATTGAGCAAACAGATAATACACAGTTGTTAATTACACTGAAAGATTCAGCAGGAAATCGTATCCAGGGAGCAACAGTGAGGTTATATAAAAATGCTGCAGATGCGGGCATCTCCAAAATATCAGATTCAACCGGCATAACCTTATTTTCCAATTTAGAAACAGTTCAATATTTCTGGCTTGCAGAAAAAGGATGCCGTAACAATAGAGCCGACAAGATTACCAATGGACGCCCTTTAATTCGCGGCGCTGTACTTTATGGCTATTCAATATTATCGGCAACAGGCGCATTAAAGATCACGAATACCTCAGGGGTATCTTATAAAGTTTCTGACACGCTGTTTAATATTATTTTAAATGATACGCCCTATCTAACTTACCATAAAGTGGGTTCATATCTTATACACAGCGAAAAACTAAGTACGCCAGGCATTGGTAAAGATACCCTGATGCAAATTAGATGTGGTGATACAAGTTTTATCAGGCTGCCTTATTAAGATTAGCGGTGCCGGACCTATTATGCGTATTTTTTTTATTGGTGATACTCTTTAACCTTAATTAACCATAAATCAATTTCCCATAATCTTTAGCCATTGCTAATGATAATAGTTTCGTAGCCAATAACAGCTATGAAGAAGTTCAATATTTTGATGGCAATAACCTTTGCTCCTTTCTCTTAATCTACCCAGAAAAACGGTTTAATGAAAGCTGTTGTTATTGAGAGCATTTCAATGAAACCTTTAGCCTATATACCGTAATTTATTTTTAAATTTATCAGCATAGAGCATACAGAATAAAATTGTAAATTATGATTCTATCAGTTCTCTTGCTGTAAAGACCAGCATGCCCGTAAATGTAAATGGCGTGTATAACCTTAATGCGAATATTAATTATTCGTTTCCTGTAAAATCACTCAGGCTATATGCGGAGATAAGCAGCAGGGTAGGATATTATAGTGGTAAACAATTTATCAATGCAAGTGCTAACAACATAAAGGCATTCAGCTTTGGATCGGAAATTAGCCTGGACATAAATCCGCATAAAAATCTGATTTTTTTCCATTTGGAATGCTACGCTGAGTAAGCAGGTATTAAAATTAAACTGTGGCGAAATAAAATTAAGCGCAAGAGATTTGCTGGATAAAAACATTGCCATAAGCCGTAACAGTAATCAAAATTATATTGAAGAAAGCAGGGAAACCACACTGCGAAGATTTTTCATGCTAAGCTTTACCTGCAGTTTAAGTAAAACCGGTTTAAATGATGGGGGAGGAAACATCAGGATTAATGCCAGGTAGATGCTTATTTTTTTTAAAAGAACAAATTTAAAAGTTGGCTAATGGTCAACTTTGGTTTTTAAGTCTTTGTGAGTTGTTGACTGAAAGTAATTTGGAATAATTGCCGCAATAGAATAGATTTGAGTGAAGGTTAAGGACTGGCGATTTTAAAATACCATGACTTCGCCAAGCCATAACGTTTTGCTGCAGTTTATTTAGGGCAGCCACTACCTAAAATGAATAACAATGGCAATGATCAAAGCAATATTTAAAAATGCATGGCCATATCAAAAGGATAAAATGAATTTGCCTGTAAAGAATTTAGAAGATTCTATTTCTTTTTATGAAATAGTTATGGGTTTTAAAGTTTCAGAAAGAAAAGATTTGCCAATAAAATCTGTCACATTATATAGAGACAATATTGAAATTGGGCTTGTAGAAAATGGAGGCGATTCAAGTAATGATGGATGTTTTTTTGAAGTTGACAATATTAATTACGCTCTAATAGAACTAAAATCGAATGGCCTGGAAAAGCCATCTGAATTTAAAACTCAAAAACATGGTGAAATTTCATGGACAGTTTTTTTTATAATTGCTCCTGACGAACTTTGCTTTTGTATTGGCGAAAAACAAAACTAAGATATACTTCAAGTGCATAGGGGAATGATGCTAATAAAGGCTCGCCACAATTTGGGTGGGCAGTTATATTTTCTAAATTTATCTTCAGTGACAGCAGGCGAATAACACTGGGAAATAGAATAAAAATGGCGCTTTAACGCCGCCAAAGCGGTTGTTGCCTATCCATGAAGGCCAATGGATATGCAATTCATCGGGAATACCAATAAAGACTGGAATACTTGAACTTTTAACTGGTATTATGAATTTTGGAATGTCACAAAAAAACCCGCTTTTATTTTTTTATTGATAAGTTTATCTGAATTAATAACTGCTATAACCTTATTTATTATTTCATCAAAAACTGACCGGTTTAAAATATTCAGCATAGCTTAACACTGTGTATTTTTTTAGGCTATTCAGTTTCGTATTGTTTACAATATTTGAAAGAATTAAAGAAGGGAAGAAGTAATTAGTTTTCATTTACGCAACTGGAGCGGACGTTGCAGAGAATATGAGCGTAAAAGTTGAACAGCAATCAAATTTGCATTATCAAAAAATAATAAAATGAAAAAAATCATAATCCTCCATGGACTTGTTGCCGGCATTGTGATGTCTGTTTTAATGCTGTTTAGTGTTAACAGCATGAGTCATCGTGAAGGCAACTTTGACTATGACAAAAGCTTGCTCATTGGGTATGCTGCTATGCTTATCGGCTTTTCACTTGTGTTTGTTGGTATTCGCAATTACAGAAATAAATACAATGCTGGTGTTATCAATTTTGGCAAAGCGTTTAAAATTGGGATTATGATCACTTTAATCGCTTCCAGCATTTATGTTGTTGCCTGGCTGATTGACTACTTTTTTTTCATACCTGATTTCATGGAAAAATATTCAGCACATGAGATTGACAAACTGAAATCAAATGGGGCAAGCCTGGTAGAAATAGAAAAGCAAACACAAGAAATGGCAGATTTTGCCAGGATATATAAAAATCCATTCTTTAATGCGATGATAACTTACGTGGAAATTTTACCAGTGGGGTTGATTGTATCAGTTATCAGTGCATTTATTTTAAAAAGAAAAGCACCACCTGCAGGCAGGCAATAGCAAAATTTTGAACCGGGCAGAAATAAAACTGAAAGCAGGTGCAGCATTATAAAGAGTTTATAAAAATGTAAAAGATAAACAAAAACATAATCGTTTAAATTATTAACAAATGAAAAAACAAATATTAATCACGCTCAGTTTTATAACTGTATTTGCACTTGGATTCGCATTCAAATCTTTTATTACAAATAATAATAGAGAACAACCATTGAAGAGAGCAACAGGTATTGGGGCATTTTTTTTAAATGTAAGGAACCCAAAAAAGTCAGGGAATGGTATCAAAACCATCTTGGGTTAAATACAAATGCATATGGGGCAGTTTTTGAGTGGAGACAAGGTGAGGATACAACAAAAAAGG
>JBDSYV010000212.1:0-3847 GCA_040110925.1 Ferruginibacter sp. | reverse complement strand
TAGGAGGCACTATAAACAGCGTATATAATTATCATTCATGATTGGCAAGTGCTGTTCTGGTTAGAAAAGTATATACAAAGGCAATTTTTAACCTTAAAAGAAAATGGCAGCAAATTATGCTTCTACCTTATTACCTTATTTAAAGTTATGCGGCAAATGAGGTTTCAGGATTTTTTTGGTTTGAAAATAAGGTAATAAGGTTGAGTCTCATATTGATACTTTGTTTCTACTAAGGTTAGTAAAACATCAATGATAAGGTTATAGTCATTTCATAACGTTCAAAAATTATTTGGATTAACAATTCTCATAAAAGAAATATTTTTTTCAACGCTCCAAATTAATACAACGCCTCATCAGGTATGTTTATCATCATAATAGTATTTATTTATTATTTTTATCACTTCGAATTTTTAAAATACAAGTATATGCATGAACAGTATGATGTGATTATTCTTGGTGGCGGTCTTGCCGGCCTTACCCTTTCCCTTCAACTTAAAAAAGCAAAACCCGGTATATCCATTCTTGTACTGGAAAGAAGGGAGACAGAAGCTGCCACTGCAGCGCATAAAGTAGGTGAATCAACTGTAGAGCTTGGCACACATTATTTAAGAGAGGTGTTAGGTATTAAAGACTACCTGGAGGCACATGAACTTCCAAAACATGGGCTACGATTTTTCTTTAAATCAAATACGAAGGAAGATATTTCCAGTAGGGTTGAATTAGGTCCACGTTTACGACTCCCTGTACCCAGTCACCAGTTGGATAGGGGAACACTTGAGAATTATATGATGCGGCTTACCCGTGAAAAAGGCACGGATCTTTTACTTGGTGCAAAAGTTTCTAATGTAGATCTCAATAAAGAAACCGGGCATAAAGTTTCTTTCATACAAGGAGGAACAGAGCATACAGTTCAATGCAGGTGGGTAGCAGATGCATCAGGCAGGGCGAGTGTTTTGAAACGCAAATTACAGTTTCAAAAACCCATGGAGCACCATACGAATGCTGTATGGTGGCGGCTTAAGGGCGTTATTGATATTGATTCCTGGACAGATAATAAAGCATGGCAATCGTATCTTGAACCCGGTTTAAGATATTTAAGTACAGTTCATTTTATGGACAGTGGCTATTGGTTATGGGTTATTCCGCTAGGCTCTAAAAACACCAGCATTGGCATAGTTGCAGACCCTGCAATTCATCCTTTTGACACCTACAATACTTATGAAAAAGCTCTGGAATGGATGAAAGTAAATGAGCCATTAGCTTATAAAATGCTGGAGCCCCTTGGTCATGATGATGGATTGCTCGATTTTAAGATACTTAAACATTATGCTCATCATACAGAAAGAATTTATTCTACCGACCGTTGGGGTGTAACCGGGGAATCAGGCGCTTTTTTAGATCCGCTTTATTCACCGGGTACCGATTTTATTGCATTGAATAACTCCTGGCTAAGTGACCTTATTCTCAGGGATTTGGCGGGTGAAGATATTACCCTGAGGGTATCTGTTTATGAACAATCTCATCTTGCTTTGGTTGATAGCTGGATACCGGTTTACCAAAACAAATACCTGCTAATGGGTAATACCCAGATTATGGTGATAAAAATATTCTGGGACTGGGCTTCATATTGGGCAGTGCCTTGTCATCTTTTTGCTAATAACGGTTTTACTAACCTGAAAATATTAAAAGATTTGTTTGCTGTACCCAATAGTCCGGGACGCAAATTTGGCCGCCTGCATAAAGTCATGCAGGATTTATTTTTGGAATGGCTGCCATTTGAAAACCAAATTTTTTCCAACCGCTATATTGATCCTTTTGACCTTGCGGTTTTAAGAAAGTTCCAGGAAGAAATAGAAATACAACGTGAGCCAGGAGATTTGATAAAGCAGGTAGAAAAAAACATGGCTATATTGGAACAGATGGCTGTAGCTATTTTCAACCTAGTGAACAATCAAGTGAACGGCACAGCTCCAATAAAAGTAAATCCTTATACCATCAATCTAGGCAAAAATGAAAATGCAATGATGCTGGATACTGAATCAGTGGATGCTATTGAACCTGATCCTTCTATTACCGAAGATGTGGCAAGGATGTGGTTTTATGAAAAAGCAGTGAGTGAAACAGTTTGAAAGTTAAAAGTTTTATTTTAATAGGTTGGTTTAAGCTTTCAAGCCTATGAATTCTCAATAGCCTTGAAGCTCATTTCAAATTTTCGTAAATTTATTTGGTGAAAATTAAGAAAACTATTTATTTGGATTTCGAGATTGATTGGCTTACTAATTCCATAGAAAATGCAATTTCGGGCGAAGTCTTTGAGACATTAATTATGAAATTAACAGAAGGAAAGGAAATTAAAAAAAGTGACTGGACATTCAATTGGCATAATGCAATTAAGGACAAAAAAATGCAAGTTTATAAATTAACAACATTAAGCAATCCCAAAATCATTCATGGACTAATTAGCTTAACAGACAAGGGCGACCATATTTTTATGGATTTGATTGAAAGTGCAAAATTTAACAGGGGAAAGAATAAACTTTATAGAGGCGTAGCAGGAAACCTGGTTGCTTTTGGTTGTAAAATGGCATTTGAATTAAATTATGATGGAGTTGTTTCTTTTATTGCTAAAACTCAACTTATTACTCATTATGAACAAACTTTGGGAGCCAAACTATTTACTGGCAATAGGATGTTTATTGACAGCAAAGAGGCATTAATTTTGACAACTAATTATTTTAAAGATTTTAAGCTATGATAAATTTTAAGAAAATTGATGACAAAGACTTTGTATTTGTAAACAAACCTTTGAGCAGTAAAGAAGAAAAGGAGTTTAGTGATTTTTTAAAGGCACGCAAAACAAAGACAAGACGGGTGAGGGTAACAAAAAAGAAGATAATACTTCAGGCCAAATAGCACCAGCCAAAATTTCGTGAAGTTTGTCAATAGGCTTTTTGAATGCGTATTATTAGCCACTATTGCCATAAAAATGAGTCAATGACCATTGAGCCTTTCTCCATTCACCCGATGCACAATGTTCTCCATAAAATAGAAACCATAAAATCTATTTTTCTTAATTCCCAGGCGTTTTATGAAATGAATAATGACATAAATATGTTCCTGGAATTTTTGGAAAATATAGAACCTGAATTTCGTTCCATAGGTTATGAGGCTGCCTCAATGGTAATTGCCCTAAGCGATTTAAACAACTACAAAAATTTAAAAGCATTTCTGCTTTTTGCAAAAGGGCCGGCTCTTGCACATGCAGCACAGGTACATGTAGGGCTTGGCTGGGCAATCGCAAAAATGAAACTTCCTTTTTTGCCTGTAGTTGAAAAAATAGATGACCAGTTTTATTACAGGATAGCTGATGGATGCGGTTATTATGATGGATTTTTCAGGAACCGGCATGCAGTGATAAACCAGCAATTACCCGTGTATATGCCCATTGAGTCAATGCATTTTTATTACCAGGGCATTGGTCGTAGCCTATGGTATTCTTGTAATGCAGAAATAGAAAAGGTTAGAAGTAATATTGAAATTTTCCCTGCTGATTTGCACGCTGATCTTTGGCGGGGTGTTGGAATTGCAGTGGCTTATGTTGGCGGCTGTGATGCCGATACTTTAAAAATAATTTTCGAATTTGCAAAGCTCCACCAGGAACAATTGACAAACGGAGCGGCACTTGCTGCAAGATCAAGAATGGAAGCAGGAACCATCACATCTGATACAACGCTATGTTCCCAATTGTGGTTTAAGTTGTGTTGTGAAGCAAATATAATTTCATTAGATAGCACAGCCGCAGACACTGAAGATGTTTATCTAAACTGGATTTCAAAAACAGAAAATA
>JBDSYV010000211.1:0-6812 GCA_040110925.1 Ferruginibacter sp. | reverse complement strand
ATTTGGATTTACAAACGTTGCGGACATTGGAAGAATTCCTGATGGACTTTCCCGGATGTATATTGATAGTAAGCCATGACCGGTATTTTATGGACAGGATGGTGGATCATCTTTTTGTTTTTGAAGGCGATGGGCAAATAAGGGATTACCCGGGCAATTATTCGCAGTACCGGCAGGCGGTAGCGCAGGGATTACTTGCAGGCAAAGATGACCAGATAATGAAACAACAACCGGCTGAGGAAAAACAATTGACAGATGACAGTAGGAAGATGACAGCAGTAGTGAAGAAACTTTCTTTTAAGGAAAAATATGAGTTGGAGAATTTGGAGAAAGATATGCCGGCCTTGATGAAGGAAAAGGAAAATCTTGAATTAAAGATGAGCACTAATCTTACTTATGATGAACTACAGAAAACTGCAGGCAGGGTAAGTGAAATAATAAAACTGCTGGATGAAAAAGAAATGAGGTGGCTTGAGCTGAGTGAAAAAATCTGAGTGAAAAAAAACTTAAGATAACTTGGATGTTCTCAGATATCTTAAATGGTTTTATTAATTATTAATCTTACCACCTTAGACATTTAAGATCACCTAAGAGAATACTTAAATGCTCTCAGGTATCTTAAATGGTTTAAAAAAATGTTTATAAAAAATTATTAGAATACCAACTTAGGCATTTAAGAGCACCTAAGAGAACCCTTAGATGTTCTCAGGTATCTTAAATGGTTTTATAAAATGTTTATAAAAAATTATTAGAATACCAACTTAGGCATTTAAGACCACCTAAGAGAACTCTTAGATGTTCTCAGGTATCTTAGATGGTTTTATAAAATTTTAACCTTCCCACCTTAGACATTTAAGATCACCTAAGAGAATACTTAAATGCTCTCAGGTGTCTTAGATGGTTTTATAAAAATATAACCTTCCCATCTTAGACATTTAAGATCACCCAAGAGAATACTTAGATGTTCTAAAATGTCTTAAATGTTTTTTACGTTTTTACAGCAAGTCCCTATAAAATTCATTAACAAAGGATTTTTTACCATTTTGAACTATATTGGTACAGCAGAAATTTATCAAAATTCCTTTTGGTGCTTGTAATAATTTCATGTAAGTGAGCAACTGGGCATCATATATCGGTATAAACTCCTTCACCGCTTTGAGTTCTACTACAATGGCATTAGCTACAAAAATATCAGCACTTAAAGCCACGTCCAGTTCCAATCCTTTGTAGTCTATTCTTACAGATTGTTCAACAACAAATGGTATTTCCTGCAAAGACAATTCATGAATAAGACAATTCTTATACACGGATTCCAATAATCCAGGACCTATTGTTTTATGCACTTCAATGCATGCTCCTGTGATAAGATATTCTAATTCATCAACAAATTTTTTGCTAATCATTGTCTAATATAGTTTAAAATTAAAAAATATGCACTAGGTTAGTACTAGTTTCTACGACTTAATATGAACAATCAACGCTTTTATTCCCTCGATGTTTTTCGTGGTGCTACCGTGGCACTGATGATTCTGGTAAATAACCCGGGCAGTTGGAGCTTTATTTACCCGCCGCTGGAGCATGCAAGCTGGCATGGCCTTACTCCCACAGATCTTGTTTTCCCATTTTTCTTATTTGCCGTGGGCAATGCTATGGCATTTGTAATGCCAAGGCTGGAAGCTGGCGGTCCGGCTATGTTTTGGAAAAAAGTTATTAAGCGTAGTTTACTCATTTTTTTCATTGGCATATTTCTAAACTGGTTTCCTTTTATTAAGTATGATGATGCAGGACACCTTGTTGGTAAGCCTTATGAAAACCTGCGCATTCTAGGCGTGCTGCAACGCATTGCCATCTGTTATTTTTTTGCATCCATAATTATTTATTTGTTTAAAATAAGAGGCGCCTTTGTTATAAGTGCTTTTTTATTACTTGCCTATTGGTTTTTATGTATTGCTGCAAATCCTTCTGACCCCTACAGCATTGGCGGATGGTTCGGCACCAGTGTGGATATGAAAATTCTTGGAGAAAAACATATGTACCATGGCGAAGGAATAGCTTTTGATCCTGAAGGATTGATGAGTGTTTTTCCCGCCATTGTGCAGGTAATATTTGGATACTTTGCGGGGTACTACATTGTAACAAAAGGCAAAACCCAGGAAATGCTAAATGGCCTTTTTGTGGCAGGATGCATTTTAATATTCACAGGCTTTTGCTGGGACATGGTATTCCCCATCAATAAAAAAATATGGACAAGTAGCTACACCGTTTATACCACCGGCCTTGCATTGCTTGTATTAGCCCTCATGATTTTTGCTATTGAGTTCAGGAATAAAACCGGGGCTTGGACAAAGTTTTTTGATGTGTTTGGAAAAAACGCCCTCTTCATTTTTGTAATGAGTGGCGTACTGCCCAGGGCGCAGGCACTCATAAGAATTCAGAATGGAATGGGGGCCGATGGTAAGCCAAAATTTCTTACACCCTTTGCCTGGTTTTACGAAAATATATGTAAGCCTTTATTTACTGACCCCCGGAGCAGTTCTTTGTTATATGCTTTGTGTTTTATAACTATGATGTGGCTGCTGGCTTTTATCCTGCACAAGAAAAAAATCTATATAAGGGTATAATCATGTTTGGATTAATGGTAGTATAACAGTAAACTCTGCGCCTTTGCCTATGGCACTTTCCGCAGTAATGATTCCCCCATGATTTTCAACAATTTTTTTGCAAATGGCCAGGCCTATGCCGGTGCCCTGGTATTGGGTGGGCGTAAGCCGCTGGAACATTTTAAAAATCTTATCTGAAAATTCATCTTCAAAACCAATTCCATTGTCCAACACGGAAATGGCTACATATTTTGCTGTGTCTAGCTTATTTGCCTCCACAAGCTGCCCAGGGATAGCTTTTACTGAAATTTTAATCTCCACATTTTCCGAATCATTAAATTTTAAGGCATTAGCAATAAGATTATGAAACAACTGGTGCATCTGGCCTTCCACTGCTTCTATAATTGGTAAAGGATTAACTATAATGCTGGCATTTTTTTCTCTGATACTCACTTCCAGATCGTCAATAATGGATTGAATCAGATTATTTAGATCAACTTCAGTAACAGGCAATTCTTTATTACTCAGCCTGGAAAAGGTAAGCACATCCTCAATAAGGTTTTGCATGCGGGCAGAAGAACGAATGATTTTATCGAGGTAATTTTTTTCAGAAGGCTCAAGTTTATTTCTGATCTTTTCTTCCAGCAGGTTTCCAAATGCCTGAATTTTTCGTAAGGGCTCTTTTAGATCATGAGAAGCTACGGAAGCAAACTGGTAAAGATCCATATTGGTCATTTCAAGTTGTTCATTGGACTGTTTTAGTTTTTTTGTAGCATATTTTAATTCTTCATATCCCTTCTTAATGAGGTCGTCAGATTCCTTCTTATCAGTAATGTCAGAAAAAGTAGTTACCACCCCATCAAGCATTTTAACTGTAATCACTTCGTACCACTTTTCATTAACATCGTAATAAAATTCAAATACTTCAGGCTTACCTGTTTCTACCACATTTTTATAAGTTTTAAAATGGCCATTTTGCATGAAAGGAAAGTTATCATGCAGGCGCTTACCTTGTAATTTTTCTTCAGCAATACCTATCACTTTTGCTGCTGAAGAATTTGCCATTACCAGTTCAAAATCCATAATTTCACCTTTCTTATTCCTTATTGCCTGTTTAGCGGTGATACCACTTGTACTGCTGTTAAATACTGCTTTTAAAATACTAGTTAGTTTTTTAGAATGCGTAATATCCACAAAAGTTATTACCACGCCATCCCTGCTTTTATCATATCGCTGATAGGGATTTATGCGCATGGAATAAAACATGTTATTTTTCAATTCTACCTCTTTCTCTATTTTATGGTTACCCGACTGTACTGTTTCAATTTCCTCAATAAAGGAATTGGTCATAATGTTGTTAGAAATGTCATTTATATTTCTACCAACATCAGAAGGTTTTAGATTTACCAGTTTTGTTGCAGCAGGTGTAAACTTTTTTATACAAAACTGGCCGTCAAGAATAATCTGTCCAATTTCCGTATTCTGGAAATAATTATTCATGTCATCGTTAAGATCAATGAGTTCCTTTATTTTTATCTGGTGTTCTGTATTTACGGTATGCAATTCTTCATTAAGCGATTGCAGTTCTTCATTTGTACTTTGCAACTCTTCATTTGAAGAAATAATTTCTTCATTAGTGGTTTGCAATTCCTCATTACTGCTTTCAATTTCTTCAATAAGTTGCTGCATATTATGCCTGCTTTCTCTTAATTCTGTTTCTAATGCTTCAACCTTCTGAACATTAAAATTTATGGGGTCCTTAGCTCCATTACTGCTGCTCACAGGTAAGGTTTCTTCTCTTATAACCATAAATAAAAACGGGCTTGGGTAATCCTGGTGAGTCAGGTAGGGTTTTACTGTTATTTGCAGCAATTTCTGAACATCGGCCCTTACAAAATGCACATCTTTCAGCGAGGCTGTTGCATTTTCATTCATCGCTTTCCTGAGGCAAATACCTAATGGCGCTGATAACTCCCGAGGTACCATTTTTAAAAAATTCACATTAAAATTACCATCAGGGAATTCCAGGTATTTTTTAAAACTGCCTGTTGCATATTTTACTTCAAACTCTTTATCTAATATAATAGCTGTGTAATTATGATCTTCCAGCAGGGTTTCTTTAAGCAAGTCACCCAAATGATTTACCGGGCTTTTTACCGAATGTGTAACCGGTTTTGGGCGGTAACCTACTAATTCGGAACCGGAAACAAATGGAAATTCATTGGTAATATTGGCTTTTTGTACACAGCGAAAAATTTTCCACCTACGATCTATTTCTTTCGTTGAATCTTTAAGACTACCAATATTTTCGCTTGGCCCCAGCACAAGGAATGCATTAAGATTTAAAGCAAAATGGAAATTACGCAGCACAGCTTTTTGCAGCACCTGGTTTACGTATATTAACATATTTCGGCAACTGATGATATCCAGTTTGCTGAAAGGCGGATCCTTAGTAACATCATGATGCGCAAATACCACCAGCTTTCTTAAATCTGAGGTCACCCTGAATTTTTTCCCTTCCTTAGTAAAATATCTTTCAAGCAAATAGGGCGAAATTCTTTGCACATCATCATAATCATAAATACCCTGCGAGGCATGCTCCAGTGCGTTATTATGAATATCCGTGGCAAAGATTTTTACAGCAATATTCTCCAAAGAAGTCCTTCTCAAATATTCACTAACAATAATGGCATAGCTATAAGCTTCTTCTCCACTACTGCAGGCTACTACCCATATCTTAACCACATCCCCGGGGTTTTTATTTTTAAAAACTGCAGGAAGCACTTTTATTTTTATCGTTTCAAAAGCCTCTTCATCCCTGAAAAATTCTGTGACGCCAATAAGAAAATCGTTACACAGGTATTTTATTTCTTCAATATTGTTTTTAATGTATTTTTCGTACTCCTCCAGGCTGTTTATTTGTTTTTCAATCATACGTTTGCTTAGTCTGCGAAGTATGGTTGCCTTTTTATAATTATGAAAATCATAGGAAGTCTCAATCTTTACGTGGTTCAGTATGGCATCTACATATTTCTCGCTTTCATTATTGTATACTGGCAACGGTGTTTTGCCACCATTGCCCAGGAAATCCAATAATACTTCGCCAAGAGCAGAAGGCGAACATATCATGTCAGCCAGCTGAGTAGCCAGGGCGCTGTTAGGCATACCATCAAATTTAGCAGTTGCAGGGTCTTGAACTATCACTGCCCCTCCATAATTCTTTATAGCCTCTATTCCTTTGGTTCCATCTGTACCTGTACCTGAAAGTATAATGCCTACTGCCTTATCTTTTTTATCTATTGCCAACGATTCAAAGAAGATATCTATGGCATTATTTGGTGAATGAATATTTGTTTTTTCATGAAGCTTAAGCCGGCCACGGCTCACTGTCATCATATATTTATTGGGGATAAGGTAAATACAGTTGCGTTCAATTTTCATTTCATTGGCCGCTTCATAAAGTTTCATTGAAGTGTGTTTACCCAGCAATTCTACCATAAGGCTTTTATAATCAGAGGAAAGGTGTTGTATGATTATAAACGAAAAATCCGGAACATCGGGCATATTATCAAAAACTTCTGTAATAGCCTCTAAACCACCAGCCGAGGCACCAATTGCCACTACAAAATCGGGTTGTTTTGTACTTCCATGAAATGTTTTTTTTACTGGCATAAAATCAATTTTTCAAAAACCGTGCAATTTTTTTTAATTAATATTGCAGTAATGAATGATCTCATACATATCCTTTTAATAGAAGATGACCTGGATGATATTGAATTGTTACAAATTGCCTTAACGGATAATAAAATCAACTATAAAATGGATGTAATAATGGAAGGTAGCAAGGTGCAGTCGTTCATTGATGAATGCGTAGAATTGCCCTCCATTATCGTTATGGATTTTAATTTACCCAAAGTTCATGGCAGGGAAATTTTGACCCAGATAAAAAGCTCTGATAAACTAAACCAGGTACCCATTATTGTACTTACAACATCAGCAGCTAAGGAAGACGCTGAATTTGCCTTAGAAAAAGGAGCAAGCCATTTTATTACAAAGCCTACTACCATTTTACATTTTAATGAAACCGTGGCCACAATTACCCAAACAGCCTCTTCAAAAATGCCTCCTAATCCTTAGAAGTGAAAGCTAAAATCCGGCAGAATTGATGCAAACGCTAAATATCGGTACTGAAAAAGCTGCTGAAAAAATTAA
>JBDSYV010000210.1:0-5065 GCA_040110925.1 Ferruginibacter sp. | reverse complement strand
CCGCAGGGATTGCCGCTCTCCTGCTTGTGCCCGGCATTATGGCTAGCCAGGAATGGGACGACCATGATCGAAGTAATAAAACCATTGCCCCTGACCTTGCAAACGATTACCTTGAAAGCTGTGCTCCAAATGCCATCCTCATAACCTTTGGGGATAATGATACTTACCCATTGTGGTATGCACAGGAAGTACTGGGATTACGAAAAGATATAAGAGTAATAAACAGCAGCCTTTTGGGTACTGACTGGTATATTAATCAACTCCGTTACAGGGTTAATGAAAGTGCTCCTATTGATCCTATCTGGACAGCAGAACAAATAGAGGGATCCAAACGTGAAGTGATCTATAGTGTACCTAAGCCAGTACCGGGTGGTGGAGAGTATATGGATTTATATGCCATGATGAAGGATTATGCTGGCAGTGACGACCGAAGCCGTGTAGAGCAAGGAAGGGATGGTAGTTTATTAAATGTTTATCCATCTAAAAAAGTGAGCATCCCGGTAGATATTAATGTAGTGAAAGCAAATGGAACTGTTAATGCAAACGATAGTGTTGTTAACGAAGTACGATTTGAAATACCTAAACAGGTTTTGTATAAAAATGATGCGGCCATCTTAAATATTATTGCTGCCAATAAATGGAAAAGACCTATTTATTTCACTTCGCCTTATGGAGAACTTGGTTTTGGTAATTACCTGCGGCAGGATGGGCTTACATATAGGCTTGTACCCGTGTATAACAATGAAGTAAACCAGAATTGGGCTTTAGATAAAATGATGAATAAATTTAAGTTTGGTAATGCGAACAAACCTGGTGTTTACTATGATGAAGAAAACCGCAGACATTTAAATTCTATTCGCCTTGCGTATGGGCAGGCTGCCAGTAGCCTTGCAGATGCGGGCAGGCTGGAGGATGCAAAAAAAATGCTGAACAAGTGTGATGCAATGATGCTAAATGAAAATTTCCCTTACGGTATGGTGAGCCGCAGCCAGCAGCACAACCAGTTTTCATTGCAGTTTTTATATTCAGCTTATAAAGCAGGCGATATGAAACTAGCGGAAAAAATTACTTCCAGCCTTAAAAAAGATATCGAACAGCAGGCACGATATTATGAACAATTGAATGATCGCAGACGGGAAGCGCTTGCGTATGAAGAGGAAAGGAACAGTAACATAATGAAGGGTTTAATGTCTCTTGAACAACAGTACAAGAATACAAAACCCAATACAGAATCGGGCACACAAATTATTACAGAACCAGTGAAACCTAAGGATAGTGCTAAACCGTAAAAATTATAAAAGCCCTGCATTTTGCGGGGCTTTTTTTATAAAATAAGATCAACTATATTCCGTTTAAGCAGTCACCTTAACCCTTAAAAACCTTCGAACTTAACCCACTTATCAATTATCAATTAATCAATTATTAATTATAAATTATTTCCCTTTCCCCATCCCCATTTAAGAAACACAGGGAATGCCCTAGCCCAGGTATCCACATTATGAAAACCATCTTCCAATTCCAGGTAGCGAATATCAGAAATTGAATCATACCCTTTTAGTTTTAATTCATCAATCACAGCTTTTGTATCATCAATGGAATCAATCACACCATTGTTATTCCTGTCAGCAGTTTCATCTTTAGTACCCACTTCAAAAAAGAATTTCATCCATGAATAATAATTGCCCTCTCTTACCTGCCGCTGCATTATCCTGTTTTCATCTTCATCAAAATCCTCCTCATCCTGTGCCTTATCTCTCCACCACATAGAGCCACTGAATACCCCCACTTTAGTAAATTCGTAAGGATGGTTCCAGGCAATATCCATAGCCGATAACCCGCCTAGCGAAAATCCTGCAAATGCCTTTTCACTAAATGAAATAACCAGGTAAGTTTTTCTTAAAAAAGGAAGCAATTCTTTCATTACAAACGCTGTATAATCTGCTGCCTTTGCTCCCCTGCCCTTATAGTCCAGCACCCGGGCAGTGCCATACTCATTTTTCCTGTCTGAACTGCAATGGATAGCAGCACAAAAAACCATCGTTATTGATTGTTCCGCATTTAAATCTTCAAGAATATCCTCAAAATGCATGGTACGCAAATCCTGTCCGTCATTGATAAGCAACAATGGTACAGATACATTCTGTGAGAAACTGGCGTGGTAATAGCAATCAATGATTACATCTCTTTTCAGGAAATCAGAAAACATTAAATGTTTTTCCAGGATAACAGATGAAATTTTTGTAGAGGACATTAGCCTCAAAATTAACGAATCCTGTAATCAATTTGATTTTCAATCCACTAAAAAACATAATTTGTTTTATTGATGCCTTAAAAATATATTTGAATAGATTAATATTAATCGTGATTTGCATTTAAAATTTATATCATGAAAAAAATAGGAATGTTGTTCGGTAAAGAAAGAAGTTTTCCCGAAGCGTTTATTCAAAGAGTAAATAGCAAAAACATAGATGGCATAGTAGCAGAAGCCGTACGAATAGATAAAGTAATGCAGGGCGAGCCAACAGAGTATGCCGTAATTTTTGACCGTATTTCACAGGATGTTCCTTTTTACCGGGCATATCTTAAAAATGCTGCACTATGCGGCACCACAGTTATAAATAACCCCTTTTGGTGGAGCGCTGATGAGAAATTTTTTAATAACTGTCTTGCTACAAAAATTGGAGTGCCGGTACCAAAAACTGTCCTGCTTCCTTCAAGGGACCTGCCTGCCGATACAAGTGCAGAATCTTTTTCCAACCTTGCCTATCCAATGGACTGGAATGGCATTTTTGAATACATAGGGTTTCCAGCCTACATGAAACCTTTTGCAGGTGGTGGTTGGAAAAGTGTATACCAGCTCAACAGCATGGATGAGTTTTTTGAAAAACATGCAGAAACTGAACAATTGGTTATGATGCTGCAGGAAGAAATAAAATTTGATGAATACTATCGTTGTTATTGCATTGGCGGAAAACACGTTCGCATAATGCCTTACGAGCCACGCAACCCCCATCACCTGCGTTATGTAGCCGACTTTAAACCAGATGCTGAAAGGTATAAGCTGATGGAAGATATTGTACTGCGTATTTGCAGGTACCTGGGTTATGATTTTAATACCGTAGAACTGGCCCTGAGAGATGGAGTACCCTATGCAATTGATTTTTGCAACCCTGCACCTGATGCAGAAGTGAAAAGTGTAGGTGAAGAAAATTTTGAATGGGTGGTGGAAACTTTAGCAAATTATGCCATAGAAAAAGCCAAAGAGCATAAACCTGGCGATAACCTTACCTGGGGAGAATACATTAAAAGGAGTGCAATAAAAGAAACATTGTATTAATTGTTGAAATGAAATTAATTTAAACTGAACAACATTTTTTTTAACCTAACAAATTAAACAGCCGGTTATGGCAGCACTTTCTTATAAGCATTTCACCCTTGGAGTAGAAGAAGAATACATGGTTATAGACCCCCTGACCCGTGAACTGAAAAGTCATGAACAGAAGATTGTTCACGAAGGACAAAAAGTGATAAAGGATAAAGTGAAGGCAGAGATGCATCAGGCCGTGGTAGAAGTTGGTACAGATATATGTGCCGATGTGGATGAAGCATTTATGGATGTGGCTACTTTACGTAAAACCATTAGCGGCATTGCAGATGACTTAGGATTATGGATTGGCGCAAGTGGTACACATCCTTTCAGCCATTGGGAAAGCCAGCTTATTACCGATCATATTCGCTATAGTGAAATTGTGAATGAATTACAGGAAGCAGCCCGCAGTAATTTAATTTTCGGGTTGCATGTGCATGTAGGAATGGAAACACGTGAAATGGCCATTCATATTGCCAATTCTGCACGTTATTTTTTACCGCACGTTTTTGCATTAAGTACCAACTCTCCTTTTTGGGAGGGCCGGCTTACAGGCTATAAATCATTTCGCACTAAAGTATTTGAAAAATTCCCCCGCACGGGCATCCCCGACTGCTATGATAGTATTGAAGATTATGATAATTATATTAAACTGCTGGTAAAAACAAACTGCATAGATAACGCAAAAAAAATATGGTGGGACCTTAGGGTTCATCCTTTCTTTAATACTGTAGAATTTCGAATATGTGATATACCACTTACCGTTCATGAAACCATTGCCATTGCCGGATTATTCCAGGCTATCTGTGCAAAGTTGTATAAGCTCCGCAGCCAGAATCTTAATTTTATGATGTATCCCCGCCCTTTATTAAATGAAAATAAATGGCGTGCCAGCCGGTATGGCATTGAAGGAAGTATGATTGATTTTGGAAAAGAAATAGAAGTAAATACGCGGGTACTTATTTACGAGTTACTCGATTTTGTTGATGATGTAGTTCCACACCTGGGTAGCCAGCACGCTATAAGTCATGTACATAAAATGCTGGAAGAGGGCACCGGTGCTGACAGGCAACTTGCTGTATTTGATGAAACCAAATCATTAACTGCAGTGGTAGATCATATCCATAGCAATTTTTTATATGGCCTCTGATTGGCTGTAAATTATTATTGCAGTATATTTGCCGTCCAATAAAAAAATGGCTGCGTAGCTCAATTGAATAGAGCATCCCGACCTCAGGCCGGGAAGGTTTTAGGTTTGAATCGCAGTTTTTGAAATAAGAATTTGGCTGCGTAGCTCAATTGAATAGAGCATCTGACTACGGATCAGAAGGTTTTAGGTTTGAATCCTAACGCGGTCACCACATAGGATTGAGCAGCATTTCCGCTGCTCTTTTCTTTTTTAGAACCGCTGAAACCCTTGCCAGCATTACATAACAGCGTTAACAGTTCACTCTCTTTTGTGGTTTGAAACTCGTTATTAGAAAATACCAATTTCTCAGGGAACATCAAACCAAGCATTTTCTGCTTACTATCCAATGTTGCAGTAGAATAATATTGCTTTAAATTGCTCATAAGTGATATATTGTATTTTATGTATTCTTTGAACCCACTATCAACACTTTTTAACTCCGCAATCCGGGTTCTAAAATTAGCACAGGTCTGAGCATTGTTTTCTTTCATTCTCTTATAGGCAAACTT
>JBDSYV010000209.1:0-2991 GCA_040110925.1 Ferruginibacter sp. | reverse complement strand
AAAGCGCAGTTCATTGATGAACTAATGAAACAGGATGCGACAAAAGCAGAAGCTGAAAATGAAGTTTTACTTTCTATTGACCGCCTCATTTATTACGCAGGCTGGTGCGATAAATTTCAGCAGTTGTTTAGTGCTGTAAATCCTGTGGCTTCCTCGCATTTTAATTTTTCAGTGCCCGAACCCACTGGTGTTGTTTCTATTATTGCTCCGCAAAATACTTCATTACTTGGGATGGTTTCTGTGATAGCTCCTGTAATTGCCGGCGGAAATACCTGCGTGGTTTTGGCTTCTACCAATAAACCTTTGTGTGCTGTTAGTTTTGCTGAAGTGCTAAATTCATCTGATGTTCCCGGGGGCGTCGTAAATATTCTTACCGGAAAAGTTACTGAACTTGTATCTTATTTTGCAGACCATATGGATGTGAATGCAATAGTATTTTGCGAGAATGATGCAGGCACTCAAAAAATGATACAGGAAAAAGCTTCTCTGAATATGAAGCGTGTTGTGCTTTACAACAAAGTAAACTGGCTTACAGATAATAGTCAGTCGCCTTATTTTATTATGGATACACAGGAAATAAAAACTACCTGGCATCCCATTGAAAATATTGGTGGAGCAAAAGCTGGGTATTGATTTTTTGTTGCCCATATTATTAGATTCTGCCGCCGCTGTGTCTCCCGACAAGCGGCCAGGAGCGGATCAGCAATCTGTTTTATCTTTCCGGAAGATTTTATGTTCCAGCTTACACAGGAAGAAAAAGATGAGGTAGTGGTAAATTGCGACCACTTAAAAATTGGTAAAAATTAAAATGAATCATATCATCTTATTTATTACTTCACCAACCCATAAATCTCGCTATCAAAATATGTTCCTTCAAATAAATAGCTTTCTTTAAAATAACCCTCCTTCACAAAATTATGTTTCAGTAGAATTTTTGAAGAAGCATTATTGGCGGGATTTATTCTTGCCTCAATACTGTGTAATCCTAGTTTATTGAAACCAAAATCAAGAACGGCTTGTATCGCTTCACTCATTAATCCTTTATTCCATTGCATAGGATGAAGCATATAACCCAACTCTGCCCGGTGATGATCTTTATCAATTATATGATATCCTATGGTTCCAATTAATTTATTATCTGTTTTCAATGCCATAGCCCACTGGATTCTCATGGTATTATCATTCATTTTTGCTACCAGTTCAAGAATATCAGCTATTGATTTTGGCAAAGCTTTATTGATAAATTTCATGGCATCTTCATTGGTTCTGAGAAAAAACATATCTTCTGCATCTTCCAAAGAAACCGCACGCAGAATCATTCTTTCAGTTTCAAGGATTGGAAAAGGGTCAAAATTTAAAACAAGCATATCTTTTTTTTAAATGTTATTAAAATATAAATATACAGCAGGACCCGGAGAGAGTTGACTAATCTTAACTAATGGTATTATTTTTGCCCACTGAGCTTATAATTATGAAGCAACTTATATTTTCCTTTTTGTGTTTTTCTACTTTTCAATCTTTTGGCCAGGCGGATTCCTCAATAGTAGGAACAGTTATAGTAATTAAAGATTACCGTATTGATATTCTTGGAAGGAAAATGGCTGATTATAATGGAAGCATTGTGGCGGGTGTTCGCAATGCAAAAGGATACAGGCTTATGCTGCTTAGCACCAGCGATAGAAATGCGGCTATGCAACTGCGCTCAATTTTATTACAACAGTATCCTGATCAGAAGGTGTACATGACTTTTCAATCTCCATATATTAAATTAAAGTTTGGGAACTTCCTGGAAAGGGCTGATGCTGAAAAATTTCGCAAGCAAATAGCGTCTCAAAATTTGGTGAATGGTAACATTTACATTCTACCCGGAATGATTGAAGTGAAGCCGGAAAAATTACAGGACCCGGATTTATAACCTGGATCTCAGTTTATAAAGTTTCTCAACTGCTGGTACTGTTTTGATATTTAACTTCACTCTTTAAAACAGTTAAATGCTTCAAAAAATAAAAACGCTTGCCCATAGTTATTCGGATGAGTTTATTTCTGTAAGGCACCATATACATGCAAACCCTGAACTTAGTTACCAGGAATTTGAAACTTCAGCTTTCATTCAACAAAAATTGTCTTCATGGGGAATACCTTTTAGCGTAATGGCTACTACTGGTGTGGTGGGCATTATCGAGGGCAGAAATCCCTCCTCCAGGATTACCGCATTGCGGGCAGATATGGATGCCTTACCAATCATTGAAGCTAATGAAGTAAATTATAAATCTAAAAAGCCGGGAGTTATGCATGCATGCGGCCACGATGTACATACAACATGCCTGTTGGGTGCAGCAAAGATTTTAAATGAAGCAAAAGCCGATTGGGAAGGAACTGTGAAATTAATTTTTCAACCTGGAGAAGAAAAAAATCCGGGTGGCGCAAGTTATATGATTGCAGTAGGTGTACTTGAAAATCCCACACCTGATCGCATTTTTGCCTTGCATGTGCACCCAGGCATGGAAGTGGGCAAGTTTTCTTTCCGCGGCGGCATGGTGATGGCAAGCGCTGATGAAATTTATATCACTATAAAAGCAAAAGGTGGCCATGCCGCTGCGCCCCAATATACTGCGGATACTATTTTAATTGCAGCACAACTTATCATAAGCCTGCAACAAATTATTAGCAGGAATAATGACCCCTTTAATCCTTCGGTTTTGTCTATCACTTCTTTCCAGGGGGGCAATACTACCAATGTAATTCCTTCGGAAGTGAAGCTAATGGGTACTTTCAGAGCCATGAATGAAGAATGGCGCTTTAAAGCACATGAACTGATAAAAAAGCAAACAAAGCAACTTGTTGAAGCAATTGGAGCCACTGCCGATATTCATATTGATGTTGGCTATCCTTTTGTATTGAATAATGAAGCATTAAGTGAAGCCGCTAAGCAACAGGCTGTTTTATTTGCCGGTGAAGAAAATGTAAGTGAAACGGAATTGAGGATGGGCG
>JBDSYV010000208.1:0-13064 GCA_040110925.1 Ferruginibacter sp. | reverse complement strand
GCGCTTCCCTGAATTATTTTAGTGGCACAGATGAAGAAAGATGTGAAGAGCTACAGGCCATGCTGGACGATAAATCAATTAAAGCCATTTTATTTGGCCGGGGTGGATATGGCATGGGAAGAATTATTGATAAACTGGATTTTAAGAAATTTAAAAAACATCCAAAGTGGCTTATTGGGTTTAGTGATATCACCGTAATGCATTGCCACCTGTTTTCCAACTATAACATTGCCAGCATGCATGCGCCAATGGCAGCTGCTTTCAATGATGGCGAGGACAACAGTTATTATATTCAAACCCTGCGAAAAGCACTGGCAGGTGAAAAACAAACTTACAAATGCATGCCGCATCCCTTTAATAAAAAAGGGAAAACAACAGGTACATTAATTGGTGGAAACCTTGCGCTGCTTGCCCACGTAACAGGCACTGCATCTGACTTTGATACCAGGGACAGTATTTTATTTATAGAGGACATTGGCGAATATTCATACAATGTGGACCGGATGCTCTATCAATTAAAACGAAGTGGAAAATTCAAAAAACTAAAAGGAATAATCATTGGCGGATTTACAGATATGAAAGATACCGAACGTGTTTTTGGAAAAACAGTTGATGAAATTATTAGAGACATATTACAGGACGTGGATATACCGGTATGTTTTAATTTTCCCGTAAGCCATGGTAAAGAAAATGTTGCACTGAAGATTGGGGCTACTTATACATTGAATGTTAGTAAAGAAAAATCTACATTAAAGGAAGATTGATATCTGCCGCTGATAGTTAACCACAGAGGATTAAGAGGTAATCACAGAGGTAAAGAAGATATAACGTTTGCTCATTTGCCTCAGTGAAAAAATTCCTCCTATTCCTCTGTGGTAAAAAAACATCTATTTAATTCCTCAGCAAACTATCCATCACCGTTTTATATTTAGCAGAAATATTCACTTCATTATGCCCTGCTCCTTCCACTTCAATATAAGCATCTCCAGGTTTTAAATACTTTTTAAGTTTAACCGAAACTGAATTCCTGATCACTCCATCCGAAGTACCCACGAAAATGGTGACCGGTACTCCTACCTCATCCAAAAATTGCCATGTAGGTAACTTAAATTTAATCATCCTTTGTGTTGGATACATAAAAGCATAAGCACCTACAATGGAAGGGATATCATAATAAGGTGTTTCAAGAATTAATTCTTTGATAGGCTGTCGCGACGCCACATACGCTGCAATGCCCGTCCCCAGGGATTTTCCGTAAATAATGATGCTATCCTTCTGGTAATGTCCTGCTGCCATTTTATAAACTTGCGTGGCTTGTTCGTATAATTTTTTCTCCGTGAATTCTCCAGTACTTTTTCCAAAACCAGGGTAATCCGGCATCCATACTTCATAACCATTTTTGGTAAATATTTTTGCAAAAGGCGCATAGCGCTCGACATTTTTCATATTGCCATGAAAATAAATGACGACACCTTTTCTTACCGAATCATTAGGGAAAAACTTAACCATGTTCATGGTATCTGTGCCATTAAACGGGATATTTACGTCCTCAAAAGGCGTATCAAACTTATAGTGATAATTCGTATTTATATTTTCGGGATGAAACAACAATTTACCCTGCAGGTAAAACAATGCAATTCCAATAACAGAATAGAGTAAAAGAAAAACTTTTACAAAACGGAAAATATTTTTTCTTCGTGAAACCTGTTGCATAAATTAATAAAGTAAAATATCCCGAAGGATGTTATGGTATTCATTAAATGAAGGAAGGTTATTATGACCCCCGCCCTGGATTCTTATCAATGTAATTTTTGTAGGATTGATGGCTTGTAATTTTTCACTATTGCTAATGGGTATAAGCCAGTCTTTTGTTCCATGCAAAATATAGGTATGACAGTTTACATGCCTGATCCATTTATCGGTTCTTAGATGATAACGCAATAAAAACCGCATGGGCAATATAGGCAGGAAACGCTGCAATGCTTTTGCAAAACTAAAATAAGGTGCATCCAATATTAAATACCTGGGTTTATTATCACTTGCAATTTTTGCAGCAAAGCCACTCCCAAGGCTGCGCCCATAAACAATCATGTGATGCTCGGTGTATTGAACAGAAAGGCTATCATATACAAACTGCATATCATTGAGCATATCCTTTTCAGAGCGCTTGCCTGTACTTTTACCAAAGCCGCGGTAGTCCACCAGCACAACATCATATTTATACCTTGCAAAATCTTTTGCATATTTTGCCCAGCCTTTTATACTCCGGGTATTGCCATGAAAGTAAAGAATAAGCCCCAGCGGTTTTTCGCTGGTAAAGTGCAGCCCGTTTATCCTCACACCTTCCTCCACATCAAAGAATAATTCTTTGAATGGCACATCATATTTGTACGCAAAGTCCTGTGTTAGCTTTTCAGGCTTGAAGATAAACCGCTCCTGCACCAGGTAAACGATTATCAGAAGTAAAATATATCCACCAATAATATAAAGCACTGTAGAACTCACGTGGTAAAAATAGACAGAATAACTCAAGGTAAATCCGCATTATTCTTTACCATCCCTGCCAATAGTTTCATTATTTTACAAACTGTATCATTTTTCTTTCATTATTAGTTATAGCCTCCAGCACATACAAGCCTTTTGCCAGTTGTATCTGAAGACTGATCTGGCCATTTGTATTTTTCAATGATTTTGTATAAACTAATTTACCAGCAATGTCTTTTATAGAAAGATGTACATTGCCCGAAGTTCCTTCAAGCAAAATCTTTAAATAATCCCGCACAGGATTTTCTGCAAGCCTTATATTCCATTGACTACTCTCTTTAAGTTTTAATAAAATAATATTACTGTAATATGATTTTCCATCCTTATCATTTGCCTTTAACCGATAAAATACTTTAGGCTTGCCACAATACGTAATGTCTGCATCGGTAAATGCATAAGTCTTTTTCTGGTAGGATGTTCCCATGGCTTGTATAGTTCCAATGTCTTCAAATTGTTGTGCATCGTAGCTGCGCTGAACTATAAAGTCCTTGCTGTTAATTTCCTGTTCTGTATTCCAGTTTAAAATACCATCATTGTTCCTTAGCGAAACGGTGAAGTCTGTAAGTTTTACAGGCAGGGAAATAAAACTTCCATCTACTACGTACAAGTCTGTTTTTGCAATATCATCACCATTTGTTGCGGTAAAAATTATCCTATTATTACAGAGGTAAGAAAGCTCAGGCAGGGCATCGGCGGCATTTAAATTTATGTCTGCAACCATGGTAGTGCCGGCATTTATTCCATTTGATTTCCACAATTCATTTCCTTTTACACCATCATTTGCTGCAAAAAACAGGTTAGTGCTGGTATATAAAAATGAAAAGTTACTTGAAAGATCTATGCCATCGCCAATACCGGGGTTAATATCCTTTACCATAACTGTCCCGGGCAATGTGCCATCGGAAATCCATAACTCATAACCTTCTAACTGTGTGCCGGCGGTAAAGAAAAATTTATTTCCCTGGAACAAAGGCTGGGTATAAGTTCCATTTAAGGGATCAAGGCTATATGTCGTGAGAACAAGAGGCAATAAACTGGGATTGTTTGGTGTAAATGATTTGAATAATTGGGTATTAGCTGGAGTGCCATCTGATTCCCATAGTTCTGACCTGTTCGTGCCATCTGATACCGGAAAAATAAATTTATTGGGTAAATTAATTGCATCCGTTAAGAGTATAATGGAATAAATACTGCCCTGCACAATATCTTTTAAAAGGGTGGTGTTGAGGACTGTGCCATCAGTACCCCAAACTTCACCATTACTTATGCCATCATAGGCGTTGAAATACGCCCTGTTATTAAAAGAGTGAAAGCTCTGAAAAACCGGGAATGAAAATCCTGGAAATATTTCATAACTCGTAGAAGAACCGGGGCCGGGATTAATATCTTTCAGCAGTATTGTTCCAGCGGTAGTCCCGTCTGTTCTCCAGAATTCTTCACCATGTGTAGCATCTTTGGCTACAAATAAAACCATATTATTAAAAGCAAAAAAACCGGATGGCTTGGAGGAATCTGCGTTAGCATTAGCCGTATTTATTTCTTTCAACATAACGGTACCGGCATTGCTGCCATCCGATTTCCATAATTCAATTCCTGAGCCGGGGCTATATGCAGCAAAAAGCAAATAGCTGCCATTTGAATATAAATTATACAGACCTGCAGCATTACTACTGTCAGGGCCCGGCACAATATCTCTTACAAGCGTAGTGCCAGCAAGGGTCCCATTAGTTCTCCAAAGTTCACGCCCTTCTGCTGCGGTCCGGGCGCTAAAATAAATAAAGGCGTTAAGCGTGCTGAAATCTCCGGGAGCTGAACTGGTAGCTCCGCTAAAAATATCTTTTACCAATACAGTTCCAGGAATTGTTCCATCTGTAATATAAATTTCTGAACCTGTGGTAGCAGTAGTACCCCTGAAGATAAAAGTTCCATTTAGCAGTCCTCCAAACTCTTCATACTTAATATCAGGGGATATTTGAATTGTACCTGGTAAGGTTGCATCTGTTGACCATATTGAACTATCTATCTCCGAATACAGGATGGTTTTTCCGTTGCTCAATGGAATAACCACTTGCAGGCTATTGTTTGAATTAATAAGCGTAACCTGTGCATGTAAACTTAAAACAGAGATGACCATGATTGCAATTAACAGTAGTTTGCTTTTCATCTTAATTGATTTATTAGGTTTATTAAAAAAGCTTGAACCTGGAAATACTTCCAGTATTTATTTTGCTTAATAATTATTAATTCCAGATGTTTTGATTATTTTAATGTGGCCAGAGAAAATTCGACCCAGGCTGGAAGAATCAGCAAAGCATTTCTAAAGGAGATTGTAATAGAGATTTTTCAGGAGGATACCGCTTTTACCCGAATATTATCAATGAAAGTTATAAAAACAATTGTTTAATGTCAAGACAAATAGCGCTGGGGTTAAAAGAAATAATTGCCGGCAAATACATAATTTACAAAACCAAGGATAAAATTTATGTTTAAAACATACAGAACCGGGGCAGCCGGGGCATTACTGGATGAATATGAAAAAATAATTAATGAATTTCTGGGCGCTATCAATGATATTTCAAATGATGAGTTGGTAACTATTGTTGATAAACAAACCGCCGACCTTAACTGCCAATCAGTGCAGTCCATTCTTGCACATGTTGTAAGGGCAGTGTATGCATATGCTATTTACATCCGCAACATACGTGGAGCAGAAATGGATAAGCCAGCAATAAAATTTCAATTGTCAGTAAATGATTATCAATCTGATTTAAAAAACGCTTTTGCATTTACTGTGGAAACTTTTGAAAACATCAATGACAATGAACTTGAAGAGCCGGATAACAGTAAAAAAATAATGACTTCATGGGGACAGTCTTATGATATTGAACAGATAATGGAACATGCCATCGTACATATTTTGCGGCATAAGAGACAAATTGAAAAATTCAAACTGGAATTGAGGAAAAAAGAATAAGCAAAAATCAGTATTTTAATATTTTCATTTCACCAGATGATAGAGCCACTCATTCTTTACCCGCCACGGCTTTTTGGAAAAGAGCTTGATGATTTTCTTTCCATTGGTTTTTACCGGATGGGGCAGGGCATATTCAGTACGCATTACCTTATCGTAAATGACCAGGTGCACGAGGTAAATTGGTTAAGGTACCATATTCCAGGGTTCATTTTTAGCAAGAGCGCAAATAAGATAAACCGTATCAACAGACAGTTCAGTACGAGCATCAAACCCCTTTTAATAACGGATGAAATAGAAACACTTTATAGCCTCTATAAAACAGCAATTGATTTTGACCCCGCAATATCTGTCAGTAGCTGGTTAATGGAAGAACAAGACATCAATGTTTATGATACACGTATGATGGAAGTGAGAGATGGCTCCCGGCTTATTGCAGTGGGTATTTTTGACAAAGGTGAAAGCAGTATAGCTGGCATCATGAATTTTTATGACCCGGCTTATAAAAAATACAGTCTTGGAAAATACCTCATGCTGCAAAAAGTAAAATATGCCTCAGATGAAAATATGGAATGGTATTATCCCGGGTACATTGTAATCGGTTATCCAAAATTCGATTATAAACTTTTTATGGGTCATACTTTTGCAAGCATTTACCAGCCTGGCAAAAACGCATGGATACCTTATGTCCCAAATATTTACAATACTGGCATGTGATTTTCATTACACCTCGCTTAAACTTAAATATGGTAAAAGAATTCTCAGCCAGTAAAATTCCATTAGTTACTTTAATTTTCTGGATAACAAAAATTGTAGCCACCACCCTTGGTGAAACAGCAGGCGACCTGCTTTCTATGACACTTAATGTTGGCTATGCCATCAGTACAATTATTTTATTCAGTATATTTCTTGTCACCCTGGTAGGGCAGCTATCCGTTAACAAATACATACCAGCCCTCTATTGGCTCGTTATTTTATCTACAAGTACAGCCGGCACTACCATGTCCGATTATATGGATCGTACATTGGGCCTGGGATATGCTAAAGGAGCTTTAATATTGGTAAGCCTGCTAATAATTATTTTGGCCATATGGTATTGGGTTGAAAAATCACTTACAGTAAGCCTTATCAGGACTCGCCGGGCAGAGATATTTTACTGGATGGCTATTTTAGTTTCCAATACACTGGGTACTGCCCTCGGCGATTTTTTAGCAGATGATTCAGGATTAGGCTTTTCAGGTGGAGCCATACTGATAAGTATTGCGCTTGCACTACTGGCGTTGGCATATTATTTTACCCATATCTCCAGGGTTGTATTATTCTGGATTGCCTTTGTGCTCACCCGTCCGTTTGGTGCCACATTTGGGGATCTTCTTACTAAAACAAATGAAAAGGGCGGTATAGGTTTTGGCACAAAAGGATCATCATTAGTTTTATTTATCTTATTGGTTATACTTGTGGTTTATGAAACTGTAAAGAGAAATCGAATGGCTAAAAATTTACCAGACTCCAGGCAACAGGTATCTCCATAGGCCACTAATTTTTTCTCTCTTTTTAAACTGTCTCTTCTATAATATAAAAGCCCGGCAAAAATTACCGGGCTTTTAATGATGGATCAAAAAATAAAATTATTTTATCACCAATGCCTTATCAATTAAAAAATTAAGATTAGTACGGTGTGCCTTAGTTTGTTCATTTGGCGATGCTGTTGTAGTCAATAATGCTTTTACTTTTTTTAATGTATTTAATGCCGCAGCTTTTGTAGGATTATCATAACCTTGCCCGTTTACAATATTAGCTGTTGTCTTTACAAATTCAGTTTGCAGGTTCTGGCGATAAAGGTTTACAGCAGTAGTTTTATCTGCATCAAAAATGGCTTTTACCAGGTCGCCCATTACATCTGCAATGGAGTATGTATTGCCGTACAAGCCAGAGTTATTTATCCTTGCCGTAGAAACAGGATTAAGAATATTACTTAGTGCAGCCATTTGCATACTTAAAACAATACCGCTCATTTTCATGTCTTCTGTGTTGCCAGAAAAATCATAACTGCGTCTTTGTCTTTGCAGGTAAGGCAATAAATAAGTATCTGCATCAAATGCATTTGGGGCAAAAAGATAATTGCTCAATGTAGCTAATGCTTTTTTCTGGTATTCAACCGGCACGGGCGTAAATGGTTTTACGTTTGTATTCTGTCCTGCAAAACCTCTTTCCACATAAATGCCTCCTATATATTTGCTTAATGGTACTGCCATGGAAAAACGCTGCCTGTTCAGCATATTATATTTCATACGCAGGTTTGCATAAGAGTTTCCTGGTTCAGCATATTTATTTTTCAATTTGCCCATCAACTGGTTCACCAGTTTGAAACGATCAGTGCCATAAGCAACCATATCACTGCTCATATCCCATACATTCACACGAGGGTCAATACCAGAACTGAAGGATGCAATATCAGCATCATTGCCAAAAATCAAATAGGGTTCTGTACTGCGATTTAATATTTTTTGCAAGCCTGCTTTTTCCTGTCCCTCAGGAAAAGTTGCATAACCATATTCTATAGCCCACCAATCGTAAGGTCCGGTTTTGGTTGTATAATAATCTCCCTGCTTGCTATGATCCAATGCTGCATTCACTGTAGAATAATCCATTACTGAACCTGTAAGGCCATATTTACGGGTTATGTTTTTGTCATTTAGTTCATCCGGGTTTAGCATATTGCTGGATTTCATGTTGTGCATCAGGCCCATGGTATGCCCCATTTCGTGCATTACCAGTTCGGTAAAAAATTGTTGCTTTAATGTTTCCAGATCACCTGGCGAAGCACCCATACATTCAGCCATAATATTTCCCGCTGCATATTCATAGCGCAAACCGCTTCCAATGCTGCAACTCATAAGATTCTGTTTTAATTTGGCCGAAGCATTAATTGAATTGTCAGCTTCCATATTGCCATATCCTTTGCCATTATAAAGTTCTTCTTCAGCAATTGTTCCACCTAAAAAACCATAGTCGATTGTGATATCAGAACCTAGAATCTGACCGGTACGTGGGTTTACAAAACTTGGCCCAATGGCAAATCCAAGGCCGGAAGACACCCAGCGAATTACATTATAACGGATATCGGCAGGATCCCATGTAGCGGTATCCGGCATCATTTTCATCACCACGGCATTTTTAAATCCTGCTTTTTCAAAAGCTTCATTCCATTTGTTACCGGCATCCATCACTATCTGTCTCAGTTCTACAGGGGTTGTGTTTTCCACCCACCATACAATTGGTTCTACAGGTTCGCTCATTGCTGCGGATGGATCTTTTTTTACAAGGTACCAGCGGTTGATTAAATCATGATATGGTGTTGCATTAATTGAAGTCATATCATCCATTTGCTGGCTAAAAAAGCCCACTCGTGGATCATCGAACCTTGGCTTATAATCATTCGTTGGCATGGCTATAAAACTATGCTGCATTTTTACACGCACATACCTTGCATCAGTGATAGATTTATCCCCTCCGTTTAGCGGTGCCGGGTTATCAAAAGCAAGAGAAACAACAACATCTGTATTGTTGGGGAATGAACGTATTTTTTCATACGCAGATTTATCTGCACTAAAATTACCCAGGTTAAAAACAGCACCTGGCGGAATTGTAGGAGGAAAAACAGGCTTTACCGGATCCAGTTTATCACTGATAAATAATCCATCCACATTTACCAGGTACCCGCTTGAGTCTTCAGCAGTAATTTTGCTGGCATAAAAAACCGCATCGCTCACATCTACGTTGGCGGCTTTGCTTATGGCATTTGCCGGATCATAATAAAAACTTTCATTGCATCGCTGAAACTCCAGTTTATTATAAGTCCGTTTTATTTTTAGTACCCAGGTTTCCCTTAGCATGTTTTGGTTTAAAAATAAACTACCAGGGCCACCCATAGAAAAACTCTGGTAAATAAACTCTGTCCCAAGCTGGTTTTTTTTCACATACAATTGCAGGCTACCGGTTACAGTATCCTGGTATAATGTAAACAACCCGTCCAACTTTGTTTTGTTTTTAATGGCCGTAGCCATTGAATCTTTTTTTTGAGATACAGAATCCTTTTTAGGTTTGGCATCATCTTTTTTATCCTGTGCAAACACGCTCCCTGCAAACATTGAACAGGCAAGCATTATACAAAAAGTACATGATCGTAAAAGCATAGCAGTAGATTTTAGTTTTAATTAGAAGTGAGCCCAAAATAATGTTTTATTTAAATTATTCTTTTTAAAATTTTACCAGCGGCAAATCGCTTGCTTTTTCGATTGTTGCTTGCGGGCGGAGCTAAAACAAGAGCAGCCCGGAAATGAACCAATATTTAATGCAACCCTCATTAACACAATTTAAATAATAACTCCCCTTCCCTACGGTCTTCAGTCATACAGACCAATGATTCTCTAACCAATAGACATCATCACCCACAGGGCCTTTTTATAAGCGGTACAAATCTTTCATATAAAGTTTAGAACTTTAAAGAAAAAAAATGAACCGATTTTTTTTAAAACAGCTAAGTATTGGTACCGCATCTGTAATTTCTATTCCTGTTTTGTTATCGGCACAAACGATACAGGTTGTGCCAAAAAAAATCAGATCCTCTGCCTGCAGATAAATTAAAAGCGTTTGTGGTGGCAGAGCTAAGGTTTGAATGAAACTAAAATGGCTTTATAAAAAACTAATTTTATTCACCATAAATTAATCAATCATGAATAACGCAATCAGTTGGTTTGAAATACCCGCCACCGACCTGGCGAGAGCACAAAAATTTTATGAATCTATTTTTGGTATTGAGTTAATACCCATGGATACAGAAAATATAAAAATGCGCATGTTTCCTTTGAATGATATGATGACACAAGTGGGCGGTGCAGTGGTGGATAGTGGCGGTTTTCATAAACCATCTGCAACCGATGGTACGCTAATTTATTTAAATGGAAATCCAGATGTTCAAAGTATTCTCGATAAAGTAGAAGCAGCCGGAGGAAAAATATTTGTACCTAAAACACAGATATCGCCAGAGTATGGATTTATGGCTGTCATTATAGATACCGAAGGAAACCGCATTGGCTTGCATAGCATGCCTGGATAATCATGCCAGGCTGAGCGTTTCGAAGCCGGTGAATGCTGAATCATCTAAGGCTCAAATGACTTAATGATTATTAACCTATTGACAAATAACTCATTCAATGACACAATTTTTATGACCTACAACCAAACCGAAGCAATACAGATCCTTGAAAGAACCCCTGCTGTTCTAAATACATTATTAAGCGGTTTATCCAGCGATTGGGTTATGAATAACGAGGGCCCCGAAACCTTTTCGCCATACGATGTAATGGGGCATTTGATCCATGGTGAAAAAACAGACTGGGCGGCAAGAACAAAAATGATTCTTGCATACGGTAACACAAAAACTTTTGAACCATGGGATCGCTTTGCCCAATTCGATAACAGCAAGGGAAAATCCCTGCAGCAATTGCTGGATGAATTTGCCAGCCTGAGAAAAGACAATATTATATGGTTTAAATCCTTAAATCTTACAGAAAATGATTTAAATAAAACCGGCATGCACCCAGTGCTTGGCGAAGTAACACTTAGAAATTTATTAAGTACCTGGGTGGTGCACGACCTCACTCATATAGCGCAGGTAACAAGGGTTATGGCAAAACAGTACAAAGATGAAATTGGGCCATGGCCGGAGTTTTTCAGGATACTTAGCTTTTAATTTTTTGGAACTATATCTCTCAGCATGATCTTCCATTCATGTTGGCCCGTTTTTAAGCTTATGTAAAAAGCAGGCTCCTCTCCTGGCGAACGGTTTTTCTGCCATGTTTCTGCTCGTTTCTGCCACCCATAAGAAATACTTTGCATTCCCATTTTCTAAACATTAGCTTTAATATCTAAAACAAAATTTTTATGCAACAAAAAATTTACCTGGTCATTTTTATGGCAGTATGTATGCTTGGCGCATCTGCCCAAAATCTGACTACACCACCCAATGGTGGCAATAAAAAAGCATCGGTGAGCGAAAGAATCGGCATCACAGATGTTAGCATTCATTACGACAGGCCCGGCGTAAAAGGGCGTGAAGGAAAAATCTGGAATGGACTGGTACATACCGGTTTTGCTCCTCTTGGTTTTGGAACAAGCAAAGCGGCCCCATGGCGGGCAGGTGCCAATGAAAATACCACCATGACATTTAGTACCGATGTGATGGTTGAGGGCAGGCCTTTAAAAGCCGGCACTTATGGATTTTTTATTGCAATGGGTGCAGATGATGCCACACTTATTTTTAGCAATAACAACAGCTCATGGGGATCCTTTTTTTATGACCAGAAAGAAGATGCATTAAGGGTAAATGTGAAAACACAGTCCTTAGCAGAAAGCGTGGAATGGCTGAAGTATGAGTTTACAAATGAGACAGACAACAGTGCGGTAATTGCATTGTTATGGGAAAAATTAAAGATTCCATTTAAGGTAGAAGTAGATTTACCCAAAACACAATTGGAAACTTTCCGCAGAGAATTAAAATCGAATATTGGTTTCACGCCCGATCCCTGGGTACAGGCTGCAAGGTTTGCCGCAGAGAACAACGATTTGGAAGAGGCTTTGCAATGGAGCGATTACTCCATAAACGGGATTTTTGTAGGGGAAAAAAATTTTAGAACGCTTAGTACTAAAGCTATGATACTGCAAAAAATGGGAAAACCTGCCGAAGCAGATGCCGCAATGAAAGAAGCACTCCCCATGGGCAGTATGCAGGATCTGCACCAGTATGGCAGGCAACTATTAAGGGAGAAAAAAAAGGCAGAGGCTTTGGAAATTTTTAAATTCAATGCACAGAAAAATCCGGGCGTGTTCACCACCAATATGGGATTAATGCGAGGCTATTCTGCCAACGGCGATTATAAAAATGCATTAAAATATGCACAGCTTGCCCAGCCGCAGGCACCGGACAAAGCCAATAAAGATTCTATTGCAAAAATGATAGAAACACTAAATGCCGGTAAGGATATAAACTGATAAATAATTTTATAAATTAAATCTCTTTCAGGAATGAAGGGGATTTTTTTTTGTACGGGCATATATTTTTCATAGCATCATCGTTGTGTCACTCTCTTGTACGGCATACCATTATTCATCTTTAATTGCATTTATGTAAATCGCTTTTGCAAGTGCAATATTTTTTTTTAAAATCCAGAACAAATATTTTAAAATAATAGAAACAGATTATTTAAATTTAAATAACTAAAACGCACCGTATGCCCATCATTACCGCCAGCTATGTGCAGCACAAAGGCCAAACCCGTATTCTCCTGCGCTGCCCAAATAAACCCGACATTAATGCGCTGATAAAAAAAACAACCGGGCGGCAGTATAGCAAAACTTATAGCGCCTGGCACCTGCCATGCGATAAAGAAATTTACCAGCAGTTTAAAAACAATTTACCGCAGGGCTGGCAGATAAATGAGGTGCGTGCCACTGCGCCTGTAAGTAATACGGTAGAGAAAACGGAAAA
>JBDSYV010000207.1:0-11798 GCA_040110925.1 Ferruginibacter sp. | reverse complement strand
ATAATGGGTTGAAACCCCAGGCAGATAAAATTAATTTTGGTCCGGGCTGTTGAAGTATGATGAGCATTGTTGCATCGCCCTCTTGTACTATCAGTTCAAAAGCATCAAAAGTTATTATGGATTTGCTCTAATCAATTCCTTTACAACTTTCATTTTATAATCTTCTCTTTTTATCAATGCATTATAGTTTGGCGTAACCAAAACATCCGGCAGAACGCCGGAACCTTTTTCTGCTATATGATTATATTGTACCAGCCTTACCAACGGCAGCCTTACTCTTAGCCTTGTATTAGGCAAGGTAATATCAGGAATCATAATGCCATTATTGCCGTACCATCCGCCACCGGTTTCTTCTCCCACCAATTTAATACCCGGTTGCCCTTTTACAGCATTACAAAATAAGGATGATGCCGAAAAGCTTAGCCCGCTGGTTAGCACATAAACTTTATCATCAAAATGCTTTGTTGACTTTGGCTGATAGGTTTTATTTTCCAGGTGAGTTAGATGGTAACGTCCGTCTTTTCGTTTATGTGCTATTAACCAAAGCTCAATATTGTTAAAAATATTTCCCTTAATATATTTTGTATATGGGCCAAGGCTCCGGCTTTGTGCAATTAAAGTATCTGCCACTCTAAAGGAATGCCGGGTTACGTAACGCGTAAGCAATGTGGAAAGCCCCACTCTGCCACCGCCATTTACCCGTAAATCAATCACCAGGTTTTTAATGTTTTCATTTTTTAACTGGCGGAAAGATTTACGAAAAAAACCTCTTAACCGGCCCTTGCTGAAAGTATTTACCGTCATTACTGCAAAAGTTTTACTGCTATCAATTGTTAATGCCCTGTACTGTAACAATTTTTTTTCTTTAGGAATTTTAGGCAGCGATTTTTTGGCAATCCTAGCCAGGCTGTCTTTTTTTAGGGAATCTTTTGGTGCAGCATATTGTGGTATCTCTGCCAGCATTGCATTTCCTACGCTGTCTTTATAACCTACATTATAGGTTTTACTTAAGCCATAAATATTACGGTGAAAATAGGGGAAGTTGCCGCTAAGCCGCATATAATTTACATTAAATGCATAACCGTCTTCTGGTAAATAACTAAACAAATGTTCAATCATTTCTTTACTGCTCCGGCCATCAATACTGGTTACAAGAGTGCCGTATTTAAAAATACTATCTCTTCGGTTTAGGTTTGATGTAACTACCATAGTATCATTCCATACCTTAAAGTATAATGGAAATGATGATTGTCTTCGGCCATCAGCCCATTTTGAATAGGCTTTGCTCATACTCACACTTGTATGCCCGCAATGAATTTTGTCAACTAATGGTGCCAGTACCTGCCATGCATACTGAAGTTCGGTCATACTATCAGTAATACCGTTATAATATTTATCAAAATAAGTATCCATGCTGTCCTTAGTCGTGTACCAATATAGAGAAGGATGTTTTTTTTCTAATATATTTCTAAGCAGGAGATAATCTTTCTGCAATTCATTTTTATCATATTTATGGGTGGGCATGTAATGCCTTGTGGAAGAACAGGAAAAAATTGCAAGGCTGATAAACAAAAGGAAGAGGTATGATTTCATAAAACGGCTCACACGGTTTGATAGCTGAAATTAAACATTAATTACCTTTTGCTTTTCATAAAAAATTTAATGCCGTTTATCATATTGTTTTTACGGAGATGCAAACAATCATTTTATAAACTATTTTTAAAAAAAATACAAGTATGATTAAAATTACCCTGGCGCTTATGATGAGCGTTGCCTGTCTTGCAGCAAAAGCACAGGAGATAAAGCCTGATTCTTTAAAAAATCTTTCACTAGGCGGTTTAAGTTTTCGTAGCATTGGTCCTGCCCTCACCAGCGGCCGCGTGGTAGATATAGCTGTAAATCCCAGCAATAAGGCAGAATACTATGTGGCTTCAGGTCATGGATCATTATGGAAAACTTCTAACAACGGGATTTCCTGGAAACCCATTTTTGATAAACAGGTTTCTTATGCCATTGGTGCTGTAAAACTTGATCCATCAAACAGCAATATTGTATGGGTTGGCACTGGCGAAAATAACAATCAAAGCAATGTAATTTATGGGGATGGTGTTTATAAAAGCGAGGACGGTGGAAAGAGCTGGAAGAATATGGGCCTCAAAAATTCCGAACAGATTGGTGGCATCGTCATTGATCCAAATAATTCTGCTACAGTTTATGTAGCTGCTTATGGTTCTTTAAGAAATGAAGGCGGGGAAAGAGGAATTTATAAAACCACTGATGGCGGAAATTCATGGAGAAGAGTTTTAAACGTGAGCCCTTATACAGGCTTTTTTGAAATTCATATGGACCCACGCAAATCAACCACGTTGTACGCCGTAGCTCACCAGCGCATGCGTAACTTATATACAGGCATACGCGGAGGTGCAGAATCGGCAATTTACCGAAGCCTTGATAGTGGCGCCAACTGGCATAAGATAATGAATGGCCTTCCAGCAGAGGATATGGGCCGAACTGGCATGGCAATTTCACCGGCAAACCCCGATGTTTTATATGCCATTGTAGAAGCAAAAGAAGGTGCAGGCTTTTATAAAAGCTCAGACCGTGGCGCAAGCTGGAGCAAACAAAGCAGCTATATTTCTTCCTATCCTTTTTATATGAACAAAATTTTTGCAGACCCTAAAGATGAAAACAGGGTTTATAGCATGGACGTAAATAACCAGGTAACAGAAGATGGCGGAAAAACCTTTAAACCATTGGGCGAAAAAAATAAGCATGTGGATAATCATTGCCTCTATGTGGATCCGGAAAACACAGATCACCTTCTTGCAGGATGTGATGGTGGTGTTTACGAAAGTTGGGATGCAGCACAGAACTGGGAATTTAAAGCCAACCTTCCGATTGCCGAAATATATAAAGTAACTACAGATAATGCATTGCCGTTTTACAATGTATATGCAGGTACACAGGATAACAGCAGCTTTGGTGGCCCAAGCCGCACCATCAACAGCAGCGGCATTGCTAACAGCGACTGGTTTTTTACAACCGGTGGTGATGGCTTTGAAACACAAGTAGACTGGAAAGACGAAAACATTATTTATGCACAATCACAAAATGGTGGCCTCGTAAGGTTTGATAAAAAAAGTGGAGAGCGTTTAGATATACGGCCAATTGAATTAAATGATTCAGGTTATCGTTTCGATTGGAGCTCACCTTTATTGATTTCAAAACATAGTAACAAGCGCTTGTATTTTGGGGCCAATAAATTGTTTCGCACAAATGACCAGGGCAGCACCTGGGAAGAAATTAGCGGCGATCTTACCCGTGGTGTTCCTAAAAAAATGCAGAAGCTGATGAACCGTAGCTGGAGTATGGACGAGCTGGCCAGCAGGGGAAGTATGGCGCAGATAAGTGCCGTGGCAGAATCGCCACTTGATGAAAATCTGTTATTTGCAGGCTCGGGGGATGGATTATTATTTTATACAACCAACGGCGGTAAAAACTGGCAGCGTTCGGACCTGCCTGCTGGCCTTCCCGAATATGCACGCATCAGCAGCATTGTTGCTTCTTCTCACAATAAAGATGTTGCTTATGTAGCCATAGAAAATTTTAACGGTGGTAATTACAAACCTTATTTGTTTAAGACAACTAATGGAGGTAAATCATGGATGACCATAAATGGTAATCTTCCGGTAAAAGGAAGTACATATGCAATTGCGGAAGATTTTATAAAACCTTCCCTCATATTTGCAGGCACCCAATTTGGCCTTTTCTTTTCAGCCGATGGTGGCGGGGAATGGGTGCAATTAAAAAACGGCTTGCCGCCGGCAGCAGTTACTGATATTGAAATACAAAAAAGGGAAACCGACCTGGTGATATCAACATTTGGCCGCGGCATTTATATTCTGGATGATTACTCGCCATTGCGAATGCTCACGAAAGAAAATACACAAAAAGCAGCCAGTATTTTTCCAATAAAAGATGCATTGATGTTTAATGAAGCAAGACCATTTGTTTACCGTGGAAAAGGTTTCCAGGGCGAAAGCTATTTTACAGCACCCAACCCCGAGGTGGGAGCAGTATTTACGTATTACTTAAAGAACGATTACAAATCACTGGCAAAAAGCAGAAGAGATGCTGAAAAGGAAAAGCAGAAAAAAAATGAAGACATTGATATGCCAACGATAGATTCTTTAAGAAAAGAATTGGATGAACAATCGCCATATTTATTATTTACCATTACAGATGAACAGGGAAACATTATCCGGAGATTAAAAAAAGATTTAAACAAAGGCCTGAATAGAACTGTATGGGATCTTCGTTATGCATCTACCGACGTCATAAACCTTGCTGCTGCAGATATTAGTGTGCCATGGAGCACAGATGCTAAAGGGTATATGGTTACACCGGGCAATTATAAAGTATCGCTAAGTAAATTTGACGGAGAAAAATTCAGCGAACTTGCCGGGCCGCAAACATTTAAGGTGGTACCGTTGAATAATAAAAGTATAGCAGGTATTGATAAAAAAGAAATGGATGCCTTCAATAAAAATATCGGGGAATTAGTAAGAGCAGCAAACGGTGCACAATCTTATAAAAATGATTTGCAATCAAAAATTCCCTTCTACAAAAAGGCAGTTTTAGAAACGCCGGGAATGCCTGCAAATAGTTACCAGCAAGTTCTGGCATTAGAGAAAAGAATAAAAGCGCTTAATATAAAACTTAATGGCGACGAGCTGAGAAGTAAGTATGAATCTGTGGGCCCTACATCACTAAGGGAACGCATTAATAATATTTCCGGTGCAATGATGTACACTTCCGGCGGGCCAACTTTTACTCAACAGCAATCGCTCACAGTTGTAAATAAAATGTTTTCGCAAATCCTGTCAGAGCTAAGGTCAATTGGTGATGATGCAACCAAATTTGAACTGGAACTTGAGAGGTATGGAGCGCCTTATACACCGGGAAGATTACCGGTTTGGAAGAATTAAAATTTAGGTTATCTGTAATAAAATTATTTCACACAACGCTGACAACTAAAACAAAGGAGAAAGATATATAGTAATACACATTTGACTAATCTTATTTATCGTTGTTTACTTTGTATTCTTTGTTTCGTGGTGTGAAACTTTTAATTTGAGATAGCGCTGTAAGAGTTACTCAATTATTAACAGCATTAACAACCCGCCTGGATATTAAGAGCCCATATGATTCCACCCTTGTGCAACAAGCGCATGCTTGTTTCCTGCACGTGTAATAAGATTTTTTCCTTCTGATAATTCTGTTATGTATCCTATCACGGTAACAGAAGGATTCAATTTAATTTTTTCATAATCAGCCTGGGCCACGGTAAATAATAATTCATAATCTTCTCCACCGCTTAATGCACATGCTGTGGGGTCCAGTTGAAGTTTATAAGCGAATTCTTTAGCTTCTTCATTAAAAGGAATTTTATCTTCATACAATACACAACCTACATTGCTTTGTGTGCAGATATGCAGCAGGTCGCTACTAAGGCCATCACTGATATCTATCATGCTTGTCGGATGTATATCTTCTTCTGCAAAATATTCTGCAATATCTTTTCTTGCTTCAGGTTTTAGTAACCTGCCGACAATATATGCCTGGCCTTCCAGGTCGGGCTGGGCACCTGTTTCTTCAAAAATTTTTTTCTCTCTTTCCAGTAATGTTAATCCTAAAAATGCTGCACCAAGCTCCCCGCTTACACAAATTAAATCCAGCGGTTTTGCTGTATTACGTTGAATAAATTTTCCGGGGGTTACTTCACCAATGGCAGTTACATTTATAATAAAACCTTTGTTGCTGGTACTGGTATCTCCACCAACAAGATCTACATGATATTTTTCACATGCAGCATAAACACCTTCATAGAATTCATCAAGCGCTTCTACACTAAACCGGTTACTGAATGCAATGCTCAATACAATTTGAGTTGGGGTAGCATTCATTGCATAGATATCGCTAAGGTTTACAATTACTGCTTTGTAGCCGAGATGTTTTAACGGTGTATAGGAAAGATCAAAATGAATGCCTTCCAATAACAGGTCTGTTGTAATAACAGTTTGTTTTCCAAAATGGTCTATTACGGCGGCATCATCGCCCACAGTTAATAATGTAGAAGCATTTTTAATTTCATTGTTTTTGGTGAGATGGTCTATCAAACCAAATTCACCAAGAGAAGATATTTCTGTTCTTGTATTTTCGCTCATTTGTTCATTTTTAATTTCCAGAGAAACTTTTCGTTCTCTTTATAAAAAGTTACTTTTCCGCCATAACTATGTAAGTCAATCTTTTCTGTTTCTTTATAATTTTTAATATCCTGAATGTGATCTGAAAATGAAAAAACCATATTGTTGCTATCTATAACTTTAAAGGTTGTTGTGGCATATTTGAAATCCTGGAACACGTCATAATATTTTATTCCCTTGCTTATAAAATCCTGCCTTGATGTTGGCCAGCCCATCTGCTCAATTCTAAAATCCACAATTCGTTCAAATAATAGAATAGAAGGCTTTTCCCGGTTAATATTATTTTTGCTTCGGGGTGTAAATGTTACATAATTGCATGAATGCATTATTACAATACAAAAGGAAAGAAAACATAGCGGTTTATATTTCATATCTCAAAACTTTTTAAAAATCTGTTTTTTCTCCCCTAACTATCCTTAGCATTTCATCATGAATAATACCGTTGGTTGCCAGTAGGTGCGGTTGGTATACTGAAAAAGCATTCCCTTTAAAATCGGTGACTTTTCCACCAGCTTCTTCTACAATCAGGAAGCCAGCGGCACTATCCCATGCCTCCAGCTTATGTTCATAAAATCCATCAAAACGACCTGCAGCAACCCAGCATAAATCTATAGCTGCACTTCCCAACCTACGAACAGGAACGCCTTTGCGTATGAAACGTTCAAACACCTGCAAGGGTCCATTTGGTGCATCTAAATATGTATAAGGAAAGCCCGTAACCAGGCAACTTTTTATAACTTCAGATTTATTGCTTACCCTTATTTTCTTATCATTAAGTGAAGCACCAAACCCTTTTTGCGCAAAGAACATTTCGTTGATGATGGGATTATAGACAGCACCCATAACAATTTCTCCTTCTCTTTCTATGGCAATACTTACACAGCATAGGGGAATGCCATTTGAAAAATTTACGGTACCATCAATGGGATCAATTATCCATTTATATTCACTATCAGTTTTTATTTCACCGGTTTCTTCGCTAAGGATAAAATGATCGGGGTAATCATGTTGAATTACATCTATGATGGCCTTTTCTGCTGCATGATCTGCCTCAGTAACCAGGTTGTTGATGCCTTCTTTATTGGATATTGAAAACTCGCCGCGGAAATAATGGGAGAGCTGTGCTGCACCTGCCTGAACCGCATTAAGAAGTGTGGTTTTTATCATGCGGCAAAGATACAGCACCAGCTACTTCCCTGGGCGAGGCGGGTAAATTCATTTATCTTCTGAAAGAATAATTAATAAAATGAAATTTAGCGAACATCCGGTTTAGTCATTGCGAGGAGCACCTGGTCCGTCTTTGAGAGGAGCATTGCAGGATGCTTATCGTTTTACCCTAATCTCTGTGCGACGAAGCGTCTGAAGGTCAAAATATTTGAAGGTTCAATTAATTTTTGAACGATAATTTAAAAATGAAGAGGCAACTTACACAGGTACTGGTAGGAATTCGACCTTCCTACAATTGAGGGTTGCGAATAAAAACATTTGCTGAGCCTACAGTTGCCTTCATTGCGAGGAGTAGTACTGGGATGATTATTGTTATACCCAAATCTCTTTGCGACGAAGTGTCTAAACTTTGGAATGGGTAAATTTTCGAATATCAGCTTAAATGTTCAATTAATTAATGTTACTCTTATTCGCTGCGAAGTTCAGACGCTTCTTCGCCAAAAAAAGTGAATATCACTGGATGTTTGAATCAGGCTTACTGCATTGATGCGTCAGCTCCTATACTAAAAAGGCATTTCATCATCCAATAATCCCAGGTTCATAAGTTTCCTTCTAATACCGCTTTCTCCACGTTTTAATTGTCCCGCAATTTCTTTAAAAGATTTTCCAATACCATAAAGCCTGGCTGCTTCCACCGCATCAGCATGTGTCCATGGTTTTCCATAATTGCCAGGTTTTTCATAACCAGTTTTTGAAGTCCTGCCAGCCGACGCCTTACTGTAGATTTCCCAATCATCGGGATAACTGCTGCGCTGGTATTTTTTTGTAGTATAATTTATAAGTACGGGCTGCGTTGCCAGCTCTATACTTTTCAGCGGATTTATTTCCGCAGGAATTTTCAGTTTATTTTTTGCACGGGTAGCAGCAACATATAAAATATTAATTTCTTCTGCAAGACGTCCCTTTTCCTGTTCGGTCATTTTATCTCCGCCATATTGCTGAATATATTTATGTAATTTTTCTTCATTTATAAAATCATTGAGTAGTGTTACTTCATCATACTCCATTCCTTTGCAGCGATGCACAGTACTGAAGATCATGTCAGCTTCTTCTTTAACCGTTGTATGGTTTTCTTTTAATTCATTGATAAGCCCGGGCAACCGGTTTCCAAATTCCTTTACAACCTCCACAATCATGGAAAGGCTTGTATCATCAGTTTTTTCAATATAGTCTTCCAGCTCCTTCATGGTTGTCATGCCGGCAATAAGTTTGTCTTTTATTTTGTCCTTTTTGCCATTGTACAAATTCAGAACATCATAAAGAGAAGCGCCTTCATCTGCAAAACTGTAACTGTTTATATTGCCTTCAAAGTAAACATTAGTAAGAGTACCATTTTGCCGGTGTGATATGGCATTGAGTAATAACCCCAGGTTTGTGCGGCCAAGTGTTGCCTTGGTTACGGCAGAATCTGTTGTAGTTCCGGCACCTGTAATTTTTACAGCAGTAGGTTGTTTCAGTTGTTTCTTCCAGCTTAAAATTTTATTGGCCACCAACGCCACTTCCTCATCAAACCGAAAACTGTTACTAAGGTTGAAAACCGGGAAATCAACCTGCTGAAGGCTGTTGATGGCGTAGCGCCAGCCATAAATCTGTTGGTGCATATCGCCTACAATTATTTTTATGGCCGGCTGCTTTAGGAAAACATCCAGCATTGCACCGCTTGCATCCTGGCCCTCATCAAATAAAATATAATCATAAGCCAGGACAGGGTTACTAAGTTGAAATTTTTTTAAATAAAAATCATGCGTTACCTCTATTTCACCCTTATCCATTTTGGCCAATGCCATACGGGTATATTTCTCAATTAATTTATAAAAATTGCTGACAAATATTTTGGCTTTACCATCGGTGATGACATCTGTGTAATGCAAGTCCTGAACTTTTTCTGCTTTACTATTACAGAAATAACCGATGAACTTATTTACATGGTTTGCAATAATAAAGTCTGTATGCTTGTCACCGGTATCAATTTTCAATAACTCGCAAAGCTCATAACTTTTATACCCCTGCACCAACTTATAATGGCTATGTTTTATTATACGGTCAAAAGCAAGTGAATGCGCTGTTTCCACTTTTACATTACTTATACCAGACGAAATAAATTTTTGAAGGGCTTCCGCTTTTACTGTTTTATTGAAAGCCAGGTACAGGATTTTACTGCTTGCGGGGCGGCTTTTAGCATATTCAATCAGTGTTGTGGTTTTGCCACTGCCTGCCACTGCATTAATTACTAAATTAAAGTTAGTGTCTATAACGGCTCTCTGCTCTGCTGTAAGTTGCATGGGTAAAAATTAGTAAAAATTTTTTAAAAATAATACTCCTGTTATAATAATTACCGCGGTCAATTGATCCGGACATTACCTAAGCTGTTATCTTGCAAATAAATATTTGCAGTATGTCTCATATAAACATAGAATTTAAGGCCCGAATAATGAATATTAAAGCTGCAGAAGAAAAGCTACAGCAACTTAATCCAATATTTATAGGAGAAGATTTACAAACAGATACATATTATAATGTGCCGCAGGGCCGGCTGAAACTAAGAGAGGGAAATATTGAGAATGCACTGATATATTATGAAAGAGAAAACCTTGCGGGCAGTAAACAATCTAATGTAATACTGTATGAACATACTCCATCATCACAATTAAAATCACTGATCGAAAAAGTACACGGGATAAAAACCATTGTTATTAAACGGCGCAAAATTTATTTCATTGATAATGTAAAATTCCATTTTGATCATGTAGAAAACCTTGGAGAATTTATGGAGGTAGAAGCTATTGATAAAGATGGTAGCATACCAGTGACTATGCTTCAAATGCAGGCAGATAAATACAGTAGTTTTTTTGAAATTTCACCACAGGATTTTATTGAACTATCCTATAGTGATATGATGATAAATAATAAGGCAAAATAAATTGTCATTATATTTACCTATCAAACTTTCTGCACAAATATTAAATCGGTTTGCGCCATGGCTGGAACTTTCCTGCTGGATTGGCGGTCTTTGTTTTCTAGCCATCATCAATCCTACCGAAGAACATTTTACAATTTGCGTATTTCGCTGGATGGGCTTCAGTCATTGTCCCGGCTGCGGCCTCGGGCATTCTGTAAGCTGGATTTTCCATGGCGATTTCCGGGCATCATGGCATGCACACCCATTGGGAGCTGTGGCTATTGTGGTTTTATGTAGCCGCATTTTTACATTAATAAAAAATTTACCAATCATAACTCAACCCATTCAACATGGAACAAAATTCAACAAGCGGTATTAATCCTTTATTAATGAACCTGCTCTATGACACAAGTCCTGAGGAGCTTATTCAAATAAATGGTATAACTACAAACTTTACCGAGGCTGATATACGGCAGTTTGTAATGATTTACCGCAACAAAAGAAAAGATGCACAAACCGTTTTGCTCTGTTGCCTGCTTGGCCTTATTTGCGTAGCTGGAATTCATCGGTTTATTCTAAACCAGGTTGGTATGGGTATCCTTTATATTTTCACGGGAGGATTATGCCTCATCGGAACTATAGTAGATGCGGTAAATCATAAACAGCTTACGCTTGAGTATAACCAGAAAATGATTGGCGAAACAATGGCCATGATGCAGATGGGAGGCAGGTGACCATTTTCCTGATGGAGGTATTTTAATCCCTCTTTGCATTTGGGCATTGTAATTTTTGTCCAATCTTGTTATTTGATCTTATCATTTAACTGGGTTAGGATTAACTTTTATTTTTGCTTTTAATTTTAGAATCATGCGGTATCTTTTGTTACTTCTTATCGGGTTATTTTTTTTCACATTCATTCATGCACAGCAAACTAATAAGAGGATTAAATATTCTATATTCAACCCGGTGCCAAAAGATAAAATGAAAGAAATGCAATTAGACCGGCCTGATGTTACGGAAAGTGCTTATTCTGTAGAAGCCGGGCATTTCCAGGTAGAAAGTGATTTGTTCAAGATGGTAAGAAATAAATCGGAGGATTTATCTCATACAGAAATGGGCTACAACGTAGCAAATTTAAAGCTTGGCTTAACAGAAAGGCTGGATGTGCAGTTAGTAGTTGCAACCTTTGTGAGCCGGAAAACAAAGGAAATAACCAGTAACAAAATCATTCATAAAGCCAATGGCTTTGATGATATTACATTGAGATTTAAATATAATTTCTGGGGCAATGAAGGTGGAAAAACGGCATTAGGGGCTTTGCCTTATATTTCATTTCCCACATCTACCATTGATGATAATGACCACCAGTTTGGCGTAATCTTTCCTTTTGCACTGGAACTAAATAA
>JBDSYV010000206.1:0-3612 GCA_040110925.1 Ferruginibacter sp. | reverse complement strand
TGGAAAATCTTTCCGGCATAAAAGCCCATACCCTGCGGATATGGGAGCAACGCTATAATTTTTTGAAACCAAAACGTAGCTATACCAATATCCGATTTTACAGTAATGAAGAACTTAAAACCATCCTAAATATTTCACTATTGAATAAATATGGATTTAAAATATCACATATTGACAGGATGGATGAAGGCCAGGTAAAAGAAAATATTTTAACGCTTGTCCCTCAGGAGGCGCAGCAGGAAAGGCAGGTAAATGAGTTGGTTAAGGAAATGATTAACCTTGATATCAAAGCATTTGAAAATATCCTCGATAATTTTATTTTGGCACGTGGAATTGAAAAAGCTATTACGCAACTCATTTTTCCTTTTATGGAAAAAATAGGTATTCTCTGGCTTACCAACCATATAAACCCTGCACAGGAGCACCTTGTATCCAATTTAATCCGCCAGAAATTAATAGTGGGAATAGAGGGAATACATTCTTCATTCAAGATAAATAAAACAATGTTATTGTTCTTGCCTGAAGGCGAACATCATGAAATAGGGCTTTTATTTATCCATTTCCTGGTAAAAAGCCGGGGACTTGATGTGATTTACCTTGGTACAGATGTGCCTATGAAGGATGTGGAATATATTGTGAATTTAAAGAATCCTGATTACCTGTTCTCCCATCTTACAACAATGGGTTCCAATTTCAGCTTTGAAAAATTCCTGGTTCTCCTGAAAAAGAAGTTTCCGGACCGGGAGGTAATTTTATCCGGGCAGGTTACCCAGCGCTATGAAAAGAAAATACTGCCACCCGTTTACCTCAAAAAATCGCTGCACGAGTTAATGCTGTTTATTACTGGCCTGAAATAATTTACAATAATTTTTTTTTCTTAATTATTTTGTTTAACTTTACGCTTTAAACGTTAAACAAAATGAGCGCTATTCAATTCAGTGAAATATTGATAAATAATTCTTCTTCATTAAAATCTTTTGCATTTAGTCTTACCCGGGATGATGATGATGCTAAGGATTTATTGCAGGAAACCTTGTACAGGGCATTGGCAAATGAAGAAAAATATCACGTGGGAACAAATGTGAAAGCATGGATGTACACAATCATGCGCAACATTTTTATAAATGATTACCGGAAAAAGCAGCGTTCAAAAACGGTATTTGATGCCAGTGGTAATGATTTGCTTATAAATCTTAAGCAGTCGGCTGTGTCTAATGCAGCAGAAAGTCATTTAAAATCCCAGGAGATCCGTGCAGCAATACATCAGTTACCGGATATTTTTCGTCATCCGTTTGTGATGTATTTTGAAGGGTTTAAGTATAATGAAATTTCTGTTTTGCTTAATGAGCCTTTAGGAACAATAAAAAGCAGGATCCATTTTGCCAGGAAATTACTCAAAGAAAAGGTTTCAAGGTATGATTAAGTCTTTTCTTTTTTTTTCAGCCCGATACCCTAATTTACGTTAGTGAAAACAGCGATAGTTATAGGTAGCGGGTTTGCAGGTATATCAGCGGCCTCGTTTATGGCTAAGGAAGGTTGGCAGGTAACCATTTTGGAAAAGCATTCAACTGCAGGTGGCAGGGCAAGAAAGTTTAGTGCAGAAGGGTTCACGTTTGATATGGGCCCCAGCTGGTACTGGATGCCTGATGTATTTGAAAGATATTTTAATGAATTCGGGTTCCGGGTAAAAGATTTTTACAAGCTTGAAAGACTTGATCCATCCTACCGGGTTTACTGGCCTGATGGCCCAATGGATATTCCGGCAAACTATGATTCACTAAAAAAGTTGTTTGAAAGTGTTGAAGAAGGCAGTAGTATAAAACTGGATAAATTTTTAAAAGAAGCCGCCTTCAAATATGAAACAGGTATAAATAAACTGGTGCATAAGCCGGGGCTTTCCATAATGGAGTTTATAGACCTTGATCTTGCTAAAGGATTACTTAAACTTGATGTGTTCAGCTCTATGAAATCACATGTGCAAAAATATTTTACCAATCCAAAGCTGAGGCAATTACTTGAATTTCCGGTTTTGTTCCTGGGTGCATTGGCGCAACATATTCCAGCACTGTACAGCCTTATGAATTATGCTGATATAAAATTAGGCACCTGGTACCCGCAAGGAGGAATGTATAGTATCGTAACTGCAATGCAAAAAGTTGCAGAAGGCCTGGGCGTGGATTTTAGGTTTGAACATAATGTAAATAAAATAAATGTTGAAGGAAATAAGATAAAGAATGTTGAAGTAGATCATAATAAGGAGGAACAAATTTTTATGGCAGATGTTGTTATTGGTGCTGCTGATTATCATTTTATAGAACAACAATTGTTGCCGGAAAAATTCAGAACTTACACAAAGAATTACTGGGATAAAAGAGTAATGGCGCCATCATGTTTGTTGTACTATGTAGGCATTAATAAAAAGTTAAAGGGAGTAATACATCATTCGCTTTTTTTTGATGTGGATTTTGGAAAGCATGGTGATGAAATTTATGCATCACCGGCATGGCCCAGCGATCCCCTGTTTTATGTTTGCACGCCTTCGGTAACAGATAATACAGTTGCTCCGGCGGGGGAGGAAAATCTTTTCTTTTTAATACCTGTAGCAGCTGGACTGCAGGGCGATGATGAAGCATTGAGAGACAAATATTTTGATAAAATAATCAGCAGGTTTGAAGCTTTAACAGGTGAACAAATCAGGGAAAATATTGTTTATAAAAAATCTTATGCAATAACGGATTTCGTAAATGACTACAATGCATTTAAAGGGAATGCATATGGACTTGCAAATACCCTGATGCAAACATCAATTATGAAACCATCAATAAAAAGTAAAAAAATAACTAACTTATTTTATACAGGTCAGCTCACTGTACCGGGTCCGGGTGTTCCGCCATCCCTGATAAGTGGTGAGGTAACAGCAAAAGCAATAAATAAACTGTTTAAATAAATTTAATAAGATGATGCAGATATTTCATGACGTAAGCCAGCAATGCAGCAGGATAACTACTGAACGATACAGTACATCTTTTAGCAGTGCTATTAAATTATTGCATAAAGATTTACATGCGCCTATCTATAATATTTATGGCTTTGTTCGGTTTGCAGATGAAATTGTAGATACTTTTCATGACCATGATAAGAAAGCACTGCTTCAACAATTCAAAAAAGAAACCTACGATGCCCTGGAAAGAAAGATCAGCCTCAATCCTATATTACATAGTTTTCAGATTACAGTAAATGAATTTAAGATTGATACCACTCTTATTGATTCATTTTTTAAAAGCATGGAACTTGACCTGGATAATAAGGTTTATGATACTAATGGGTACACTGAATATATTTATGGCAGTGCGGAAGTTGTAGGCCTCATGTGCCTTTATGTATTTTGCGAAGGTAATGAAACAAGGTTTCTTGGGCTGAAAAAACCTGCGCAGGCACTTGGCGCAGCATTTCAAAAAGTAAATTTTTTGCGTGATGTAAAAGCAGATTTCCAGCATTTGAACAGAACCTATTTTCCAGGTATAGATTTCCGCAATTTCACTGCCATGAGTAAGCAAAAAATTGAAGCAGATATTGAAGCAGATTTTGCAAAAGCATGGGAAGGCATTATAT
>JBDSYV010000205.1:0-15018 GCA_040110925.1 Ferruginibacter sp. | reverse complement strand
TTCTCAGGGAAAATATTGAAAAGAATGCATGGGATGGCGAATGGTACAGGCGTGCCTATTTTGATGATGGGAGCCCACTTGGCTCAAAGGAAAATCCTGAATGCAAAATTGATTCTATCGCACAGAGCTGGTCAGTATTATCCGGAGCTGGCAGTAATGAAAGAACAAAACAGGCCATGGAAAGCGCTTCGTCATTTTTGGTAAAAAAAGAAAATGGTATTATCCAGCTTTTTGATCCACCTTTTGATAAATCGGACATGAACCCCGGTTATATTAAAGGATACGTACCCGGCGTGAGAGAAAATGGTGGCCAATATACACATGCCGCTATCTGGCTGGTGATGGCCTATGCTGCTATGGGAAATAAAGAACGTACGTGGGATCTCCTACAAATGATTAATCCATTGAACAGGGGAATGAATAAAGAAAATATAGCCGTGTATAAAGTAGAGCCTTACGTAATTGCTGCTGATGTATATGCAGAACCAATGAATAAAGGTCGTGGAGGATGGACATGGTACACCGGTTCATCGGGATGGATGTACCAGTTAATTATTGAATGGTTTTTTGGATTGCACCGAAGGAGAGAAAAATTATTTTTAAAACCTTGCCTGCCAGCAGACTGGCCTTCGGTAAAAATAAAATACAGGTATATGGAAACAACATACCACATCGAAATCATTCAAAACAGCAATGAACACAAAGGATTTATTAATGACGAACAAAAACTACAGGAAGACTTTGTAACCATGGTAGATGATCGTCAGGACCACCAGGTTAAATATTATGTATAAAAAAGATTTTATCGTTTGCATTATATTTTTTAAACATTACAATAAAACAAAAACATTAATCATGCGCTTTTCTTTAGTTTCTGCTATGTTCATATCACTTGGCATAAGCATGACTTCCTGCAACGACAACCACAATAACACAATCGGCATAGCCACTGAAACTACCATTACCGATTCCAGTAACGGGGTGAATAACAATATAAACAACGATGTCTTTTCATCTGCATTTATAACCCAGGCCTCAATGGGCGGAGCCATGGAAATGGAATTAGGAAAAATTGCAATGGTTAATGCTGCAAGCAAAGATGTAAAAAATTTTGGTGCAATGATGATTAAGGATCACAGTGCGGGCAATGCTGAATTAAAGATACTGGCCACCCAAAAAAATATTACATTAAGCGATTCCCTTGGGGAATATCAACATCACGTAGATGAAATGAAATTAAAAAAGGGAGCTGATTTTGACAAAACTTATGTAGATATGATGGTAGAAGATCATGAGAAAGACATTACCGCATTTGAAACAGCATTGAGGAGTAAAGATGGAGCAGTGAGTGCATTTGCTGGTAAAACTTTACCAGTGCTTAAAAAACACCTGGAAACCATTAAAGCAATAAAGGCTAAAATGAAGCTATAAAAAAAATTGACCAAACACGTAATAAGAATGTTTTGAACTTAGATGATCAATTATAAAATGAGAGAAAGTAAAAATTAATAACTAACATGTGCTAAATAATGTCCATTAACATTCCTGGCATTTGCATATTCCTCTTAAAAAATTAAAAGTGGCATTATTAGAAAAGCAACTAGAAGTAAAACACTCTACTCTTCCGGCTTCAGGGAAAGGATTGTTTACAACAAAACCCATTGTAAAAGGGACCCGCATTGTAGAATACAAAGGCAAGATAACCACATGGGCAGCAGCCGATCATGATGATGGGAATAATGCCTACATATATTATATCTCCCGTAATCATGTTATTGATGCCTCAGGATATAAAAATTCCGTAGCCCGGTATGCCAATGATGCTGCGGGACTAACCCGTATAAAAGGGGTTTCAAATAATGCACATTACGTGATGGAAGGAAAAAGAATTTTTATTGAATCCACCAAAGTCATTCCTGCAGGTGCAGAAATTTTTGTGGCTTATGGAAAAGATTATTGGGATGTAATAAGAAAGAATAAGGTACTTGGATAAAACTCCCATGAGCTGCTTTTTGATTTTATTAACTTCCTCTATTCTATTTTTACAAAAGGAATATTCCTTGTTGATTTAATCATTATTAAAAGTGATGGTCATTAGCGAAATGTTCCCCGCCCCGATGAACAAACTGTATTGCAAAAAACTATTATAGAAACCAATGAAAAATACTATCCTTTTAACCATTTTACTATTTCAACTTAACAACACTAAGGCGCAGCAACACGACTATTCCCCCATTGACAAAAGGGTTCAAAAACTTGGTAGCCTCGATAGTTTTAATGTTGCCATTATTGCAGATACCTTGACCCGTCCCTTTTCAGACAAAGAAGAAAAAGCAAGGGCCATTTATTATTGGATAGCCAACAATATTAAACTGGATATAAAAGGAACCAAATCAAATGAGAATAAAAATAATGACCCCGTAATTGTGACGAAAACAAGAAAAGCTACGCCTCTAGGTTTTGCCTTGCTTTTCCAGGAAATGAGCAGCATGGCTAATATCCGTTGCCTGGTAGTGGAAGGCTATATAAAAAATAATACTGAAGACATCAATAACAAACCTGATGAAACTAACCATGCCTGGAACGTGGTGCAGCTTGGGCAAAGCCCCGAACAATGGTTCTATGTAGATGTTATGAAAGCCAGTGGATTTGCTGATAAAAAAATGTCGCTGTTTACGCCGCAGTTTACGAGCCAGTATTTTTTTGCAGATAAGCCTTTATTTAACCTGGACCATTACCCTAACAACAGTGCATGGCTGCTGGGACCAGGGGCAAAGGGTCTGAAAGAATTTTATGCACTCCCTGTTATTGCCAATGGGGCTTATAGTTTTGAATTAAAAAACGTACTCCCTGTTACCGGAGTTATAAAAACTAACACTAAAAAAGCCGTACAGTTTCGTTATGGCATTAATACAGATAAGACCATTACATCAGTGGAGATGATAATTAGTGATAATAAAAAACTTCAAAAGTCTGAACCTATGAATTTTGATGTAACTGCCGGTAAACTTGTTTTTGATTTCAAATTTAAAAAAGAAGATAGTTTTCCCATTCGAATACTAGTGGATGGTAAAGATTTTGTGCAATACAATGTTGAAGTTACCGAATAGCTTTATTGTTATCCCTTTGCTCACGGAGCATTTCAGAATAATTCATCCTTCTTGAAAGTGTATTTACTGCCAATGCAATCCGGTTGATTTTAGTAATTTCTGATTTTGCAGCTTCAATCCATTTGGTATAATAAAAACGATGCGATGGCGCAAGGCTGTTAAAGTATGCAGCGGCTTCCGGTTCATCTTTTAAACATTCAAGTAATGCCTTGCTTTGTGGCAGTTCGCTATTGTCCGTTTCAATTGAAATATTTATAGTTGCTCCCTTTTGTTTTTTTATGCCTTTACGCATGGCAACATTAAGTGCCATTATAAAATCACCATTGCCCATTGGAAGCAAGGCTACATTACAAATACTGAATTCGTCCAGCTTTCCTTTTATACGAAAAGATTTTTTATTGCCGGGTGCAAGTAGCGTTGCTATTTTTGAGGGAATATCAATATAGGTCCAGCCGGTTTTTTCACCCTGAGAGGCGAATTTTTTTATGGTAGTGGAGAAAGAAATGGTCTTCATGTTACTTGCCCATTTTGGAAATATTTATTTTTCAAAAAACTAACCAATCTTCTTCCAAAGATTTACACTAACCTTTCTTTTCCGGAACAAGCGTTACTTTCTTTGCTACAAAGCGACCATTTTCTACATGCCCGGTAACTATAGCAGGGCGAATCTTTTTGCATAGCCCGTCATCAGCATGGGCATCGCCATGATCATCAATACCGCTACCATCTACAAAATAGGCCTGGCCATTTATTCGTACGGCTAGATCACAACTCTTTCCTGCCATTTTAAACTGGCATTGACCGCAGGCAATTTCAGCAGTGTAGGTGCTATCCGAGTGATGGTGTTTTATTGTAGCGGTTTGTGCACTTGCAGCAAGTGGAAATAGTGCAATGATAATAAGAGTGAATATTTTATTCATAATGCAAATTATGAAGTAAAATTAAGCTAATGAATTTAATGACTCTTTTACTTTGAACTATAAAAAAACCCCCGATATCCGGAGGTTTCAATTTTTTATGCTCTTTGTTTTGCAGGCGCTTTTTTCTTTACCTTTTTAAGGGCAGCTTCAATGCTTTTGCTAAGTTCCTCATATGTAGCCTTTGCAACTCTTTCACCATTAACAAAAAATGTAGGCACATCTTTTACACCACGGTTAAGGCCTTCCCTCAAATCGCCCTGTACTTGCCAGCCATACGTAGCATTTACCAGGTCGTCCAGAAAACGCTTGTTTTTTACCCCAGCTTCTTTTGAATACAATTTAAGACTGGTAGTACCCAGGTTGCGCCTGTTGGCGAAAAGGATATTATGCATTTCCCAGAATTTACCATCCTGAGCGGTTGCTACGGCCGCTTCTCCAGCCTTAAGGCTTCGTTGGTGAATATTTGTCATTGGAAAATGGCGGAAGTTAAAACGGATTTTACCGTCATACTCTTCCAGCAATTTCTTTACAATTTCATTTGCCTTTGCGCAAACTTCGCTTTCGTATTCACCAAATTCCTCCAGAGTCACCTCTGCGTTAGCATTTCCTACAAAAACATCTTTTGGTTCAATTATTTCAACCACTTCTTTTTTAAAAGCCATATATAAATTCCTTTTATTTAGTCTTTTGCAACAAAGCCGGCGGTTTTTGCTGCAAAATTTATGTTAGTAAACTGCCGGTATTCTTTTTTAAAAACGCTTGAAGGTAATGTTTTTTTAAAACGTACCTAATATACTTATAAAATTTTCCTTAATACGTTAATTTAATAGCTGATGATCAACTGATTATAATACGTTAAGGTTTCCATAACATCAAATTATGACAATGCCGTTACTTTACTGGCTTCATTCCGAAAAACCACCGTTCCATCAAATACATCAACCAATACCGGTTTTGATTTGTCAATATCACCCGCCAGTATTCTTTTGCTAAGTTGGTTGATAATTTCCTTTTGAATCAATCTTTTCAATGGCCTTGCTCCAAACTGGGGATCATAACCATTTTCAACCAGGTAATCAATCGTATAATCGCTAAACTCCAATTGTATTCCACTGGCAGCTACCAGGTTTTTCAATCCTTCCAGTTGTATGCTGATAATTCCTTTTATTTCCGACTTCATCAATGGCTGAAACATAATCACTTCATCAATCCTGTTAAGGAACTCTGGCCTTATGGTTTGCCTTAGAAGGTTTACCACTTCCAGCTTTGTTTTCTCTACTACTTCTTCCTTGTTTTTTTCAGTGATGTTTTCAAAATTGTCCTGTATTACCTGGCTACCCATATTACTTGTCATAATGATGATGGTATTTTTAAAATTTACCAGCCTTCCCTTATTGTCGGTAAGCCTTCCATCATCCAGCACCTGGAGTAATACATTGTAAACATCCGGGTGTGCTTTCTCTATTTCATCCAGCAAGACAACAGAATATGGTTTACGCCTTACAGCTTCTGTAAGCTGCCCACCTTCGTCATAACCAACATATCCGGGAGGAGCACCAATCAACCTGCTCACGCTATGCTTTTCCTGGTATTCACTCATGTCAATCCTGGTCATCATGCTGTCATCATCAAACAAATAATCAGCCAATGCTTTTGCAAGCTCAGTTTTACCTACACCTGTAGTACCAAGGAAAATGAATGAGCCTATTGGTTTTTTTGGATCCTGCAGGCCTGCACGGCTGCGGCGTATAGCGTCCGACACGGCTTCAATGGCTTCATCCTGCCCTACTACCCTTTTGTGGAGTTCATTCTCCAGGTTTAATAATTTATCTTTTTCACTTTGCAACATTCTTGATACGGGAATCCCGGTTGCTTTGGCCACACTTTCTGCAATATCTTCCGCATCTACCTCTTCTTTCAACAATCGTTTTTCTGAAAGGTTGTCTAATAAATCTGTAAGGCGGGCTATTTCATTTTCCGTTTCTTTTACCTTGCCATATCGAATCTCTGCAACCTTTCCATAATCTCCATTTCGTTCTGCTTGCTCGGCTTCCAGTTTTAATTGTTCAATAGATGCTTTTGCATTTTGAATTTTTTCTACCAAATCCTTTTCCTCTTCCCACTTGGCCATGTAAGTATCTTTCTCCACTGAAAGATTAGCAATTTCTGTATTCAGCTCTTTAAGCCTTGCATCGTTGTGCTCTCTTTTTATAGCCTCCCTTTCTATTTCCAGTTGCCGTATCTGGCGCTCAAGTTTGTCCAGGTCTTCAGGCATGGAATTCATTTCAAGCCTTAGCTTAGCAGCACTTTCATCAATTAGATCAATAGCTTTATCAGGTAAAAATCTATCTGTAATATAACGGTGAGATAATTCAACGGCTGCGATAATTGCTTCATCTTTTATTCTCACGTGGTGATGTGTTTCATAGCGATCCTTTAATCCACGCAGGATAGAAATGGCATCATCAATTGTAGGTTCATCAATAATTATTTTCTGGAACCTGCGTTCAAGGGCTTTATCTTTTTCAAAAAATTTCTGGTATTCACTAAGAGTAGTTGCACCAATAGCCCTTAATTCGCCACGGGCAAGAGCAGGTTTCAAAATATTGGCTGCATCCATAGCGCCATCTCCTCCCCCAGCACCCACAAGTGTATGTATTTCATCTATGAATAAAATGATATCACCATCACTGCCAGTGACTTCTTTAATCACTGATTTTAATCTTTCCTCAAACTCTCCTTTATATTTTGCACCAGCGATCAACAACCCCATATCCAATGCATAAATAACTTTTGATCGAAGATTTTCCGGAACATCACTGTTTACAATTCGCATGGCCAAACCTTCTGCAATAGCGGTTTTACCCACACCAGGTTCACCAACAAGGATTGGATTGTTTTTTGTCCGGCGGCTAAGTATATGAAGTGTTCTTCTTATTTCTTCATCTCTTCCTATCACGGGATCAAGTTTGCCTGCACGTGCAAGTTCATTCAGGTTCTTTGCATATTTATTTAGTGCGTTATACTGTGTTTCTTCAGTTTGAGAAGATACCGTACTGCCTTTGCGTAAATCTTTTATTGCGGTTATCAACCCTTTCTCCGTAAGCCCCATATCCTTCAATAATTTACCTACGGAATCATTGCCTTGTACTAATGCAAGCAGTAAATGTTCAGGTGTAACAAATTCATCTGAAAAAGTCTTTAAAGATGCGGTTGCACGCAATATCATGTTATTGGCATCACGGCCCATATTTTGCGCAGGTTCTGCTGTACTTGTAGGTAATTTTTGTAATAACTCTTGCAGCTTATTTTCAACAAGGTTGATAGTAACATTATTTTTCTTTAACAAATAATCTATTGGAGAATCTTCCATGTCCAACAAGGCCTTGAGAAAATGCTCATTCTCAATAGAAGGATTCTTTTGATTAAAGGCAAGTTGCTGTGCCTGCTGTACAACCTCAGATGCTTTAATAGTGAAATTATTTAAGTTCATTTTTTATTAGTTATTTCATTAATTACATCTAATACAGCAAATCAAAATCCAAACCTCAAAACAGCTTTTATGTCACACAAATGCCGTCTTAGCTGCCTCTATTACAGTTTCTTCCATCTTGAACTGCTACTATTTCAGGAATAAAATAAGAAACTGAAAAACTTAACTACCACAGGTTTGCTTTCAGTTTTAATATGTTGGGATATATCAAGATCAGAAACAGATTATGAATTATGCTATAACTAAACATTTATAGTAATATGCCTTATATAAACTAAATTTGCACCCACTTATATTAACTGCTGATTACATGAAAATTTTTTATTTAATAGCTTTTTTTCTCATTTGCTCCACCAATATTTTTAGCCAGGGTAAATCAAAGTTTATTAATGGCATGTATGTTCAATGGGGATATAATACTGAATGGTACACAAATAGCAATATCCATTTTAAAATGAGCAATGGCAATGATTTTACCCTTCACAATGCAAAGGCACATGATAAGCCCGATCTTGATGCAATTACAAAAAAACCGCTTGAAGTTTCTATTCCCCAATACAATTACAGGGTGGGTTTTTATTTAAATAAAAACCAAAGCAGGGCCATTGAAATAAATTTTGACCACCCAAAATATGTAGTGACACAGGGACAAACTGTGCATGTAACTGGTACAATAGATAAAGTGGCAGTTAACGGTGATAGTGTACTTGACTTCCAAACTTTTTTGCACCTGGAACATACAGATGGCGCCAATTGGTTTCATATTAATTATGTGCAGCAACATAGCTTACTTAATACAAATAAAACGCATAGACAACTGGTGAATTTTATCTGGAAAGTTGGTGCCGGTATCAATATTCCGCGTACAGATTTTACCTGGCGTGGCGACAGGTTAAATAATAAATTCCATGTAGCAGGTTATAATTTTGGTGCTGAGTCTGGTGCCAGAATTTATCCTTTCAAAAAAATCTTCCTGGAATTTACTTCTAAAGCAGGATATGTAAAATATGTAAATGCTCTTGCCAATACTACCCATGAAACAGGTAACCGTGTTACGCATAGTTTTGGTTATGTAGAACTCATTGGATTAATTGGTGTGGATATTAGATTTTAAAGGAGCAAATATTTCTGCTTCTGACTACCATTTAAAGGTTTTGAATACCTGCATACCTTTGTACATAATGAATAAGCAGGCCCTTACATTTTTTACAAAACAATTAGCCAACACACTTGGTTTTGATTATTGCGGAATTGCAAAAGCAATACGATTAGATGATGATGCAAAGCGACTGGAAAACTGGCTGAATAAAGGGATGCACGGCTCAATGCATTATATGCAAAACTATTTTGACTTAAGAGTTGACCCAACAAAACTTGTCCCCGGCGCCAAATCTGTTATTACTTTATTGCTAAATTATTTTCCAGAAGAACAACAGAATTCAGAAGCGCCAAAAATTGCAAAATATGCTTTTGGTAAAGATTATCATGAAGTGATAAAAGAAAAACTGAATTCATTTTTGCCCATGCTGAAAGAAAAAGCAGGTGATGTACATGGACGAGGCTTTGTAGATAGTGCTCCTGTGCTGGAACGTACATGGGCACAAAAATCAGGGCTTGGATGGATTGGGAAAAATGGAAACCTCATAAATAAAAACAGCGGCTCCTATTTTTTTATTGCTACGCTAATAGTTGACCTTGAACTTGAGTATGACAATGAAATTGTTCCGGATTATTGCGGTACATGTACCAGGTGCATAGACAGCTGCCCCACTGAAGCAATACTTCCGGGCAAAATTGTAGACGGCAGTAAATGCATTTCTTATTTTACCATTGAATTAAAAGATGCATTGATACCCGGTGCAATGAAAGGAAAATTTGCCGACTGGATGTTTGGCTGTGATGTTTGCCAGGATGTGTGCCCATGGAACCGTTTTTCAAAGCAAACTTCAGAAATTCAATTTGAACCTTTACCTGAAATATTAAATTTTACAAAAAATGATTGGGAGGAATTAACAGAAGAAAGTTTTAAAAAAATATTTTCAAAGTCGCCACTGAAAAGAACAAAATATGCCGGTATAAAAAGAAATCTAAAATTTATTTCTAAATAAAAATCCCAGCCATTTAAGACTGGGATTTTTTATGATACTTAATTTGGAGAATATGTTATTTTCTTAAAACGGCGGATCTGCAGGTGTATTCGGATTATTGTCCCGCTCTCTTAATGGGTAAGGCATGAGGTTTCTTTTTCTTTCTGTCAATGGCCTTGCAAACCTGCGCATGTCTTCAAGTTTCTGCCCACTCATAAACATTTCAATACAACGCTGGCGGTAAATTTCATCCAATAATGCAGCATAAGAACCATAGGAATTTCTTGCTGCCTCATTAGCTCCTACACCAAATGGATCTGAAGCAGGCGTTTTTGTAAGTATCATGTTTACAAAAGTTTTACTGGTAGTACTATCATTTGTACGGGCATACACTTCAGCTTTTATCAGTGTCATTTCTCCCGGCAAATAAACAGGTATAGCTGTAGTGGCTGTATTAAAAAATCCTTTTATTCTAAAACGGGGGGAAACTGTTGGATTTATCACAGTATAAAAAGGCACTCGCTGATCCGTAAGTGATGGCGCTAATACAGGGGGAAGACCTAAAGTAGAATCTTTTACCTGTACCACATTGTTGGTAGATGTGGCTACTTCAAATACAGGATTTAAAGAAACAGCATCAAAACTAAATACTGACTTAACATTAAGATTTACCAGGTTGGCTGCAGTAAGTGCTTGGGCATTCAAACCTGCATACAATGAATACCGGGCTTTTAATGCATACAGCGTATTTTGAATATCCATACCCACTGGTATATTGGCTATAAAAGTAGCACTGATTGCATTTGTGTTTATAGCTGCCTGCGCATCATCTAAAACTTTTATGGCTGCTTTAAACCCATCTATCCTGTCAATAAAAGTTGTGGGAGTGGCAATGGTGCCTATACCTGCTGGAATTTTTTCCCAGAACTGCGCCATATCCGCTATGGACATTGCTTTAAAAATACTTGCATAAGCAATTAAACCGCTTGCATAAGATTTATCTACCAGGCTTGTGGAATTTGTTATAACCCTGTCTGCATCAAAAATAGTTTTATTGCAGGTTGTCCAGTACGTGGTGAGCATACTATGATTCCCATCCACCGATGTACCTCCTGCAGCCAATTGTACCTCCGCAGTATTGCCCGTATTAACCACTATAAGTTCATTTGTTGTGAGACCATTTATGGTAATAAGGTTATACAAAGTGCTTGCCCTCCCTAATGTATATACTCTTTGCAAACCTACCACCGCACCTGTGAGTCCCCTTGCAGAACTAAAGACCTGGTCTTCTGTCGCTTTATTTGGATCGGTATAATCTTTTTTGCAACTTACCTGTAAAAAAATAGTGCCTATAAAAACTGTAATTAAGAGGCGACTTTTATTAAAATTTTTCATAAATAATTTTTTAAAAATGGGTTTAGAATTTTGCAGAAATACCTACACTAAAAGTTCTTGGGATAGGCACTGAACCAAAGTCAATACCTCTTAATACTGTGCTTTGTCCGCCGGAATTTACTTCCGGATCATAACCTTTATAGTTGTCCCAACTTACCAGATTCCTGCCAGATATTGAAGCTGTAATATCCCTGAACATTTTCATTTTTCCAAATGAATAACTTAAAGAAATTTCACGAAGTTTTACAAAAGAGCCATCATCGATACGCCATTGTTCCACTGTACCATAAAAGCTGCTAATATATCCCCGGGGGTAAACACCCGTTTGTTCCTTTTCAGCTTCTTTTCCATTTCCCACACCCTGCCTTGTTCTCCAGTCAGCATTCCAAACCTCGTTACCATGCACCGCATCCAGCTGAATGCGAAGGCTGGCTTTTTTATAGGTAAATTCATTAACCAATGAAGCTGTATAATCAGGATTGGGATCTCCAATAATCGTTCTCACCAACGGATTGGTTGTTATGGGAAGTCCATTTGCATCACGGATTACATTATAATTTAATGCGCTGGTTTGAGTTCCTCTTTCTCCCTGAGGGAAGCCTGCAGCATTTTTAACCCAATTGCCGCTTGCATCAAGCGCAAAGAAAGCGCCGTAAAAAACGCCAATAGGTTGTCCCTGTATTAATGCAACCGGAGCACCGGAGTTCGTACTTAATAGCGTTAAAGCTGAGCCGGTATTCACTACTTTATTTTTATTATGGTTGTAAATTCCTGTAATTGTCCAGTTCATATTGGCGGTTTGAATAGGCTTTCCAGTAAGCATTAATTCAAATCCTTTATTTTCCAGGCTTCCAAAATTATCGAGATAACTTGAATACCCAGTTGTAGGAGCAACTAAACGGTTTATAGACAATCCACTTACTTTTTTATTATAAATATTTGCAACCATATTTATCCTGTTTCCGAGAAAACCCAACTCAATACCAAATTCTAATTCTTCCTGGCGTTCGGGCCTTACATTAGTATTTGCAAGTGTATTGCTACCTGTAAATGAAGAGCGACTTAAAAATGAATTGGTACTGTAAGAATTAAATCTTTCATAAGCACCTATGCCCGTAAGGTTACCACTTTCTCCATAAGCTATCCGTAACTTGGCAAAATTCCAATATTTATTCAGTGACATTTTTTGCCAGAATTCATGCTCACTTATCACGTAACTTCCGCTTGCTTTGTAATATTTCTGGTTACGTTGATCTTTACCAAATACTGAGGAACCATCAACTCTTACTGCACCAGTAAGAAAGATTAAATTTTTATATTTAAAATTCTGCTGTAGGTAATATCCTGAAATTGAAATCTCACTTCTTTCATCTACACCAGGCAATATTGTACTTGCTGCAGACACGGTTTGTACAAATGGTGCAAGGCCCCTTCCCTGACCTAAAAGATAATTGTTCTTTTCATATTGCACCGAATATCCCAATTGCGAAATGGAGGAAAAATCATTAGAGATTTTAAATTGATAAGTACCATTCAACTCATGATTTATCTGGAAAAAATTATTTGTGGCGGCGCTGGCATATCCATTCCTGGTAGGATCTAATGCTGCACCACCTCCAAAGAAACCATCACTCACATTGTAAGCAAATGGAGGAATATAAGTTTGTCCTCTTTGTGCATATTGATCAATTCCTAAAGTATAATCAATTAACAGCCCTTCAAAAGGTCTAACCTTGAAACCGAGGTTTGCCAAAAGCCTGTTGGTTTCCTGGCGTTGCTTTATATCTTCTATTACTGAAACGGGATTTACCCTTCCTCTTTCGCCAATGGCTTTTATATTTCCCAGTGCATCACGGGTTTGCAGGTCGTGAAAATTGCCAATGATGTTGATTGAATTGATAGGTGAGAAAAATGAATTACCATCAGGCTTTTCATTGCTAAGGCTGTTAATATAATTTAAGCCCATATTAAAATTCACTTTGTTTCCCAGCGCCTGGTCCAGGTTTACCCTAAAACTATACCTTCGGAAATCAGTATTTTTTATTATGCCTTCATTTCTAAAATAAGAACCTGAGGCATAGTATTTTGTCTTGTCCTTTCCACCAGCAATAGATACATTATTATCCGTACCTACCGCACTCTGAAAAATATAATCATTATAATCGTAACGGTTTACTGCGGTGGTAGTGGTTAATGCCGGGGTAAGCACATCCTGTGTTTGTGCACCAGGACCATCCGTAGGGCCTCCAAATTTTGTTGGAGACATATTAACAGGAACAGATTTTCTTAATTTACTAAAGCTAACTGTCGATGAAACACTAATTACTGGCTCACCACTGCTTCCTCTTTTTGTAAAAATCTGTATAACTCCAGAATTAGCCCTGGAGCCATAAATAGCTGCAGCTGCAGCACCATTTAAAACTTCTATACGCTCTATATCTGAAGGGTTAATATCTGCCATTCTGTTTTGGCCTATAGTTCCTACAAAACTTCCACCGTCATAATTTCCACTTGTATTGGTTACTCTTGTAGTTGCATTATTTACTATAATACCATCCACAATATACAAAGGCTCACTACTGCTACCAATGGAACTTACTCCCCGAAGACGTACCGATATTCCTCCTGCAGGGTCACCATTATTCTGGGTTATTTGAGCGCCGGGAGTTTTCCCCTGCAATGAAGCTAACACATTACCTGAAGGAGCTTTCATAAGATCGGCACCTTTTACAGATCCAATAAAACTTCCAACTTGTTTACGTGTAGTACCGGCAGTTGTACCCGTTACTATTACTTCATCAAGTCCCATAGGATCGTAAGGTAATTGCGCATTTAGGATATATTCTCCTCCGTCCACAACGGTTAGCACCTGTTCGTTAGTTTTATAACCTATTGCACTAAACACGATAGTTCGTTTTCCAGCCTTAATACTTCCTGATACCAGGTAATTTCCATCTGATGTGGTGGAAGCGCCATTATTCTCATTTTTTACAATTACTGATGCTCCACTTAGAGCATTACCTTTATCATCTGTTACTTTCCCGCTTATTTTAACTTGCGCCATTGTGCTTATCATACACAGGTTTGTACATACTATTAAACCGACAATTTTATGCCGGGATAATTTTTTTAAAATTTTACTAATCATATAGCAGTTTTATTGGTTTACTAAATTTGATGCTGAATTTATAGCCTGATACCTATTATTTATTTGTAAAAAAGAAAGCAAAAGATGAAAATTCTTTGTCATTGTGAGTTATGGAGTAGGCAGTAAGTTATAAAAAGTATTTACAACCGCAAAAAAAAGCAGAAATTTATAAATGTACCGCAAAAAATCGCAATCAATAATTACAGTATTTGTACAATACCCAGATAAGAAATTTAATTTTTCAATATGAACCTTGGATTAAAACTACTTTATAATATAAGCAATAAGCCTTCAAGAACAATCATTGGCCTAATGAGTGGTACTTCACTTGATGGTCTTGATGTTGTGTTGGGAAGAGTTTCAGGTAATGGACTTAAAACAAATTTCGAACTACAGGAATTTGAAACTGTTCCCTATGATGAAGATTTTAGGAATGAAATAAAATCTATTTTTAGCAAAAAGCATGTAGAGCTGGAAAAGCTTACTTTATTAAACCCTTGGGTTGCTTTATACCATGGATCAATCATAAACTCACTTTTAAAGAAATGGAAAATAAATAATTCAGATATTGATTTAATTGCCAGCCATGGTCAAACAATTTATCATGCGCCGAAGAGTTTACATAAGCATGAGAAATTTGGCAATGCTACTTTACAAATTGGAGATGGAGATCACCTTGCAAAGGCAACGGGAATCATCACCTTAAGCGACTTCAGGCAAAAAAATATTGCTGCTGGTGGAGAAGGCGCTCCATTAGCAGTTTATGGCGATTACTTGCTATTTGCAGATGAAGAAGAAAACAGGCTATTGTTAAATATGGGCGGCATTGCAAATTTTACATTTCTGCCAGCGGGTAAGGGTATGG
>JBDSYV010000204.1:0-9885 GCA_040110925.1 Ferruginibacter sp. | reverse complement strand
GCCAGGAAATCGTAGTCGGCATCTTCCTGCACTTCCACCACATTATCTTTCAAAAGGTTTTTGCCTTTATCAAAGCTGAATGTCCGGATAGATGACAAGCAAAGGATATCATCTTCTTTGTATTTTTTTGCATAAAATGCCGCCGTACTGATGTCATCATCAGACTGTGCAAAAGATGCAAAAGGCAATACAATAATGATAAGGAGCAGGTATTGCTTTAAAAACAATGATGAAAAGGGGAACATAGGTTTATAGTTGCGGGATGGGTTTTTCATTTGAGTCAAAATATAGGGTTTAAGCAGTTTGGTAATTAAGGATTCAAAATAAACTTTCTAACGAATACTGCAAAATATAATTGCCATAAACAGGTTAAAAAAAAAGGAAACCATATCGAAGCAAAATAAATTATCATACATTCCTTGTGTCATGAATTTTATCCTTTCACCTCAAACCAAAGTTTCTTCTCATCATTCCAGTCCCCATTATAATTGATGGTTAATTCTTCTCCTTTATTTATTCTTCTAACAGTTTTTATCGCCATCTCCATCTTTTCATAATCCATAAAGTATTCACAATTACTTTTATAACTATGGTTATACATTGGTATCCAACCAAGCGCCATACAGCATTGATCCTTATTGGCGCCCCATTCAAAAATATAATTATGCAATAAAGTCTTATCCAGGTTTTCCCTGTCTCTTTTCTCCATCACAATCACTGGTGAAATTTCGATAATAGTATTTGCCTTAATCTGTTCGGTGGTAAATACGCCCCTGCCCATTTCATTTGTGGTTTGAATATATAAGCCTGATTTTATCATGTGCTTGTTTAATGAATAAAAAACTAAATTGCAACCTCTTCATTAATATCTTTAGCCGTCATGCCACTGGAAATAGATGAAATATCATTTCAGCAACAGTTTGAAGAAGTCATTGCTTCTGAAAACCAACTGGAAATTAAGGATTTCCTTAATAACCAGAACATCAGTGATGTGGCCAACCTAATTTATGAGAACCAGGAATATGAAACACAAATCATTTCCCACCTTTCTATTCACCGTGCTGCCAGCGTGTTTAAAATACTGGATGTTGGCGAACAGAAAAGAATCATAAAAAATTTACCTCCTTTTAAAAGTGCAGAACTGCTAAATGAACTGCCACCGGATGACCGTGTAGATTTCCTGGAAGAACTGCCAACTGGAACAGTTCGTGAGCTGATAAAAACCCTGGACCCCGAAGAAAGAAAGATTACACTGGAACTTTTGGGTTATCCGGAAAACAGCGTGGGCAGGTTGATGACACCTGATTACGTATATGTTTATGAGCGTAACACGGTAAAGGAAGTATTGGAAACCATACGCCGTTTTGGCACCAATACTGAAACTATTGATGTTATTTATGTGATAAATGATAAAGGTGAATTGCTTGATGATATAAGGATAAGGGATTTTATTCTTGCAGCTCCGGAAGTTATCGTGGATGAGCTGATGGATGACCGTGTAATTGCTTTAAATGTAAATGACGACCAGGAAGTTGCCAATGATGTATTCAGAATGAATAATCGTGTGGCTTTGCCAGTAACGGATGATAATAATATTTTGCTTGGTATAGTAACAATTGATGATGTGCTGTGGGTGGCCAACGAGGAATTCAGTGAAGACATACAAAAAATTGGTGGTACAGAAGCGCTTGACGAACCCTACCTTGATATTAGCCTGGTAAAGCTGGTGAAGAAAAGAGCAAGCTGGCTGGTCATTTTATTTCTAGGCGAAATGCTTACCGCAACCGCTATGCAGTTTTTTCAAAAAGAAATTGAAGCTGCTACGGTGCTTGCCTTGTTTATACCGCTTATCATGAGCAGTGGCGGCAATAGTGGCTCGCAGGCATCTACACTTATCATACAAGCCATGGCACTCGGTGAGCTTACTATTACAGACTGGTGGCGGGTAATGCGCCGCGAATTTTTATCCGGCCTAATGCTGGGCGTAATTTTGGGCAGCATAGGTTTTTTAAGAATTCTGCTCTGGCAAAACCTGCATGTATTTGATTATGGTATTTACTGGAAACTTATTGGAGCAACAATTTTCTTTTCACTTATAGGAATTGTGATGTGGGGCAGTATGATGGGTTCAATGCTTCCAATTATTTTAAAAAGATTAAAATTTGACCCTGCCGCATCTTCTGCACCATTTGTAGCTACCTTGGTAGATGTTACGGGGATTGTTATTTATTTTTCCGTGGCGTATATGTTCCTGAAGGGAATTCTTTTGTAGTTCATACTGATTTTTTTTTCTAAGAGCAAAAGAGAGAAGGATTAGAGTCAGGTATTTATCATCTATTGAAATATTTTTCTTCTTTCTCTTTTGACTCCTTTTCTCCTTTGGACTCTTAGGCTATTCTTATCAGTAATTATTTAAGCATCACAGCAGATTTGTCAGACGGTTGTCCATATTTTTTTCTCTTTACAACAGCCTTTCCTTTTTTATATCGGATAATAAAAATATCGTCAAAACTATTATCAGGCAAATCTGCCTGGGGGAAATCAGCAATGCCAAATGTTTTTATCAGTAAAGGAATAGTATTGCTGTGGCCAATGAATAAAACTGTTTTACCCAAATCATTATTTTTCTTAAGTAATTCTGTAAGCTCCATCCAGTTAGCTTTGGGGGGATAATTTACCATCTCTATTGCCCTATTCACCCTTAGTGAATCTCCTGTCATTTCCGTACGTTTATATGCTGTAGAATAAATATGGTTAATTTTCGCTTTTTTTAAATAGCGCATCAAATCGCCCGCCCTGTGCCTTCCGCCCTCAGTTAGTGTTGGATTATTTCCTGTATCTTTTTCAGCATGCCTTACCAGGTAAATAGTTGTATTGCGGTAGTCTATTTGTGCATATATTTTTTGTAAACTACATATTAAGAAAAAAAAGATGGCCGCTAATTTGGATAAAGACATAGATTAATATTGTCTGGCAATTTATTCCATAAAAAGAAGAAAACCATACAAGGCGATATTTTCAATAATATTGCAGGGAATTTTTTCATATAAATACAATAATACTTATGTGTGGAATAGTAGGATATACAGGACAGAAAGAAGCTTACCCGATCATATTAAAAGGATTAAAAAGACTTGAATATCGTGGTTACGACAGCAGTGGAGTGGCATTGCTTCATAACGGTGAGCTGAATATTTATAAAAAGAAAGGTAAAGTTTCAGAACTTGAAGAATCCGTTTTAGGAAAAGACCTTGCCGCTCATACAGGCATTGGACATACACGCTGGGCCACCCATGGGGAGCCAAGCGACAGGAATGCTCACCCCCACACCTCAAGTAGCGGTACCATTGCCATGATCCATAATGGTATCATTGAAAATTATACACAGTTAAAAACCGAGTTGGTAAAAAAAGGATATTCTTTTAGTAGTGATACGGATACAGAAGTACTTTTGAATTTTATCGAATACATTAAAAAGAATAATGAATGCAGCCTGGAAGAAGCATTAAGAATAGCATTAAAAAGGATCAGCGGGGCTTATTGCATTTTATTGATAGACAAAGATGATCCTGAAACAATTATTGCTGCACGCAAAGGAAGCCCGCTCGTAATTGGAATCGGCAAAGGCGAACATTTTCTTGCCAGCGATGCTTCTCCCATGATAGAGTACACAAAAGAAGTTGTTTATATAAATGATTATGAACTGGCGATTGTAAAACCAAATGAACTAATCCTAAAAAACCTGGGTAATGAAACCATCACACCATATGTAACCACGCTTGATTTGGAACTGGCTGCAATTGAAAAAGGCGGCTACGACCATTTTATGCTGAAAGAAATTTACGAGCAGCCCAGTACTATTCATGATTGCCTGCGGGGAAGACTGGATGCAGCCAATGGAATTATTAAGATGGATGGTGTAGAGAAAAATATAGACAAGCTTGCCAATGCAAACCGCATTATGATTGTAGCCTGTGGTACAAGCTGGCATGCCGGTCTGGTGGCTGAATATATTATTGAAGAACTTTGCCGCATACCGGTGGAAGTTGAATATGCCTCTGAATTCCGTTATCGTAACCCGATAGTGAATGAAGGCGATGTTATTATAGCCATTTCGCAAAGTGGCGAAACGGCTGATACGTTGGTTGCACTGGAAAAAGCAAAAGAAAACGGTGCATTTATTTTTGGCGTTGTAAATGCAGTGGGTTCCTCCATAGCCCGCATTTCTCATGCTGGTGCCTATACTCATGCAGGGCCAGAGATCGGTGTGGCATCTACCAAAGCATTTACAGGGCAGCTTGCAGTGCTTATGATGATTGCATTGAAAATTGCGATGTACAAAAAAACGATCAGTGAAGAAAGATATCTTGCCCTGCTGAATGAACTGCAGGATGTACCCGAAAAAGTAGATGCGATTTTAAAAAACAGTGAACCGCTTAAAGCTATTGCCCAAAAATATAAGGATGCCAATGACTTTTTGTTTTTGGGTCGCGGCTATAATTTTCCCGTAGCACTGTAAGGCGCTTTAAAACTGAAAGAAATTTCCTACATACATGCTGAAGGATATCCTGCAGCAGAAATGAAACATGGCCCCATTGCACTTGTAGATGAAAACCTGCCGGTGGTTTTTGTTGCTACGCAGGATTCCTACCATCAAAAGATTGTGAGTAATATGCAGGAGATAAAAGCAAGGAAGGGAAAAATCATTTCTATTATTACTGAAGGAGACGACATTAGTCCAACATTAAGTGATGATTATTTCAGCATTCCGCCTGCGGATGAATTAATAGCACCAATTATTAGTGTAATTCCGTTGCAATTGCTTTCTTATTATACCGGTGTAGCCAAAGGTATTGATGTAGATAAGCCAAGAAATCTTGCAAAAAGTGTAACGGTGGAATAATACATGATAATATTCTTGATATTTGAATTTATCATAGGGTCATTAAGGTATATATTCAATGGAAATCCCTTTGTGAATTTATTTGGTTATAACTTGGCATTGCAAAATTTACTGACGACTGACGACTGACGACTGACGACTGACGACTGACGACTGACGACTGACGACTGACGACTGACGACTGACCTTGTCCCTTGACCAAAAAATTTTTATGAATATCATTACCACCCATCCTGCAAACGAACTTGGTTATAATTTTATTGATAAAAAATACCTTCCGGAAAATGCTGATGAATACTACCTGCGCAATATTCAAAACAAATCAGGCATAGTCTATCGCCCTTTAAATACTGCCGAATTAGATATTCTTATTCACAACCGCAATACATCAGATAACTGGAGCATGGTGCAGGTTTCTGATAATTTTGATGCCCGGCTGGTTCGCAATTGTAAATTTTATGGACTTGTCCGCATTGGTAAACTGGAACCGTTGTTTAAAGAATTTCATAAAATAAAAATGGCAGTAGGATTATATAACAGCACCATCATAAGCTGCGACCTGGGCCATAATGTTTGCATTGATAATGTAAACTATATGAGTCATTATATTATTGAAGATGACGTAATCATTGTGAATGTGAATGAAATGGCTACTACGGATTATTCAAAATTTGGAAATGGAATTATAAAAGAAGGAGAAGATGAAAAAGTGCGGACATGGATGGAAGTGCGTAACGAAAATGCGGGAAGAAGTATTTTGCCATTCAATGGTATGCTTCCTGGCGATGCTTACCTGTGGAGCAAATACCGGGATGATGAAAAGCTTCAGGAGCAATTTAAAAATTTTACAGAAAAAAAATTTGATAAAAAAAGAGGATATTATGGGAAAATTGGTACACGTACAGTAATCAAAAACTGTAAAATTATTAAGGATGTGTGGATAGGTAGCGATGCTTATTTAAAAGGTGCAAATAAATTAAAAAACCTTACTATCAACAGTGATTCAGAACGCACCAGCCAGATTGGTGAAGGTTGCGAACTGGTAAATGGTATTGTAGGTTTTGGCTGCCGAATCTTTTATGGCGTAAAGGCAGTGCGGTTTGTTCTCTCTTCTCATTCTCAATTAAAATATGGTGCTAGGCTTATCAATTCTTTTTTAGGAAACAACTCTACCATCTCCTGTTGCGAAGTTTTAAATTCTCTGATTTTTCCTTCCCATGAGCAACACCATAATAATTCTTTTTTATGTGCGTCACTTGTGATGGGGCAAAGTAACATTGCCGCCGGGGCCACCATTGGAAGCAATCATAACAGCCGCAGTGCAGATGGTGAACTGGAGGCTGGGCGGGGTTTCTGGCCCGGGCTATGTGTAAGTTTAAAACATAATTCAAAATTTGCATCCTTTACCATTCTTGCTAAAGGCGATTACCCAGCAGAATTGAATATTCCAATTCCGTTCAGCCTTGTAAGTAACGATACTGCTAATAACAAATTGATAGTAATGCCTGCATACTGGTTTATGTACAACATGTATGCACTAGCCCGCAACGCATGGAAATATAATGACCGGGACAGGCGCACTAATAAAACACAACTAATAGAATATGATGCCCTGGCTCCTGATACCATCAACGAAATTTTTGATGCACTTAAAATATTAAAGAATATTTTACCCGATGATAATGGTGAAACATATATAGAAGGTTGGGAAAACAGCAGGCGAAAGGTACAAATTGTAAAGCCCAATGAAGCTATTAAATTATTTGAAGAGTTGGTAATTTTTTATACATGCAACCAGTTTATTAATGCTATAAAACAAAGCAACCCGAAAAACTTTGATGCGTTTAAAGAAACCCTGCATGCAAATCTTCATTGCACTGAATGGTTGAATATAGGCGGGCAACTTATGAAAAAAATAGAAGTAGAAAGTTGCCGTAAAGCCATCAGGACCGATGAAATAAATAGTTGGGATGCACTGCATGATTTTTATAAATCACAAGGCAGGCATTACGAAGAGGATAAATTGCAACATGCTTATAATAGCTTGCTGGAACTAAAGAATTTTACCGGAAAACAATTTGATAAAAAAGAATTTAAAGCTGTTTTGATTTCAGGATTAAAAACGAAGGAATGGATGTGCAAAGGCATTTACGAGTCCAGGGAAAAAGATTACAGCAATCCGTTCAGGAAAATGGTATATGAAAATCAGCAGGAAATGAATGCCGTTATAGGAAAACTGGAAGACAATAATTTTATACAAGCGCAATATGAAGCTTTTGACAAAATGAAGGCAGTTATAGAGAATATTTACCTAACGTTTGATTTATAGGTTTACTTTGCATATTATAAACTACTACTGGTATTCCTCATAAAGAAATTATCCTGCCCATGAAGCAATGTATTATTCAATAAACCAGGTATGCATCTTCCCTTAAATATATTATTGATTGATGATGATAATATAAATAATTTTCTTACCAAAGAATTATTCTCATTGCACAATTGTGACATAAAAATATCGGCCGCACAATCGGTACCGGAAGCACTTTACCATTTAAATAATACCATCTTTAGCAAAGAAAGATTACCCGATGTCATTCTCCTGGATATAAATATGCCGGTAACAGAAGGCTGGGAATTTATTGAAGCCTTTGAAAAACTAGATCCCATATTTACGGGCCATGTGGATTTGTATATCTATACTTCGTCAGAATATCATAAGGATATTGAGCGTGCAAAATCTTATGCTTCTGTAAAACAAATTTTACTTAAACCAATTAGCGCCGAAATGATTGAAGAAATCTGTAAGGTTAATGGGCAATAGTTTTATAAAGCAAGAATTCAATAGCCAGTTTATAGCCTTGTAGCCCCAGGCCACTTATTACCCCAATTGCAGCAGCGCTGACAAAAGAATGTTGCCGGAAATCTTCTCTTGCAAAAATATTGGAAATATGTACTTCCACTACAGGCGCCTTTACTGCAGCAACTGCATCACCGATGGAAACTGAAGTATGACTGTAACCCGCAGGATTTAATATAATTCCATCACATGAAAAACCTACCCTCTGAATTTCATCAATCAATTCACCTTCTATATTACTTTGAAAATAAGTGAAGCTGGCTGCAGGAAATAATGCTTTTAATTTTTCCAGGTAATCTTCAAAAGATTCATTACCATAAATATCTACTTCTCTTTTACCAAGAAGATTTAGGTTGGGGCCATTGATGATTGCGATGTTCATAATTCAAAATTAGCTAATTAGCCAATTAGCTAATCATCTAATTGGTTTTCATCATCTCCACGAATTCATCAAACAAATACCTGCTATCATGAGGTCCAGGTGTAGCTTCAGGATGATACTGCACCGAAAATGCTTTTTTATTTTTTATGCGAATACCTTCTATGCTGTTGTCATTTAAATTTATATGCGTGATTTCAATCTGGTTATTTTTCTTTACGCCTTCGGGATCAATTCCAAAGCCATGGTTTTGAGTAGTAATCTCACATTTATCTGTAATGATGTTTTTCACCGGGTGATTCAATCCGCGATGACCATGCTTCATTTTAAAAGTGGGAATATCATTTGCCAGGGCAAGTAATTGGTGGCCTAAACAAATTCCAAATAAAGGTCTTTCGGCTGCAAGAATTTGTTTCACTGTTTTTACTGCAAAATCCATAGGAGCTGGGTCGCCCGGACCATTACTTATGAAATAACCGTTGGGATTAAATTTTTCCATTTCTTCAAAGGATGTCTTTGCATTAAAAACCTTCACATGCACACCTCTTTCTACCAGGCAATTCAGGATATTCTTTTTCACTCCACAATCCAATACGGCTACTTTTAATTTACTTTCAGCATTTCCCATTTCATAAATTTCTTTAGTACTCACAACCGATGCCAGTTCCAGCCCGTTCATATCCGGCACTTTGTCCAATTGTTTTCTTAATAAATTTATATCACTTGTCTCAGAGGAGACGATACAATTCATAGCACCTTTTGTACGCACATGTGTTACCAATGCCCTTGTATCTACACCGGATATTGCTACTATATTTTCCTTTTCAAAATATTCCTGTAGAGACGACTCTGCCTGGAAACGGCTGAATTTTTCTTCCAGGTTTCTCCCAATTACTGCCTTTACTTTTACACCACTACTTTCTACATCTTCCGCCTTCACACCATAATTTCCAGTATGTACGTTGTTCATGATAAGTACCTGCCCATAATAACTGGGGTCAGTAAATACTTCCTGGTAACCCGTCATGCCGGTATTAAAACATATCTCACCTACGGCAGTACCCATTACGCCAAAGGCTTTCCCATACAGAATAGTTCCATCCTGCAAGAGTAAAACCGCATTATTATTTTCAAATTTATTCATCAGTTTTCGGTCAATTTTATTGCAAAGAAAATGTAAACAAATTTCTTATCAATCATAAAAAAATTAAAAGCAACTTAAAATTTAAAAAATGAACACAAAAGAATTGATGATTTACTTTATGTTCCCGTTTCTTAGGGAGAGGGGTTAGGAGTGAGGTCTGCATTTCTCCCCCTATCCCATAGAGAGGTAGGTGCTACAGGTAAGGGCTGCATTTCATTCCCCTCTCCCTTGGAGAGGGGTTAGGGGTGAGGCCACATAAAAAAACTCCGGCAATGTTACCGGAGTTTATAATTAGATTTATTTTCATTTTAAGCTTCTGCTTTATCTTCTGAAGGCGCATCAGTTGCAGGAGCTTCTGATTCTGTTGCAGTTGTTTCTGCTGTAGTTGTTTCTGCAGTAGCAGTGTCAGCTTTTTTCTTAGCAGCACCGGCTCTACGGGTTTTCTTAGCTGGCTCAGTTGCTTTATCCACAGCTTTGCCATAAACATCATTAAAGTCTACCAGTTCAATCATCGCTATTTCAGCATTATCACCCACCCTTGCACCAAGCTTAATGATACGTGTGTAACCACCTGGCCTTCCGGCAACTTTTGGAGCAAC
>JBDSYV010000203.1:0-6622 GCA_040110925.1 Ferruginibacter sp. | reverse complement strand
AAAAGAAACCATGCAGCAATGTCTTGATGCACTAGAAAATAACCCTGGGCTTAAAACAGTTGACCTCACTGGTGGAGCGCCCGAAATGAACCCGGACTTTCGATGGTTTGTAGAAGAAATAAAAAAGTTAGACAGGCATGTAATCGTGAGGTGTAACCTTACCATCATTCTTGCAAATAAAAAATATTATGACCTCCCTAATTTTTACAAAAAACACCAAATAGAAGTGGTTTCTTCATTACCATTTTATACGCAAGACAGAACGGACAGGCAGCGGGGTAATGGTGTATTTGAAGACAGTATCAAAGCATTGCAAATGTTGAATGCAGTGGGCTACGGAAAGGAAGATGAGTTGCAATTAAATTTAGTCTATAATCCTGCAGGTGCTTTTTTACCGCCATCGCAGGAAGCTTTGACCAAAGAATATAAAAAGGCGTTGCAGGAAAAATATGGCATTGTGTTTAATGAATTATTTGCCATTACTAATTTGCCCATCAGCCGTTACCTGGAGTATTTAATAGACAGCGGTAATTATGAAGCGTATATGGAAAAGCTGGTGAATGCATACAATCCTGTTGCAGCGCAACATGTTATGTGTCGCAATACCATTTCTATTGGATGGGATGGTTATTTATATGATTGCGATTTCAACCAAATGCTTGATATGAAAGTAGATTCTCACATTAAACATATTGCAGAATTTAATACCACTTCACTTAATAAAAGGAATATTATTGTAAACCAGCATTGCTATGGATGTACAGCAGGCGCAGGCAGCAGTTGCGGCGGTGCAGTTACTGAAGCCTGACCTGGTTTAAAAAATCCTGTTGATCTTCTATTTTATCCTTTAATAAAATTATAAAAAACATGAGTACCTCTTATTTAGCAACAACTATTAATGTTTATAAAGATGCTGCGGAAAATCCTAACGTAGGTCTATGTTGTACCACCACCCCGGTATGGCTATTACCAGGGCTAAACATACCCCTTAAAATGCAGCAAATGAATTATGGATGTGGAAGTACAGTTAGCCCGAGGGACCTCGTCAATAATCCCTCCATTCTTTATGTAGGTGTTGGAGGTGGAATGGAGTTGTTGCAATTTGCCTATTTCAGCAGAAAAAATGCTTCTGTTATTGGTGTAGATATGGTGCCTGAAATGCTGGAAGCCTGCAGGGAGAATATTTTGGAAGCTGAAAAAACAAATCCCTGGTTTAAAAAAGAATTCATAGAATTAAAAAAAGGAGATGCCCTGCAATTGCCTGTAGATGATAATTGCATTGATGTGGCAGCACAGAACTGCCTTTTCAATATTTTTAAACAGGAAGAATTAAAAACGGCATTAACGGAAATGTACAGGGTACTTAAACCAGGCGGTCGATTAGTACTCAGCGATCCTACCTGCGAAACAGATATGCCGCAAGCATTAAAAGAAGATGAGCAACTGAGGGCTTTATGCCTGAGTGGTGCGCTGCCTTTGAAGGAGTACATAAAAATGATAACAGATATTGGTTTTGGTACTGTGGAGATAAGAGCAAAACGTCCTTATCGTATCCTGGATCCTGCACATTATGATACGGATGAAATGATTTACATCGAAAGTGTAGAAGTCTGCGCCATTAAAGACGCCATGCCTGCTGATGGCCCATGCGTATTTACTGGTAAAACCGCGATTTATTATGGCGGGGAAGAATACTTTGACGACGATAATGGACATGTATTGTTGTTCAATCAGCCTTTGGCTATTTGCGATAAAACAGCCAATGCATTTGCATCGTTAGGAAGAGAGGATATTTTTATTTCAGACTCCACTTATTTTTATGATGGGGGAGGTTGTTGTTAATGTATGCTACATTTATTTACCTGATTTCATACGGGATTTAATTTTTTTATAAGAAAAAAAACTACTGATTAAAGTCGTTGTGATTAAAATTAAATAAATCCAGTAGGGCAGGTTCTTTCCAAAAATTACCAGGTAAATATTTGCAGCATTAAAAATAAGAACGGCGCTGGCAATGGGTAGAATGAGCGATTTCTTTTTTCTGTAATTATAAATTAACCAGGCTACTGCCATAAGAAAAAGCGGTGTTGCTATTACATGAATACCCACAAAGATAAATGGGTCCACATGATAAGACTCGCCGATGGTAACGTAATATTTTTTTATAGACTGCCAGATGCTCTGCATTATAATATACCGGTTAATGTGGATTTATTAAGCTGTAAAACAAATGTAGCTGTTATTATAAATAACCATAATCATAGTAACTTGTAAATATGAGACCAAACGATAAAAATGCAGCATTACCCCTTAACCAGCGTCCTTTCCGGGTGCTTATTATTGCAGGATCTGCACGTAAGCAATATAATTGCCCGGGTGTAGATAGCAAAGCAAGAATGCTGATGTTGAAAATGGCTGATATGCTTCCCAAAGAATGGGAGATAGATTATGAGGACCTTTCAAACGCATACGGAAGGGCACACATACAAAGTTGTAATGCCTGTGTATCTACTTCCATGGCGCTTTGTGTATGGCCATGCAATTGTTACAAAAAGAATAGTTGGGCAGAAAAGGACTTTATGTGGGATGCCGATTTATATGCAAGGCTTGATATGGCAGATGCCTGGGCAATCATTGGCCCTGTAAACTGGTATGCACCCAGCAGTAATTTAAAATTAATGTTCGACAGGATGGTATGTATGAATGGTGGTAACCCTGATGAAAAACTAATAGATCATAAAGACCCGGAAATGGCTATGGCACTGGAACATAAGCCAATATGGAAAACATTAAGCATTAATCACCTGGAAGGCAGAACTGCTGGCTTCTTTTGTTATGGTGACCAGGGTGGCGATGAGATGGATGAAAACAATGTACCAAAGATATTAGAACATAAATCATATTTTAACGGTGACGAAGAGCCTTTTAAGGACATGCGACAAGCCTATGCTCCACTGGTATGGCAATGCAGGTATGGTGGGATAGAAGTACCGGAGAAACTTTGGGAATATGCCGATAGCGGAGTTGGAAAAAAGTACAGTGATAATCAATCAGAAGATGTAATTGCAGACAGTGATTATATGGGTAAATTTGAAAGCTGGGTAAAATCATTTGAACAGTTTGTTTCTAAAAAAGGAAAAGTGAACCCGGGCAAATACAGGGCTTATGGATATAAACCACCTCCGCATTTATGGAACGAAATAAAATCCGGCCTGCGTGCATTTAAATTAAGATTTGGTAAGGCACCCAATAATTCTTCTCCCCAAAAACAAATGGACATGAACTTGAACAGGAACACAACCTGGAACCCTAAAAAAACGGAAGGACAAAAACTAAGGGAATAATATGGGTAAAAAAGCATTGATTATTTTTATACGTAAACCTGAACTGGGTAAGGTGAAAACAAGGCTTGCAGCACAGGTAGGAGCCGAAAGTGCACTGGATATTTATAAGCGGTTATTGGATCATACCCGGGTAATAGCATCGGCTGCGGCTTGTGATAAATATATTTTTGTTACTGAACCCCTGCAGATTACTGATTGGAAAAGTTTTATGGAAGAAATTCAGATTAGTGGTTCATTGGGAGAAAAAATGCAGCATGCTTTCCTTTTACTTTTTAAAAAAGGGTATCAAAAAATGGTAATCATTGGGAGCGATTGCCCGCATCTACAAACCACGCATATTGAAAAAGCCTTTGAACTACTAGCACACAATGACCTGGTAGCAGGCCCTGCAAATGATGGCGGATACTATTTATTAGGCCTTAAAAAAATATATCCTGCTTTATTTGAAAATAAGCCATGGAGTACAGGATTGGTAATGGAAGAAACGATTGCCACTGCAATGAAATTAGGTTTATCGTACAAGCTGCTGGAAACTTTAACGGACGTAGATGAAGAAAAAGATTTGCCTTTATCCTGGAGATGATAGTGCGATTTAGATTTATCAAATCAATTAAAATGAATTTTTCCTGTAGGAAAGCATCTTTTTATAACGGGCAAGCATGGCTTCCTGTGAATCTCCTTTTTTAAACATGCGAACGATCGCGGCATTTGCCCGTTGCACCTGCAACCAGGAATTCTGATCATATTTCCTGGCAGAAATCAAAGCAGCTTTATTGAAAATTTTATACCTACCGTTTTTTTTTGCTCTAGTGCAAAATTCAAACTCCTCCATTATCTTCATTTCCTCATTAAAACCTGTACATGCGGTAAAAAGTTTTTGTGTAATAAATAAGGTCTGATCGCCACCCCTGCACATAAAAAAATCAAAGCGGGTGAACCATGCATTTATCTTCAGCAATATATTATTGGAATCAAATTTAGTACGGTAGCGGCCAAAGCTATAGCCATCTTTTATTGCCAGCGCTATATCATCCATAAATGCTGGCGGCGGAAAACTATCTGCATGTATAAAATAAAGTATCTCTCCTTTTGCAATTGTAGCACCATAGTTCATTTGTGCCGCCCTGCCTTTTCTTGGAGCCGTTACTGCAGTTGCGCCAAGTTCTTGGGATATCCGGATTGTATCGTCCACGCTACCGGCATCAGTAATAATGATTTCCAGCAGCCTTTCATCAGCATGTTGCTTTAGATAATTTATCAGCCTGGGAATAAAATCTGCTTCGTTATAAGTTGGAATAATAACACTGATAGTCATAGGGCGGAAGGATTATATCTTAGTATATTTTTATATTCCAAATTCTATTTCTTTAACCGGTTTGTGGTTGTAGCTTTTAAAAATTTTATCCCAATATGGAAATACAGAACTATAATTTGAATCGGTCTCCATTCTTATTTTTGAATGATGTATCCTGTGCATACGTGGAGAAACAAATATATTTCTTAGTAAGGTATCAGTCTTTTCTGAAATACTGATATTGGAATGATGCAATACAATGACAGGGAATAAAACCATTGCATACAATAACACCGCCATTAAATTTAATCCCAACAATGGGAATATTGAAAATTTAACCAGCAGTGACAGCAACAATTCAACTGCATGAAAGCGAAGTGCAGATGTACTGTTTAGTTTTTCATCTTTATGATGGAAACTATGAAAACGCCATAAGAATTTGATGTTATGATTCATTCGGTGCCACCAGTACATATAAAGATCAAGGAGGATAAATCCCAATAAAACTTTTAGCCATGATGCCATGGGAATCAACTGTAGAAAGCCAAAATGATTTTGAGCATAAAGACTTATCCATTTTTGTAAAAAATATCCACCAACGCCTGCAATAATTAAATTCAGCAAGCCAATCGCAAAATTCAAGGCATCATGCTTAAATGGAATAGTTTCCTTGCGTTGAGGAAGGATATGTTCTGCCATGTAAATGATAACAAAGCTGCCTCCCAAAAAATAGGGTTCAATGTTTTTTATTATAGAGAATAGATCGTTCAAATGGTATCGTATGGTTACTGCGTAACAAAATTACTTACTTCACTTGTTATCCCAGGAAAACCCGGATGGAATTGCATAAAAAAAGCTCCGCATTTGCGAGGGCCTTGTGACCGTGATAGGATTTAAACCTAAAACCTTCCCGACCTGAGGTCGGGATGCTCTATTCATCCCGATGGCAATCGGGAGAGCTACGATCAATTAATTGTTGAATACGTAAATGGCTTTTCCATTTTTTTAATTGTATTTCTCTTTTGCGTGCATCACTTAATGTTTCGTAAAAGACTTTAAACACGATTTTCCAATCGTTTGCCTTTGCAGTAAACCCTTTATGCATAGAAAGATGACGTAATAACCTTTCATCAACTGTTAAAGAAGTACTGCCAAAGTAGAATTTTTGTAAAGAACCAGAATATAAAATATAGGTAAAGGGCATTTATATTAATTAAATAAAAAAAGCCATCATTAAAGATGGCTTTGTGACCCCAATAGTACAGTTTTCAAACCAATTAATTGAAAAATTCAGGAAAATATATGAGTTAAAGGCAGTTATACCCGTTAAACTGCTGGAACCTGCGATATTGCCTAAAGGACTAAGAGTAGCATAGTGACTGGATTGATACTCCCTTGTAGGCATCCAACCAATGCCAGGGAATGAAAGTGAGAAGTTTTTCTTTGCTTCTTTCTTTTTGCAAAAAAGAAAGAAGTTAAACAAATAAAATAAAACTAATTCAATAACACCTGCCTAACAGAATGAACGCATAATCCAGTGTACTGGCAAAACTCATCAATGGTCACAAGCTGGTGGTTCTCTTTAGAAAACTTCTTTTTAATTTCCCTTATCAGGCTGCGACCATACCTTTCACTTCTTCCAGTAACAACCTGAACGTCCTTCGGATAAATACATAAACGTTCCATCTCTTTTATTGCTTTTAATACTTTATCTATACTTCACCCATACTTAATGTATAGCGAAGCTGTACAAAAATACTAATTAATGTAAGAGGAATAATGTGCAAGCTGCGGCAAAATCGGCATAGATGACAATCAAATGAAAGCCTTCTGTATTATGGGATGCAGAGTTAAATAGTTTTGATGTATGAAACTAAAAGTTTCTCTTTTTTCATTGGTTTTGGTGATGTGTTTTTTAGCACAGAATAAAGCACAACAAACAGCAAGGGTTGTAAGAGTGAAAGACGGTGATACTTATGTTTTA
>JBDSYV010000202.1:0-5077 GCA_040110925.1 Ferruginibacter sp. | reverse complement strand
ACATGAAAAGCACGAATTGAAATCCTACCAAGATTTGAAAATAGAAGAGGGAGAAAATATTTATGTAGTTATTATGAGCTTTGGTTACCGAACGGATGATTTGGCTGTCAGGGCCTTAAAGAATAATCATTACCGCTATCTTGGATTGCTGGGCAGCAGTAAAAAAATTGAAAAGATGATAAATGAATATAAAGCTGAAGGCATTAGTAGTGAATGGTTGAGTAGCATTCATTCACCTATAGGCATAAACATCAAAAGTGAAACGACAGAAGAAATTGCAGTGAGTATTGCTGCAGAAATAATCCGTGAAAAGAATAAGGGTAGTTATTAGTTTCCATTATAAAAAGTAAATTTGATAAAAAATTACAACATGCAACCAGATATTCGCCAAAAACTACATGATTTTATTGATAAAATAGAAGATAAAAAAGCAGAAGCAATTTATACTATTTTCGAGAACGAAATTGAAACAGATTCGCATCGTAGAAATTTGATAAGGATAGAAAGGGAAAAATATTTGATGGGGGCTGGCACATCCTATGATTGGGAAACCGTAAAAGATATGGTGAAAAACAAAGAAAAAAGAAATGGGTTATAATATTGAAATCCGCCCCTTAGCTACGATTGAAATTATTGAAGCATTTGATTGGTATGAATTGCAAAGATCCGGGTTAGGATTAGACTTTTTGAATGAATTAGAAAATTTTTATCACAGTTTGCAAGATAATCCTGCAATATATTCTTATTATGAAAAGCCAGTTCGGGAAGGTAAAATAAATCGGTTTCCTTATACCGTCATTTATGAGTTAATTGGAGAATCCATAGTTGTGTATAGTGTTTTCATGGCAGCTCAAAATCCATCCAAAAAAAGAACCTTATAATTTTTTAGTTCTTTCTATCCAAAACGATATCCTCTCAGGAACGCTTCAACATCCATCCTTTTTTTTCCTTCCAGTTGCAGGTCATGCACATGAATAAATCCATCAACACAAGCGAATTTTAAAAAATGTTTTCCATCTGTTTCCATACTACCGGACTCAAAGTCGTGATAAACTTTTTCTTTAGTTGCCTTGTAAATTTTCAACTTTTTTTCTTCAAGATTTGTTAAGGCTGCAGGATATGGAGAAAGACCTCTTATTAAATTAAATACTTCATCAACGGGTTTATCCCAATTAATATGGCAGGTTTCGGTGAAGATTTTGGGTGCATGATGAAGGATGCCTGATGTCTGATGTCTGATGTCTGATTGGGGTTGCTCGTTCAGTTTTCCAGATGCCAGGCCATCAATTGTTCTTACCAATAACGAAGCGCCAACGGCCTTCATTTTATCATGCAATTCGCCGGCAGTTTCATCTTCACCAATCTCAATTTTTTCTGATAATAAAATATTACCTGTATCAATGTCATGCTGCAGTTTAAAAGTAGTAACGCCTGTAAATTTTTCTCCATTAATGATGGCCCAGTTTATGGGTGCAGCACCACGATATTGTGGCAATAAACTTCCATGCAAATTGATGGTTCCCATAGCAGGCATATTCCATACTACTTCAGGTAACATTCTAAAAGCCACTACTACCTGTACATCTGCCATCAAAGTTTTTAATGCTTCAAGAAAACCCGCATCCTTTAATTTTTCTGGCTGAAGTATTTTTAGTCCATGTTCCACAGCGTATTTCTTTACTGCACTTTCCTGCAGTTTCATTCCTCTTCCGGCAGGTTTATCTGGTGCCGTGATAACACCTACTACATTGTAGCCTGCTTTTACCATTGCATCCAGTGAAGCAACGGCAAATTCCGGCGTGCCCATAAAAACAATTCGTAAATCTTCCGCTTTTTTTTGCATGTTTAATTTCCAAAATCTTTATATAACAAATATTTTTTCCTGATGGCTTTAAAAGTAATAAGGCCGGGTGCCCAGCTTTTTTTAATTTCTGCTTCTGTGAGTCCGCTTTTTATTTGTTGCTGCAGCAGATCATTACCTGCAAGCTTATTGATAAAATTATTTTTCAGGAAAAAACTGTCCTTGCCGGGAAAGAGTTTATAAGCTTTAATTAAATATTTCAATTGAATTTTATTATCCACTTTTTTTAATACTTCCGATATGGGTCCTGAAATATTCCAGCCATAGCATTTTTGATAAAAGCATTTACTGCTTTTTGCACCTGAATTGGGCATAGGCGTAAATGAATATAAGTTTTTTGGTAACGATGGATGACCAAAAATTTGAAAAGGTTTATCAGTCCCCCTTCCTTCGCTTAGCACTGTTCCTTCAAAAAAGCATGTAGAAGGATACCAGTAAATACTTTGCATTTCTTTTAAGTTTGGAGAGGGGTTTACCGGTAAAATATATTTCGTGTTATGATCGTAATTTTTGCATTTAAGCACCTGTACATGAAAAATAGTGTCCTTCGTAGGGTTAGTGGTAACATTGTAAGCATTGATAGCATTGGCCTCAGGAGATAACCAGTGTTCGCCTGCTAGCATCAAGGCATATTCACCCATCGTCATCCCATAAACTATTGGAACAGGTTGCATGCCGATAAAACTTTTGAATTTTCTGTCAAGTACAGGGCCGTCAACATAAAAACCATTGGGATTTGGCCTATCGAGAATAAGAAGGGGTTTGTGATTTTCTATTGCAGCTTCCAGGAAATATTCTAAAGAAGAAATATAAGTATAAAACCTTACGCCTACATCCTGTATATCGAATATGAGTAAATCTACATCTGCAAAATCGGCTGCTGTAGGTTTTTTATGATCCCCATATAAACTGATTACAGGTATCCCAGTTTTTTTGTCAATAGCATTGGCCACATGTTCACCTGCATCTGCATCTCCACGGAAGCCATGCTCAGGCCCGAATATTTTTACAATATTTATCCCGCTTTTTATAAGCGTATCTACGAGATGCCTTTGGCCTACTATACTGGTTTGATTGGCAAATACGGCAATTTTTTTCCCTTTCAGCCATGGCAGGTAAATTTCCATTCGCTCTGCTCCCGTAATAATGTCACCAGCAGGTTTATTGTCATTCAGCTTTCGCTGAGCACTACATCCTGTCATTAAAAATCCAATGACGAAAATCAAAACCATATATTTTTTCATCATTCAAAGTTGGGTAAAGTTTTTTAATTCGGTAGTATGCAGCTTAATTTTTAATTTTGCTTTTTCTTTTATCCGGATGTACAAAGAGAAATAATAAGTAAATAGATTTTTTTTCAGGATATATTTTTACATAATAAAAAGGAATTAAATAATCAATTAATAAAACAATTAAATATGGCACAAGTAAAAAATGGTGATGTTGTTAAGGTACACTACACTGGCAAGCTCACTAATGGAGATCAGTTTGACTCATCTGCAGGAAGAGAACCACTGGAATTTACTGTGGGTGCAGGACAAATGATTAAAGGTTTTGATGCAGCTATGCCGGGCATGGAAGTAGGTGAAAAGAAAACCATCAACATTCCTGCGGAGGAAGCATATGGCGAAAGAAGTGAAGAAGCTGTCATTCCTTTTCCAAAAGAAAATATTCCTCCGGAAATGAAACTTGAACCCGGTATGCAATTAAATCTTACCAATCAACAAGGCCAGCCTGTTCCTGTTGTGGTAAAAGAAGTTCAGGACGATGTTGTTCTTCTTGATGCCAATCATTTTCTTGCAGGGGAAGCTTTGGTTTTTGATATTGAGCTGGTAGAAATAGTTTAATAATTTTATTCCCCAGGAATGCAGCTTTAAAAAAGGCTGCATTTTTTTTGCCCCTTCACTGCTTAATTTTGCAATTCAATTTTTAATGATGATGGATATAAATAAAGAAGAACTGGTAGAGCGCTTTATGCGTTATGTTCAGGTAGATACCCAAAGCGACCCGGAAAGCAACAGTTTCCCCACAACAGACAAACAAAAAAATCTTTCTGAAATTTTGTGTGCTGAATTAATAGCCATGGGATTAGCGGATACCATTATGGATGATTATGGTTATGTGTATGCAGGTATTCCTGGTAACAGCAGTAAAAATGATGTGCCCGTAATTTGTTTTTGTGCACATGTGGATACTGCACCAGACTGCAGCGGTAGCGGTGTAAAACCAATCCTGCATAAAAATTATGATGGCAATGATATTATATTACCTGATGATTCTACCCAGGTACTTTCAATAAAACAGTCGGAATATTTAAAAACACAAATTGGACACGATATAATTACTGCCAGTGGAAATACTTTATTAGGTTCAGATGATAAGTCTGGTGTTGCCGTTATCATGCAGGTAGCAAAATACCTGATACAACACCAGGAAATAAAGCATGGGGCCATCAGGATTGTATTCACACCAGATGAAGAAGTTGGAAAAGGAACAGCAAAAATTGATTTGGAAAAAATCAATGCATCATTTGCTTATACCCTTGATGGTGGAGAAGCCGGCAGCCTTGAAGATGAAACTTTTAGTGCAGATGGTGCTACCATAACAGTGAACGGTATTATTGCACATCCGGGTTATGCAAAAGGTAAATTGGTAAATGCCATAAAGGTCATTGGAGAAATACTCGATGAACTTCCAAAAAATGAGTGGAGCCCTGAAACAACGGAAAAGCAACAGGGTTTTGTACACCCGGTTTCTGTAAATGGTATTGCCGAAAAAGCCAGTGCAGGATTTATTGTAAGAGATTTTAAAACGGCTATGCTGCAACAGCATCATGACCGCCTCAAACAAATTGCGGAAAAAGTTATTGCAAACTATCCGGGAGTTACCATGGAATACCAGCCAAAGGAACAATACCGGAATATGAAAGAAGTGCTGGAAAAAAATCCGCAGGTGGCGGCTTATGCTGCTGAAGCCATCAGTCGTACAGGCCTCCAGGTAAAAACAGAAAGCATACGGGGTGGAACAGATGGTAGCCGGTTGAGTTTTATGGGATTACCCTGCCCCAATATTTTTACCGGCATGCAAAATATCCACAGCAAGCTGGAATGGATTGGCGTGAAGGATATGGTTAAGGCATCAGAAACCATTGTGCATCTTTGCAGTATCTGGGAAGAAAAAAGTTAGTATAGTTTAATTATACCTAAACCCCTAAAC
>JBDSYV010000201.1:0-4288 GCA_040110925.1 Ferruginibacter sp. | reverse complement strand
CAGGTCAATCTTTTGGGGGCGGAACCGTGGTTGCATTTACGAATGCAACGGGTTTTTCTGCAACAGGGTTAACAGCTAACAGTTTGTATTATGTTTTTGTTTTTGCAGCAAGTGTTGAGTGCAGCGGTGAGCCTTTTTATAATACTTCTTCTGTAAGTGCAAATATCAGTACAACAAATAGCACAGGAATTCCGGTGGGTTATTATGATGCTGCAACAGGCCTCTCCTGCCAGAACTTAAAAACTGCATTGCGGAATATCATCTCCACCGGTTATGTACAATTATCCTATACGCCGGGGGTATGGAGTGCTTATCAGTTCACCGACATTAGGCGTAACGATGCCAATACTGCTAATATCATCTGGGATATTTACAGCGATAACCCTACCGGGCCAGAGCCGTATACCTATACGTACCAGGTAAACCAATGTGGCAATTATTCAAATGAAGGGGATTGTTATAATAGGGAACATTCAACACCAAAGTCCTGGTTTGCTGATGCCTATCCCATGTACACAGATGTGCATCACCTGTATCCTACCGATGGAAAAGTGAATGCATACAGAAGCAATTTTCCTTATGGAGTAGTTTCTTCGGCTACAATTACTTCGCTTAATGGAAGTAAACTGGGAACAGGTAATAATTTTGGATACACTTCCACCGTTTTTGAACCCATAAATGAATATAAAGGGGACGTGGCCCGCACAAGTTTGTATATGGCTACCCGTTACGAAAATGAAATTATCGCTAACAACTGGTCCGCAAATGGCACTGCCAATGCCCTGTTTTTAAGTGCAGCAGATGAACCTGATGCGGCTATGAGAAAGCTCCAGGTATATGATACCTGGTATTTAAAAACAATTTTCAAATGGTTAAATGAAGATCCGGTTAGCCAAAAAGAAATTGACAGGAACAATGCTATTTACTATCAATCTGGTCAATCAAACCGAAACCCATTTGTGGACCATCCTGAATATGCTTTTCTTGTTTGGCAGTGCACCGGTGCAGTGCCTGTTACGATAATTGATTTTAAAAGTATTAAATCGAGCGAAAGTATTGTATTGAAATGGTATGCCACTTATGAAACAAATTTCAGGCTGTATGAAATTGAAAGAAGTATTAATGGTATAAACTATAATAAGATTGGTGAAGTTGCAGGACAGAACCTGGCTAATTATACTTTTACTGACGATAACCTCCCGGTTGCAACAGTTGTTTATTACAGGTTGAAAATGATTGATACTGATGGGAAATTTGCTTACAGCAAAATAGTTACGGAACGGTTGAATAACATGTATAACACGATTATTTATCCAAATCCTACAAACAATTCTGTGAACATTCGACTTTCTAAAGCAATAACAGAACAATGTTTTATTATAGTATTAGATGTAACAGGAAGGGTGGTTAAAAAACAGCCTGCATCGCTGAACCAGAATAATATTTTTATCGATGTGCAGGATTTAAGTGCAGGCCGGTATTTTGTTCAATTTTCAAATGGTATACTGCTAAGCCAGAAGTCCTTTGTTATTATTAAATAACATCTACCTGGTTTATATATTTAAAAGCTCCTTCGGGAGCTTTTTTTATGTGCAACATAAAGGCCATCATAAAAAATAATTCCCTGCTGCCCAATAAAATCGATACATATTACGTTATTGTTTTACCTAATAACCTCTAAACCAATATTATGAAGTACCTCAGGTATTTAATAGTAGCGCTCTGCTGCTGTCCAATGGCTGTTTTTGCCCAGGATATTACCGGGCTCTGGAAAGGAACCATGTATAACGATTCCACTAAACAATCTTATGAGTATGAAATTGTGATTAGTAAAGAAAAAGGAAAATATTCCGGCTTTTCACATACCTGGTTTATTATTGATGAAAAAAAATATTATGGTGTTAAGAAAGTAAAGGTGAGCATTGCTAAAAATGGGAAAGTAATTATTGTAGATGATCAACTGATTGACAATAATTACCCTGTTACACCGAATAAATATGTAAGACAATTAAATATACTGGACCTGGCTGCGAAAGGAGCAGATGTTGTACTCAATGGTCTCTTCCTCACTAATGCAACAAAAGATTTCAGGGAATTTACCGGCCAAGTGAATATGAAAAGAGAAAGCCAGTATAGCCAGAGTGACCTCATGCAATACCTTCAGAAAAATACTAAAGAGTATGGTTTTACAGTTGCGAGATAAAAATATTTTAACTGCATTTCCCATAGTTTTCTCATAACCAAGGCTCCTTAACAGGAGCTTTTTTATTTCATACAAATGGCAATTTTGAAAATTGGTTGTAGATTGAAAAAAAATAACCATGAAGATTTTTTTCTTTACGATTTTCGCTGTTGTATGTTTTTCCTCGCTTGCGCAAATAACTCCCTTTGAGAAATCTGCTGGTAAAGCATCAGCAACTTATTTTGAAGTAATAGACTGGTACAGGCAACTAGATAAAAAATTTGCTTCCATACAAATGAAAGAAATGGGCGCAACGGATGCTGCTTATCCCTTGCATCTTGTTATGCTGAGCAGTAATGCAGATTTTAACCCGGCAAACTGGCGAGCCAAAAACAAAACCATCATCCTGGTAAATAACGGCATACATCCGGGTGAGCCAGACGGCATTGATGCAAGCATGATGCTGGTGAGAGATTTGGCTACAAACAAAATAAAATTGCCCGAGAATGTTGTTCTGGCTTTTATCCCGGTTTATAATATAGGCGGGTGCCTTAACCGCAATGCCTATACAAGGGCAAATCAAAACGGGCCGCTGGAATATGGCTTCAGGGGCAATAGCCAAAACCTTGACCTGAACCGCGATTTTACCAAGAACGACAGCAGGGAAGCCAAATCATTTGCCCAAATATTTCATTATCTTAAGCCTGATATATTTATAGACAACCATGTAAGCGATGGGGCAGATTACCAGCATACCATGACGCTGATTACAACGCAATATGAGAAGCTTGGTGGCGAACTGGGTGAATGGTTAAAAAGTACTTTTGAGCCTGCTATTTATAAAACAATGGCAGCAAAAGGATGGGATTTAATACCGTATGTGGATTTTGAAAGCAGTGATTTTGATAAAGGAATTAAAATGTTTTACGATACGCCAAGGTATTCATCAGGCTATACCGCATTGTTTCAAACGCTTTCATTCGTTCCTGAAACTCATATGCTGAAGCCATATAAAGAAAGAGTGAGATCCACATATGATTTGATGGTAAGTTTTATTGAGCTGGGTTCGAAATATAATGTTGATATAAAGACACAAAGAAAGAAAGCCATGGCGGCTGTTATGCAACAATACAGTTTTCCTCTAAGTTGGCAATTAGATACTACTGCATCAACTCAAATTGTTTTTAAAGGTTATGAATCAGCTTTTTCGGAAAGTAATGCTACCGGTTTGCAGAAAATGTACTTTGACCATAACAAACCTTTTACTAGGAATATTAAGTATTATAATTCCTTTAAAGGTGTTAATTCAGTTACTATGCCATGGGCATATATTATTCCACATGGATGGTATCCGGTAGTGGATTTACTTAAACTGAACGGAGTTGTGGTAGATGAATTGAAAAGAGATACATTGATAAGAGTGAATAGTTATAGAATCACCGAATACAAATCCTCCGCCAGGCCCTATGAAAAGCATCATAGGAATACAGGAGTAAAATATGAAACCATACAGGACCACGTGAAGTTTCTCAAAGGTGATTTCCTGATTTTTATGAACCAGCCTTCTAACCGGTATATAGTGGAAATGCTGGAACCAGACGGAGATGACAGTTTTTTTTCCTGGAATTTCTTTGATGCGATTTTACAACAAAAAGAAGGCTATAGCGATTACCGCTGGGAAGATATAGCGGCGGATATATTAAAAACGGATAAAACCTTGTTTGTAAAGCTGGAAGAAAAAAAAGCCTCTGACAGTAATTTTGCCAAAAACAGCCATGCCATTTTGGATTTCATATATAAAAATTCAGCTTATGCTGAAAAGGCATTTATGAGATACCCGGTATACAGGCAGGAAGTAATTGCTTTGAAACAAAATAAGGTAACAAGGGCCCAATAAATTATCGATGTCGAACGGAGCGTCGCCACTGAAACCACATCAGGGCTCGTCTGCCTGTTACATAAAATAAAAATATAGTATCCTGTAAATAAGCTTCAAATCAGGCACAGATTTCCAGCTTTTATCCCTACTTTTGCAACCCGTTTAAAATATTCGGGATAAACAATTTTAATCATTAACAAAATCAGGGAAATGAGCAACTACGAATT
>JBDSYV010000200.1:0-20943 GCA_040110925.1 Ferruginibacter sp. | reverse complement strand
CAGCCCGCCTTGCTTTAAGTGCATGGGCTGAAGGCATTCCATTAAAAATTCTGCCGGTGGGAATTAACTATAATTCTTTTACATCTTTTGGTAAAATTATACATGTAAATTTTGGAACGATCATCAGCGAGGCTGAAGTAAATAACAATGACGGATATGGAAAATCTGTTTATTCTTTCCTGTTTTCGTCGCTGGGACACCCAAGTTAAAAACCGAACAATTTTGCTAGATATTGTTGTTCTTTGGACTTAATAATTGTTGCATACGTAACCTCTTTTGATATTGGATGTAGGATTTTTACGGCATATATTGTCTTGGCAATGTCTATTGCTTTTTCTGCACTTAGCGTTGATTGCTTTATTTTGAGCTGACGTTCTAACTCTTTGTATATTTTGTAGGCTACAAAGGCGATACATATATGGGCTTCTATCCTTCTTTGTACTCGATGATAAATGGGTCGTATTTCTAAATCTGTTTTGGCTATCCTAAACGCTTTTTCAATTTGCCAAAGGTCTTTATAGTTTTCTAAAACTTCTTCTTTTGTAAGTGTAGTATTGGTAATGTAACCCTTTAATCCATCCCATTTTTTGTCCGCTTCAATCTTCTGATTATTGACTGCTATTTTTACCTCATTTTGTATTTGTAAAAATTTATTATACCCTCTATTGTTAATGCTTGCTTTGGTAAGTTTACCCGATTTAATTTGCTTTTCTAACTTCATTAACCCACGTTCTCTATTGTAGGCATCCTTCCTTGCTCTTGCATCGGAATAGGTAATTATAAGCTTTGTGTTTTCATCCATTGCTATCGCAGAATTTTCTCCGTTGTTTAACCCTAAAGACAAAATCTGTCCCTTTAATTTTTGGTCTGTGGCTTTTATTCTTGCTCCTAAAATATATTCGTATCCTCCTTGTTCTAATAGTTTGATGTTCTCTTTCGATAGTAGCCCGGCGTCGGCTACAACAACCAGCTTATCTAGTTGGTATTTGCTTTTAAATGCATCAATAATTGGTAGCATTGTGTGCCCTTCAAATTGATTGCCACTAAAAATATCATAAGCCAACGGATAGCCGCCTTTGCTTACCAATAAGCCTAAAACTATTTGTGGGTGTTGGTGCTTTCCATCTTTGGAAAAGCCAGTCTTGCGTATGTCATCTTCACTTTCAGACTCAAAATAAATAGTGGTAACATCATAAAATACAACACTAATATTATTGTCCAAAATACGCAACGTATGCTGGTAACTAATTTGCTGAACAAAGTCCTTTTGGTGATTATAAAATTTATCTAAATATCGATATACCACCTGTACATCTATATTTAAGAATTGGTATTTGGACAAATAGTCTGTAGTCTTCAACTTGCTGACAGGAAAGCATAGTCTTGCTAATACAAGCTGTTTGAATAAGTCAGCTTCAATTTGATTAAAGCCGATTTCGTCAAATAATTTTCCCAACAAAAGAGTTGGCCCATAAACCGAAATTTGTTCAATCCCTTGCAGTACTAATTGGGTGTGATGGTTGTAGTCAGTAAAATCTAATTCCTGGACTCCTGTATATTTTTTTATCCAGTCTTTCCCTTCATTGACAAGCTTTCCTATCTCTGATGTTACAGCACTACTACCTATTGTTTTAAGCAAACGGTACTTACCGCTGCTTTTATCAATAACTTGAATGCTTATGACACCACTCTTATTTTTTTTATTTCTAACAAACACTACCAAATGTACTAAAAGCACACTCTGGGACACCCAAACCCAACCAAAAAAATTGATATAATATTGAATGTCAACAAACTAAAAATCTGTCAACTTGAAGTTGTCGAAAACAGGAATAGCCATAAATAATTTTCATCTACATTTATAGCCTTCATTGATATCAACTTCAATTGGTAAATATGGTAATGCCGCATTTACACTTTAATGACCTTTTTCACGAAAAAACATGTGTATCAGCATACGGGGAGTGGTAAAACCCTGCAAAAGGCACGGGACAAAGATTCGCTGCTATTGGTAAGCATTGGTTATGCTGCCTTCAACTGGTGCCATGTTATGCAAGGAGAAAGCTTTGATCTTGCAGCTTTGGCAATACAACATAGAGCTCAACTGGATACAACTGGAATTATCTTTTCCTCCTGTAAACCTTAAACCCTTCTTATACAGGTGCTGGAAACATATATTCCCAATAAAATTCTACAAAGCCAAAAATGTGGAAATAGATTTCCCTATCATGAAAATTGAGTCGTAAGATTCAATTACGAAAATTTACCTAAGCAAGAATTATCATTGCCGGGCCCCTTTTAATACAAAAGATGGCTTAATTACTGTATTGGAGAAGGAAAATTATTAACATGGGAGTTCACAATAATTGGATAATTTAGTCGTTTGAATAAGTTGGAAATGACTAATTTTTTTATCTGAATTATCAAAATGACAACAAACACCTAGAAATTTCAATTAAAATAATTATTACATTTGCCATTACCCTCAAAGTTATAAAAATGAATAAAAGGTTCTATTACCTCGTAGCCACAGTTGCTATCGCTGTTTCTGCAAGTAGCTGTAAAATGCTCAGCGGAAAAAAGAAGTCTGGGTCGTTACCCAATGATGGACAATTGCACGGGGTAGCACCTGCCGCAAGATGGTCTCTACCCAAACCTCCGGGAATGGTTTATATTCCACCAGGAACCTTTCATATGGGGCCAAGTGATGAGGATGTAAACTATGCTTATACGGCACGTAATAAGCAGGTCTCCATCAGTGGCTTTTGGATGGATGCTACGGAAGTTACCAATAATGAATACCGCCAGTTTACTAACTGGGTGCGGGATTCCATTGCTGCTAAATTAATGGGATTCGTAAAACAGAGTCCTGATGGTAACGAAATGGTAGACTGGACTAAGGTAAAGACCATTAAATGGGGTGATAAATCCACTATTGAAAAAATAGATGCCATTATTGTTACTCCTGACAACCGAATTTTTGGCAAAAAAGAAATTGATGCTAAAAAAATAGTTTATCAGTCAGAAGTATTTGATTATAAAGCTGCGGCCCAAAACAGGGACGCTACTGTTCCCCGTTCAGCATTTATAGTAAAACAACAAATACCTGTATATCCTGATTCATTATGCTGGGTAAGAGATTTCGCTTACTCCTACAATGAGCCAATGGCCAAAAAGTATTACAGTCATCCTGCCTTTGGAAATTACCCGGTGGTAGGTGTTAGCTGGAAACAGGCTACTGCTTTCTGCGAATGGAGAACACTTTACCTGAATGCTTTTCTTGAAAGTAAAAAAAGAACTTCAGAATCTGATTTCAGGTTGCCTAATGAAGCACAATGGGAATATGCAGCTCGTGGCGGACGTTCACAATCCCCTTATCCATGGGGAGGTCCTTACCTAAGAAATAAAAAAGGATGCCTCCTGGCCAACTTTAAACCTGGTCGTGGAAACTATCCCGAAGATGGTGGTTTTTATACAGTAAGAGCCGATGCTTACTGGCCAAATGATTTTGGCTTGTATAATATGGCAGGTAATGTTGCAGAATGGACATCATCATTATATTATGAAGGTGGATACAATTTTCAACACGATATGAATCCAGACATCAGGTGGAATGCAAAAGACTCAGACCCTCCAAGAATGAAACGTAAAGTATTACGTGGGGGAAGTTGGAAAGATGTCGGATACTTTTTACAAACCAGCACCCGGAACTATGAATACCAGGATACTTCCAAATCTTATATAGGATTTCGTTGTGTTATTGATTTACCTCCTTCTTCAAGCAAACGCAAATAAATAATTCCTTATTGATAATATTTTTAATAACAGCCAGTTTTACTTTAATTAAGTTAAACGGGCTATTATGTCCATAAGTTTTCTAAACATTTATCTAAACAAATCCCCAGTTAAAACAATTTAAATTCTTAAAATTATGCTTCACAGAAAAAGAACCTTCTTAACCCTCATTGATGTATTAGTAAGTGCTGGTGCTGCTGTAATCATTTTTGCAGCCTGGGCAAAACTTACTCACCAATCTTATGCGGATACTATGCTTACTATTGGTATGTGGACGGAAACAGCCATTTTCCTTGTATATGCAGGAATAGAGTGGGTGAAGCCTAAAAAACATGAAGAAGATCTGCAGCCAGGTGAAGTTGATGAAATTGTAGGTCTTAATCCTGCTTTAACGTCTATGGATAAAATGCTGCAGGATGCAGATATTACTCCTGTTACGTTAAAAAGGCTAGGGGAGGGTTTTCAAAAACTGGGAACTACAGTAAGTGGCATAACTGATGTAAGCGATGTAGTGAAATCCACGGGTGACTTTAGTGCTAAAACTAAGGAAGCCACAACAGCATTAGGTAGTATGACAACTGCTTTTGCAAGCAGCGCTGCTACAATGGGTACTTTTAGTAATGCTGCTGAAAGTGCAAAAGGATTTCATGAGCAGGTTCAGGTGTTAACTAAGAACCTGGGTTCTTTAAATACCATTTATGAACTGGAGTTGAAAGAAAGTAATAATCATCTGAAATCTTTAAACACCTTCTATGGTAAGTTGGCTGAAGCTAGCAATACTATGATGGGGACAGTAGAAGATGCAAGTAAAGCAAAAACCGAAATCACTGCATTAGCAAATAACCTTACCAAGCTGAATGCGGTGTATGGTAATATGCTAAGTGCAATGCAAAGCAGGTAAGCAGCAGTATTATATTAAATGATTCTGTGATCCAAACAACATTCAATAAAAACAATTTAATACTAATCTAATATGGCTTTACCTAGAGAGCCCCGGCAAAAGATGATTAACATCATGTACTTGGTGTTAACAGCTATACTGGCGCTAAATGTATCTAACGAAGTTATCAATGCCTTTAGGGTTGTAGATTCAAGCTTGATTACTTCTAATACGAACATAAAACAATCCAACGAGGTTTTATACAAATCGCTTAATGATAAATTATCTGATCCAAAACAAAACCAGGAAACAGTTAAATACTGGAATGAGAAAGCTCAAAAAGCAAAGACAATGTCGGCTGATTTAGATACTTACATTGAAGGTTTAAAAAAGGAACTTAAAGAAGGAGCCGGTTTAAGAATGGTGGAAAAGGATGGTAAAATGGTTGAAGATTTTAAAGCAGATAACCTAGATGCCTCAACCAGGATTTTTGAAACAAACGGTAAAGGGAAAATCTTAAAAGATAAACTGGATACTTATAAAGCTGAAATGTTGAAATTAGATCCAAAAATCGCTCAGCAGTTTTCAGCAAATTTTCCAGTATCAACCGAGCCACCAATTTCCCAGGAAGGACAGCATAAAGATTTTACTACATCCTTTTTCCACATGACCCCCACCGTTGCGGCATTAACAATGCTTAGCAAATTTCAGAACAATGTGAAAAATGCTGAAAGCCAGATTGTAACCTATGCACACAACCAGATAGGAGCAGTAGAAGTTCATATGGACCAGGTAGGCATATTAGTGGGACAGAGTTCAAATTATCTAATGCCTGGGCAGGAACTGGTAGTTACTGCGGGTGTTGGAGCTTATAGTTCTTCTGTAAAATCAAATATTACCATAAACGGCTCAGCTATTAGCATGATAAATGGCCAGGGTGAATATAAACAAACTGTAAGTGGCGGAGGCAAGCATACCATACAGGTTAGTGGGAATTTTACGGGAGAAGATGGAAAGCCTGTTGCAGTAAATAAAACTATTGAATATACTGTGGGAACACCAGGTGGTGCAGCAGTAATGCTAGATAAAATGAATGTTTTTTACATAGGTGTACCTAACCCGGTAACAATAGGTTCATCTACAGGATGGGATAAAACAACTGTATCAATGTCTGGTGGTTCAATAAGTGGTTCAGGTTCTAGCAGAACTGTAACAGTAAGTGCGTTAGGTAAGGCAAGTATTACCGTAACAGCTGACGGAAAATCTACAAGCTTTGATTTCAGGGTAAAGAAAATTCCGGATCCTGTTTTTAAGGTGGGCTCGGGCAAGGTTAGGATGCCTTCTGTTGAATTTAAGAACCAGCAATTCTGCAGGGCAGACCTGGAAGCTTTTGACTTTGATTTAAAATTTAACGTAGTAAGCGCAGTTGTTTATTTTTCTGGCGCTAACTTTCCCAGTGTTGCACAAACTACTTTAAGTGGAAACAATTTGGGTCCACTGGATGCATATATGAAAAGATGTGGGCCTGGTTCTGTCGTTACTTTCGACCAGATAAAAGTTTCAGGTCCTGATGGTACAAGATCTATAGACGGCAAATCAATTGCCCTTTATTAAAACGTATAATTATGAAAAAGTTTTTTTTGAAATTTTTAGTACTAGCACTGTTAATTGCTGGGGTAAGTAATGTAGCAATGGCGCAGCAGAAAAAACGTGCGGCTACAAAGCGTACAACCGCTCGAAAGACAACAAATACTAAAACCAAGACAACAGTTCAGCCTACTGTTGCGGTAGCGGATAATGTAGTAGTAGAATCTGCAGCAAATGATAGCTTACCTATTAAAACAGTTAAGAAGTCATTACGGCCTGATGAATCAGTAGAAACTACTGTTTTGCGTGATAGAACGCCTTTAACATATGAGCATCTTCGGGCAGACGATGCGGTTTACAGACATAAAATATGGCGTGAAATAGATACAAGGGAAAAAATAAATCTTCCCTTTCGTTATTCAGCGGATGAGAACAATGGTAACCAGCGTTTCATTTCTATATTATTACAGGCTATCCAGGATAGTGCTGTCACTGTTTTTGCAAATGTGGATGATCGTTTTACTACTCCTATGACTAAAGGGGAAGTAGCAAAAATTATTTCAGGTGAGCCTGTTGATGTACCAATATATAATGAAGCTGGAGAGCAAACCGGGACGAAGAAAATGATTAACGATGTTAACCTTGACTCATTCTATAAATTCAGGATTAAGGAAGAGGTTGTTTTTGATAAAGAAAGTTCCCGGCTTTTCTGGAGAATACTTGGAATTGCTCCGGTAAAGAATATAATTACTTCTATGGGTGTTGATCTTGGAGAAACGGAGTTATTCTGGGTTTACTATCCTGATATGCGTCCAATCTTCGCAAAATACGAAGTGTATAATGGTAAAAACTTTGGAGCGAGAATGAGTTGGGAAGAATTATTTGAAAGCCGAATGTTTTATGGCAGGATAATAAAAAGTACCATAGACAACCCTTATGATCAGTATATCAAAAATTATAAAGGACTTAGTGAGAATTCTATACTTCAATTACTCCAGGGAGAAACGATTAAAGAAAAGATATTTAATTATGAGCAGGATTTGTGGAGTTATTAAGTAAAGCAAAATTTTTATCAGACCCCCGATTTTCGGGGGTTTTTTATACGGGTGATTATACCAGGTAAAAGGGTTAAAATACCCTAAACTGGGTATAGGCCATCATTATAAACATGGTTATTTTTACATCGGTTTTTCATAGGATATTGGATTTTAAAGCGGGGCTGGATTTTTATCCTGGCCCTTTTTTTATGCTTTTATTTTTTACAAGAATTACCACTATAGGGTATTGTTTATAAGAAATGTCCCCGCTATTTTTGTATCGGTTTTTCATAGGATATTGGATTTTAAAGCGGGGCTGGATTTTTATCCTGGCCCTTTTTTTTTATGCTTTTATTTTTTACAAGAATTACCACTATAGGGTATTGTTTATGAGAAATGTCCCCGCTATTTTTGTATCGGTTTTTCATAGGATATTGGATTTTAAAGCGGGGCTGGATTTTTATCCTGGCCCCTTTTTTTATTTTATCCCTTTAAACACTATCTCAGCCTTTGCTTTACCCAATAATTTTTCCAGGTCTCCAAGCTTCGCCTCTTTAATTCTTTTTACTGACCTGAATTCTTTAAGTAAAATATCAGCAGTTTGTTTGCCAATACCTTTTATTTCTTCCAGTTCATTTTTAAAAGTGCCTTTACTTCTTTTATTACGGTGAAAGGTTATGCCAAATCGATGAACTTCGTCCCTAATCCTACGGATAAGTTTCAAACTTTCACTATTCCAAGGTAGCTGCAACGATACTGAATCTCCGGTAAAAAATAATTCTTCCTGGTTCTTGGCCAGGCCCACAAGGGTAGTTTTTCCAGACAGACCTAGAGAATTTATACTTTCCATAGCAGCACTTAACTGGCCCTTACCACCATCTATAATTATCAATTGTGGTAAGGGGAGGCCTTCTTCAATTACTCTTTTATACCGGCGAAAAACAACTTCAGTCATTGAAGCAAAATCATTAATGCCCTCTACTGTTTTGATATTGTAATGCCTGTAATCCTTTTTGCTAGCTTCTCCGTTTTTAAAACATACCATTGCAGCTACAGGATAGCTGCCCTGTAAGTTGGAGTTATCAAAGCATTCAATATGTAAGGGTATTTCTTTCAAATGCAGGTCTGCCTGTAATTGTGTGAGCACTCTTAATTTTTCACTGCTGGTTTTATCTTCAAGCTTTAGAATTTTTTTCGCAAATAATTCCTCTTTAAAATAGTTTACGTTTTTGAGAGACAAATCAAGCAACTTCTTTTTATCACCTCCCCTTGGTGTAGTTATGGTAATTCCCATTTGAGGATAATGAACAGGAAAAGGAACAATTATTTCTGTTGCTTCACTTTCAAAAGTTTGCCTTAACTGGGCAATAGCAAAAGCAAGTGCTTCTGCGGCAGTTTCTTCAAGCTTTTTTTCCAGGATTATTGTTTTAGTTTGTATAATACTTCCATTATTAACTGCCAGGTAATTTACATAAGCTGTATCAGATTCTTCCAAAATACTGAATACATCTAGAGTGCCCGTATTGGTATTCACAACTGATGAACGAGACTGGTATTTTAGCAGATGATCAATCTTATCCTGGTAAATAGCCGCTTTTTCAAATTCCATCTCAGCCACGTGTTCTTTCACTTTGGTCTTAAAAGCTTGCATTACTGGTGATATATTGCCTTTCAGCAAATTCCTTAGCAAAACAATACCATCATTATAATCTTCAATGCTTTGCAGTCCTTCACATGGGCCTTTACAATTACCCAAATGGTACTCAAGACATACTTTGAATTTCTTTTTTTTAATATTGCCTGCAGACAGGTTAAGCTTACAGGTTCTTAGCTGAATGTTTTGTTTAATAAAATCAAGCAGGTCTCTAACTTTGGCAACTGATGTAAAGGGACCAAGATATTCTGAGCCATCTTTTATTTTTCTCCTGGTAAGAAATACTCTGGGGAAAGGCTCGTTTTTTATAACAATGTATGGGTAAGTTTTATCGTCTTTTAAATTAATATTAAAAAGTGGCTGGTATTCTTTAATTAATGAATTTTCCAACAGGAAGGCATCCTGTTCATTATTTACAATGGTAAATTCAATTTTGTTTATCCGGTTAACTAATTCTGCAGTTTTATAACTAGTAAAGGTTTTGGAAAAATAACTGCTCACCCGTTTTCTTATTTGTTTGGCCTTTCCTACATAAATCAAATTATTTACCGCATCAAAATACTTATAAATGCCGGGTGCTGATGGGAGTGAAGATGCAATTATAGAAAATTCCTTTTGTGTCATTCGTCAAAGTTCCAATGAATTGTGGTTTCCCGCAGCTGAATGTCCTCGTTATTTTTTGTCAACATGCTGATTGTTTTTGCCCATTTACCTGCCAGCCAGGTTAAATGTTGTATTGTGTCTCCCCATTGCTTTTGCATATAGATTCTTTGCACTTTGTTGCTTTGCTGGTCTATATAAACATCCCAACGCCTTAAAGAAAAAGTGCCGGGTAATTGTTTTGATGGCTCGTAAAGAAAAGTATATGTACATATTGTTTGGTCCAGAAAACTGGTTTCTTTATAATTATCAATAAGGTTTGAACTATCAATTTCCGGGGTTAAATAAGGCGCAAATGCTGCAGAAAAATCTTCAACTTTAAGCCATACACTATCTTTTTTTCCATTAGCAATAGTTACTATCCATGGGTTTATGCCAGCTTGTTTTATTGAAGCAATTTCTCCTTTAATAAAACTGGTTACTGGAAAAAAAATAAGTTTTTCATTAGATTTTTTGTATGGAGATGCATTCCCTTCCTTATGTGTTCGTGGATTATTATTTGTACAACCCAAAATACATAAACTGTATAAAAATACAATGCTTAAAAATTTCATTTTTCAAAATTAGCTGTAACTCTTCTTTAATTGTGTTATAGGTCAAATAAAAAAAGCAGCATGTTTACTGCTGCTAAAAATAAGTGTTATTAATTTTAAAAATTTCGGGTAATGCCCATCTTAAGCCCTATGTTATATAGTTTTTCAGTGTAAGTGTATTCCTTGGTATACGTAGAAAATAACTGGTACCTAATCTGTGGGCCGGCATTAATAATAAGACCATTATTGGTTTTATAACTAATAAAGGTTTCAACTGCAGAATTCATATTCCAATGCCGGATAAATGAATTGTCGTTCACATAAAATTTCATATCTGCCGAAACAAGGTATGCATTGCCGGAGGCTACATAAGTAGGTTGGGCAGTTGCTCCTGCGTACCATTGAATTCTATTATTTCCTGCAATTTTATAATCAAAACCCAGCGGAACTGAGAGCTGGACAGTATTATTATTAAGTTTTGTTGAGCTTAAAGCAGGAGAGTTTGCGTACAAAGTATTATAAGCCTGCACACGTGGCCTATTCCCTGTTATTGGATCATTCAGCAATAATGATGTTTGGGCCGGGTGTTTTAATTCATAAGCATTTATACTGTAGTTTGTATAGTTAAACTGCAGGCCTGCTTTTAACCTCAGTTTTTTCGATACACTATACAATAAAGCTGCTCCAGCTTCAAGATTAACCGCAGCCTGTTGGTCTACATCTTTACTTAAATTCCCATTAGCGGTGCTGGCAACAAGTGAATTATTTACGCCGGGTTTATATGTAGAGTTATCTCCTATGTCCCTGAAGCCAATAGAAGGGGTTATATAATATTCTAAAGATGTTTTAGCCTTCCATTTGTTCTTTTCATTGCGGTTGTAAAATGCGTAATTATCTATCCATGCTTTATCCGGGTTATTAAGTGATTCAGTAATTGACTGCGTTAGTTTGTTTTTTATATTGGCAGATGTTTCTAATATCCTGTTATCGGAAGTGATCTCTTTAGGATTATCTATTGGTAAATCATTTATCGCAAATTTTTCTTCAATAGTTTTTGAATTAGTTGATGAAGTTGCACTTGTGGGATTTTGAATATTAGCTTCGGACACATTGGAAATAGTGATCACAGATGATTGAGCAGCACTTTCCTTTTGGCTATTGTAAGGAAGCTTTGAATCTACATATGCATTAACATTCTCTTGCCTGATGTTTAAACTTAGCAATTGTTTTACTCTATCCTGTTCTGCCAAAAACTTTTCATAATTGTTCAGGCTTTTGTTTTTAACAGCGACAGTTTTATCAACAACGGCTTCTGTTACCTGTTCATTACCCAGGTCCTTAGTTGATGAATTCAGGTGATTATCTGCAATCCATATTCTGGTGCTGCTAGCAAATTTGGAAGAGGCATTAATTGCATTGTTGTTGGTAACGCCAATATAAAGAATTGAAGTAACCAATAAAAGGCAAACAGCAAGAGAAGGCCATCGTTTGGCCGGATGAAGGTTGTTGTAAAGACTGTTCCAAACCCTCCGGGAAGGATACATTTTAAAATCCTCTGTAGCATCCTTTAGAAGCTGTTCAAAATCGGTTGTGTAATATTCCTTTTCCATCTTTCACCAAAAGCTTTTTAGTTAGTATTTATTGGTATTTTTTTAAACAAATTGCAATTTTATATTGCAGTATCTCCATACAATTTTTTTCGGGGCTTATGAATAATGTTTTTCTTTATCAAAATATCTTCAAGCATTGCTTTCGCCCTGGTATATTGGCTGCGGCTCGTACTTTCTTCAATGTCCAGTAAATGCCCAATTTCCTTATGTGAAAATCCTTCTATTGCATAAAGGTTCAGCACAGTTCTATATCCTAGTGGTAAAACTCGTATGCACTCCACTACCTGTTTTGCCTGCATTATCGAAGGAATAATATCTTCTCTAATATGAATGCCATTTGCATGAATAATATCCACACTTTCATTAAACTTTTTATTCTTCTTTAAAATATTAATGCAGGTATGTACCACAATGCGTCGTATCCATCCTTCCAGGGCTCCTTCACTTCTATATTGATGCAATTGAGTAAAAATCTTAATAAAACCCTCCTGCAGCATGTCCTCTGCATCTTCCCTGTTTTTAGCAAAGCGATAGCAAACGCCTAGCATTCGGGGGCTAAATCGATTGTATAATGCTTCCTGAGCGGCAGCATTATTTTTAATACTTCCGGCAAGCATTTGCTCTTCGGTCATAATTGTAGATTTTTTACCCTTTAAATATAGACAAAATTGTAAGATAGCATGCTGCTTTTTATTCGTAAACATCTGAACTTTAACATTCAGGCGATATTTGGCCCGATCCTATTCTAATTGTTACTTTTATTTTTTTCTCAGCAGGCTGTCCGGGGGATAACTTGCCTTCATGCTGTCTAACAGGTTACTTGACCACTCTGTAATTAATAATCTTTGGCCATCATCAAGATTTGCACGGGAATGAATTAACGTATAATTTTTTAATGGCATTTCTTTTTCTTTAACCTGTTTATTAATTTCTTCTAGTTTTTTATATTGTTTCCTGATGCTATAGCTGGCAAATTCCGAAAAATTCAATTCCTTCTTTCCATCATTTATATGGTTGCCCAGCCACATTGCTACTGGCTGAAAATTGAAATACCATGGGTAAGTTGTATTGTTACTATGACAGTCATAGCAACTTGTTTTAAAAATAGTATCTAATCCTGCTGGCACCATGTGTACATTGTGAATATCATTCACTGCAAGACCTGAATTATTCTTTTGGGGTTTTGGGTAAAACTGAATTAATATTAGTAAGACTAATAATATCAGGAGAATTGTTTTAAAAAACCTTTTCATTCTTAAAATTTAAATTAAAATATTACCTGTCATTTCTGGTGGAATAGGCAGGTTCATAACAGTTAGAATTGTAGGTGCAATATCGCCAAGTTTCCCGGATTTTATTTCCCCTTTCCATTTATTATCAATGATAAAAAAAGGAACAGGATTTAAAGAATGTGCCGTATTAGGTGTTCCATCATCATTAATTTCATAATCCGCATTGCCATGGTCTGCAGTTAAAAACACGGTATAATTTTTTTCCAGTGATTTAGTCACAACTTTTTCTACACATTTATCTACAGTTTCAACGGCTTCTTTTACTGCGTTCCATACTCCTGTATGACCTACCATATCAGCATTGGCAAAGTTGAGGCAAATAAAGTCGGGTGTATTTTCCTGTATCTCTTTTACTACAGCATCCGAAAGTTCATAAGCACTCATAGAAGGTTGTAAATCGTAAGTTGCCACTTTGGGCGAAGGTATCATGATGCGTTTTTCTCCCTCAAAAACGGTTTCCCTGCCCCCACTGAAAAAGAAACTTACATGAGGATACTTTTCCGTTTCGGCAATTCTTAATTGGGTTTTGCCTGCAGCTGCTAATACTTCTCCAAGGGTATTATCAAGGTTATCTTTATCATACATTACCTGTACGTTCTTAAATGAGCTGTCATAGTTAGACATGGTAGTGTAATGCAGGTTAAGTTTATGCATGGCAGCCTTGGGCATATCAGCCTGGCTAAGTACATGGGTTATTTCCCTGCAGCGGTCTGTACGGAAATTGAAACATATTACCGCATCTCCTTCTTCAATTTTCCCATGGTTTATTCCGGAATTAATGATGGGTAATATAAATTCATCGGTAATATTCTTTTTGTAAGAATTTTGTATAGCTTGAGTCATATCTGTGGCAGCTTCGCCAATGCCATTTACCATTGCATCGTAACAGATTTTTATGCGTTCCCATCTCTTGTCCCGGTCCATTGCATAATACCTTCCTGTAATAGTTGCTATTTCGCCTGTAGTTATAGCTAGATGCGCCTGTAATTCCTGTATAAAACCTAAGCCACTTTTAGGATCTGTATCTCTTCCATCTGTAAATGCATGTACCCGCACTTGCGTTAATCCCCCGTTTGCGCATACTTGTGTTAAGGCCTTCAGGTGGCTGATATGTGAATGAACTCCTCCATCGCTAACCAATCCCAAAAGGTGCAATGTTTTTGCATTTTTTTTACAATACGAAATAACTTCCTGCAATGCTGGATTGTTGTTAAAACTTTCGTCTTTTATGGCAACATTTATTCTTTCTAATTCCTGGTACACAATTCTTCCGGCGCCGAGGTTTAAGTGACCAACCTCGCTGTTTCCCATTTGGCCATGGGGCAATCCTACGGCTTCTCCACACGTTATTAGGGTTGTATTCGGATATTGATTATACAAAGAATTCACAAAGGGAACCTCTGAATTTTGAATAACATCCCTTTCTTTTATTTTGCCAATTCCCCAACCATCCATGATAATCAAGATAATTTTCTTATTTTCCATTTTGTAAAGCTATTTTTTAAAATCCGATAAGGCTAAAACGGCTGCAAAATATTATAAAAACAAACATTTTAACCTCTGTTGGCACGTTTTTAGCAAATAGTGGGGTGAAACATATTTTATGAAAAAACTTTTAACCTTACTTGTAGTTTCATTTATCCTAACATCATTCACTAATTATTCTGGTATTGACGAGATAATCATAGGATTAAAAACAGGAAATGCTGCACAGGTATCAAAATTTTTTGATAATACAGTTGAAGTAACACTTCCTGAAAAAAGCAATAGTTATAGCAGAAGCCAGGCAGATCTTGTCCTTCGTGATTTTTTTAATAATAATGCAGTAAAAGGATTTGAAGTAATACATAAAGGAGAAAATGCCGGTTCTCAGTACTGCATTGGAACTTTGCTTACCAAAAACAGTTCTTTTCGCACTACAATTTTTATGAAGCAAAAAGGTGAAAAGCAGATTTTGCAGGAGATAAGAATTGAAAATCGCTAAGCTTATTTTTTCCGCAACTTACCATTGTCCTCCTTGCGGGGACTTTTTTATTACATTTATTTTTCCCGGGCTTTGTTAGTTTTGCTACATGGAAAAAGAAGCAGCTATTAATTTGTTTATTCAAAATGCATTGGAGGAAGATATAGGAGATGGCGATCACTCTACCCTTTCCACTATCGAACCTGGCAAGGAAGGAGTTGCAGTGTTAAAAATTAAAGAAAATGGTGTGCTGGCCGGGCTTGCTTTTGCAGAAAGGATATTTCGTTTCAGAGAATCTCTGTGTGAGTTTATCTCATTTAAATCTGACGGTGATGAAATGAATGTAGGTGAAAATGCATTTGAAGTAAAAGCCCATATACATACTATACTTCAATGTGAGCGGCTGGTGCTTAACTGTATGCAGCGTATGAGTGGTATTGCAACCCTCACTAACCAATACATCAAAAAACTTGAAGGATATAATACCCGTTTACTTGATACCAGGAAAACCACACCCAACTTCAGGATAGCAGAAAAGGAAGCTGTACGTATAGGTGGTGGATACAATCATAGGTTTGGATTATATGATATGATTATGCTCAAAGACAATCATATTGATTATTGTGGTGGCATTGAAAAAGCTATCAATAAAGCATGGCAATATGTTCAGGAGAAAAAGCCTGGCCTTTTAATTGAAGTGGAAACCAGGAACCTGGATGATGTAAAAACCGTAATGAAAACAGGCAAAATAAACAGGATTATGCTGGATAATTTTTCACCTGACCAAATTTCGGAAGCGCTTAAAATTATAGATGGCCAATATGAAACAGAAGCCAGCGGCGGAATTAATTTAGACAATCTTGAATTGTACGCAGCCACTGGGGTGGATTTTATTTCAAGTGGCGCAATCATTCACCAGGCCAGGAGCCTGGACCTTAGCCTTAAAGCTGTAATCAAATAATTATGTCAAAAAATAAAATCCATACTACCGGCATTATATATTCTACCAATCCTGATTTTCATTTTGAGCAACCTAATGATGATATGGAAACGTTACCACCATTAAAACAGCCTTTAAAAATAATACTTGATAAAAAGCAACGGGCAGGAAAAGCTGTTACACTTGTTATTGGTTTTCGTGGAAAAGAAGAAGATTTGGAAGCGCTTGGGAAGAAGCTAAAAACGTTTTGCGGTACAGGAGGTTCAGTAAAAAATAATGAAATTATTGTGCAGGGAGATAACCGGGATAAAGTACTTCAATGGTTAATAAAAAATGGATACAACCTTTCCAAAAAGAATTAATTTTTTACCAGGATTATCAGGAGGACAAGGTTTTTACGCCCAGATGGACAAATAGTACATATAATTAAGTAATTTTAGACAATAAAATAAGGCCATGATAAGTAAAATTTCAGAAGGAGTAAAAATCAGCGTTGAGACTTTTTATCAGCCGGAGTACAGCAATCCACTTAACAGCGAATATATGTTTGCTTACCAGATAACCATTGAAAATAACAATACATTTCCTGTAAAGCTGCTTAGCAGGCACTGGTATATATATGATAGCAATGGCAGTATGAGAGAAGTAAAGGGCGAGGGCGTTGTTGGTATCCAGCCTATCATACCTGCTGCGGGATCTTACCAATATACGAGTGGCAGTAACCTGCGCACAGAAATGGGTAAAATGCATGGCTCCTATCTTTTAGAAAATACTTACAACCACAGCAGTTTCAATGTTACTATCCCATCCTTTGATTTGGTGGCTCCATTAAAAATGAATTAATAGCTATTTATTTGCTAATAAATAGTTGATTAAAATTATATGTGCGCATATAGAACTATATTTATCATACTTCAATTAATACAATAAATTACAAATAATCTCAATGTCCAAAATAGTCTTCAACAACAGCAATAACGAGTTTTATAACAGCCTTAAAAAAAAGGTAGATGAATACTTTGTAACAAATAAAATTAATAAAACCGGCGACTGGCGATTATTCAGCAAAAGCATTGTCCTCATTATAGCCGGGTTGGCTTCTTATTTCAGCCTTATGTTTTTGCCCATGGCAGTTTTGCCAGCTATTGCCATTACACTTTTCCTGGGTTTTGTACTGGCTTGTATAGGTTTTAGTATTCAGCATGATGCAAATCACGGTAGCTATAGCAGCAACCAAAAAGTCAATGATTTCATTGGCCTTTCATTAAATGCTTTAGGAGCAAGTGCTTTTTTCTGGAAACAGAAACACAATATTATTCACCATACTTATACAAATGTGGATGGCATTGATGATGATATTGCCAAGAGCCCGATAATTCGCCAATGCGACACTCAACAATGGGTTCCGGCGCATAAGTATCAGCATATATATCTGCCGTTTATTTATTCTCTATCCGCAATCTTCTGGATATTCATCATGGATTTTAAAAAATATTTTTCCCGTAAAATTTACCGTACAGATGCCTGGGAAATGAACACTAAGAATAAAATAATTTTCTGGGCAACAAAACTGCATTACGCCTTTTTCTTTATTGCATTGCCTATTTACGTTTGGGGATTTGGTGGATGGCTTGCAGGATTTCTTATTATGAATGTTTCACTTGGCCTTACGCTATCACTGGTGTTCCAATTGGCACATGTGGTGGAGATTACAGAGTTTGAGCATTTGCCACTTGATGAAACAAAACATATAGAAACTGCATGGGCAGAGCACCAAATAAGAACCACGGCAAACTTTGCTATGGAGAATAAATTTATAAACTGGTGTGTCGGTGGTTTAAATTTTCAAATTGAGCATCATCTCTTTCCCAGGGTTAGTCATGTACATTACCCGGCCATCAGTAAAATTGTACAACAAAAATGCGCTGAGTATGGTCTTCCCTATAATTATTACAAAACATTTTTTGGCGCAGTAGCTTCTCATTTCAAGGTTATGAAATCATTGGGAATAAATCCTGCACAAAAAGCATCAATAGCAAAGGCTGCTTAGGGTTTATATTTAGCCTGTTGAAAAATAATCTCTTCGTCCAGGTTCATCAATTTTTGTAAAGTGATTCCAGGATTTTTTTTCATGAATTTTTTTACAATCTGCCAACCTGCAAATGAGCCTATATTGCCCGGTGAGGCTTCCCCAAGCTCCTGTGTTTTTGGGCTTTCACCAATATAATTTTTGATGATATTGTTATCAATAGTCTGTAAAAAATTATTCTGTACAAATAAATCCCAGATGGCAGCTTCATGATCATAACTCTCTTTCATTTGTTTCTCAGAATAACCAATAATCATATACTCAGGAACACCGGGCAAAAATTTTTGTAAGAGAAAAAGTTTTTTACCTGCCCCCACCATTTGCAAAACAAGTGTTTTCTCTTCTTGTTTTTCCGGGTACATATCATTCACAATATTTTTCATCGCATTCACAGAAATATAAGCCGGCTCAAAACGGCTGCTGATATAATCTGGGTAAGTTTCCTGTACCCATATTGTTTTGTAAAGACTAAAGTTTTTTCCAAGGTGATGATGAAGTCCTACTATGATTGCATCCTTATCCAATATATCGCCATAACCATCTAAAGGACCGATATAGGTTATGATTTTAGAAGGAACAGGATAAGCAGGAAAATAATATTTTACATATTGCAGACCTGTTTTTATCTGTCTTTCATACTTAGAAAAATCGAAAAATAATTTTTCAGCAGTATCAAATACCGGCCGATAAGATGCGGAGAATCCGCGGAGGTAGGTTTGTAAAGTATCCCCTCTCCAGCGTGGGTCGGCATTCAGTATTGTCGTTAGGAAATTTTCTGCAAACGAAGGATGCTTCTGCAGCAACTCCGGATATCCAGCCGCAATATGATTACTATCTATTGCAAAAAAATCCTTTTCAAACCGCTCTGTCTTTAAATCTATTTTGATAGAAGAAACATCAGGGTTATCCTTGTTGTTACAGCAACACAGGCAAAGCGTTAATAATAAAAACCACGTTAATTTCATATCTATTGCTTTTTTCAAAAGGTTATAACTTTGCAAACATATTGATGATTTGCTATTTAGTAAGCAAGCTAAACCCTAACCTACTAAACTAAAAACCTTCAACATACATAAAGTATCATAAATACTAAACCCTCAAGTTCCTTCTGATGAAAATATTCCTGGCACAGCAACATTATCATATTGGCAATTTTGAAAGCAATACCAAAAAAATAATTGATGCGATAGCGACTGCCAAAGACAAGGGTGGAGACCTTATTGTTTTCCCTGAGCTTTCTGTTTGTGGTTATCCTCCCCGTGATTTTTTATATTTTAATGATTTTATAAATAAATGTTATACTGCTATTGAACAGATCCAGCAACATGCAGATGGTATAGCAATTATTGTAGGTGGGCCACAACGTAATCCTGTAATTGAAGGCAAAGATTTATTCAATGCAGCCTGGTTCCTGGAAGATAAAAAGGTGAAACAGGTTATTCATAAAACCTGCCTGCCCACTTATGATGTATTTGATGAAGACAGGTATTTTGAACCGGCAAATCAATGGCATGTTGTTGAATTCAAAAACAAGAGAATAGCCATTACCATTTGTGAAGATATCTGGAACCTTGGGCATAATCCTTTGTACACTCATTGTCCAATGGACAAACTAATGCCCCAATATCCCGATTTGATGATAAACATAAGTGCATCGCCATTTGATTATACGCATGATGCGGACAGGCAGGCCACTGTAAAAGCCAATGTGTTGAAATATAAACTACCGATGTTTTATTGTAATGGTATTGGCAGCCAGACAGAAATAGTTTTTGATGGCACTTCACTTGTATTTGACAAGCATGCAAATTTATGCGGCAAGCTGGCAAGTTTTAAAGAGGATCTGCAGGCATTCACTTTAAATGGTGATGGAACAATTGATGGAAATATTCTTGAGCCGGCTGCCAAAATGCCGGACAAAGAATTAAACCCACAGGATTTTGAACCTGCGTTGAATATTAATCTTGTATATGATGCGCTTGGGATGGGCGTAAAAGATTATTTCACCAAGATGGGTTTTAACAAAGCCATCCTGGGCAGCAGCGGTGGAATAGATAGTGCAGTTACGCTTGCCATTGCATGCGATGCCCTTGGTGCAGAAAATGTAACGGCTGTTCTCATGCCTTCAGAATATTCATCGGGCCATTCGGTGGCTGATGCCGAGGCGCTGAGCAAAAACCTAAACAACCCTTACGAGATACTTCCAATAAAAGATGTGTATGAAGCATTTTTAAAAACATTAAAACCTGTTTTTAAAGATTTGCCTTTTAGCATTGCTGAAGAGAATATTCAAAGCCGCAGCCGTGGAAATTTATTGATGGCCATGGCAAATAAATTCGGATACATTCTATTGAATACTTCCAATAAAAGCGAACTGGCAACGGGTTATGGAACGTTATATGGCGATATGGCCGGCGGCATTGGTGTGCTGGGAGATTGTTATAAACTGCAGGTGTATGAACTGGCAAAATATATAAATAGAAACGAAGAACTAATTCCCTTAAATATTATTAATAAAGCCCCAAGTGCTGAGCTCCGACCTAATCAAAAGGATAGCGATAGCCTGCCTGAATATAACATCCTGGATAAAATACTCTATCAATACATTGAGCAGACCAAAGGCCCGGATGAAATAAAAGCCGCAGGTTTTGATGCAGATTTAGTTGACAAGATTTTAAAACTCGTAAATACAAACGAATATAAGCGTAACCAGTTTTGCCCCATCATTCGTATTTCTCCAAAAGCATTTGGGGTGGGAAGGAGAGTTCCTATAGTGGCGAAATATCTTTCTTGAAATCATTGATTCAATAGGTCAATAGGTCATTAAGTCGTTCTTCGAGGTGTTAGCGCAGCGCACCTCGATGTAAAAAATAAAAGTAGGTTTCCGACCTGCACTCCCTGCC
>JBDSYV010000199.1:0-17952 GCA_040110925.1 Ferruginibacter sp. | reverse complement strand
ACGCATGAAAGGTTTATTGGCTTTTTGCTTGAGCATTATGCAGGAAAATTCCCGGCATGGCTAGCCCCTCTTCAAGTGAAAATTTTGCCCATCAGCGACAAGTTTATGGATTATGCAAATACAATTTTGCAAACGCTGAAAAAAGCAGATATTCGTGCAGAGATAGATGACCGTAACGAGAAAATAGGTAAGAAGATTCGTGATACTGAAATACAGAAAGTACCTTATATGCTGGTAGTGGGCGAAAAGGAAATGAATGAAGAATCCGTTTCGGTTCGGAGGCAGGGAAAGGGTGATGAAGGCATAAAAAAGATGGCAGCATTTGTGCAGGAACTGAAAGAAGAGATAGAAGAGAGAGTTGATAGAGTATAGGTGATAGATGATAGTTGAGAGATTCAAAATTAAATTGGTGTAATTCGGCTAATTCGTGAAATTAGCATAACTAATAAAACAACATTGTAAATTAAAAATTGTAAATGGCATTTCCACCCAGACCACCGAGGGGTACTTTTAACCCCCGTTTTAAAAAAGAACAACAACAGGAACACCGTACCAACCACATGATCAAAGTACCGGAAGTACGGTTAGTAGGCGAAAACATTGAACCAGGTATTTTCTCACTTGCAGATGCAATGAACCTGGCAAAATCCCAACATCTTGATTTAGTAGAAATTTCACCGGGTGCAAAACCTCCTGTGTGTAAAATTATTGACTACAATAAATTTTTGTACGAAGAGAAGAAGAAGAAGAAAGAGATGAAGGCAAAATCGAAGTCGAGTGAAGTGAAAGAAATCCGCTTTACACCAAATACGGATGACCATGACTTTGAATTTAAAGTAAAGCATGCTGAAAAGTTTTTGAAAGATGGCGATAAGGTGAAAGCGCATGTTCAGTTTAAGGGCCGTGCCATCATGTTTAAAGAACGTGGTGAATTGCTGCTGCTGAAATTTGCTGATAGCTTGAAAGATGTTGGTGCACTGGAAGGTATGCCAAAAATGGAAGGTAAACGTATGCTGGTAATGTTTGCTCCAAAAGCTCAGAAGAAAAAGAATGCATCTTCGGAGCTTGGGAAACTTATATCAAGAGATACGGCTACTTCCGAAAAAGCACCAGAACCGCCTGTGGAAACCCCGGGTGAAAAAACCGAATAAAATTTTTAGTTAATAAAATTAAAGAGGCTTAGGCCTCTTTTTTATGGGTTAAAGTTTTATAAATTCCACCCGCCGGTTATTTGCTTTTCCTTCGGCAGTTGTGTTTTTATCAATGGGCATTGTTTTTCCCTTTCCATCTGTTTCCATACGGGAGCCTTCTATTGCAAATTCTTTTATAAGTGAGGCTTTAACGGCTTCTGCTCTTTTTTTAGAGAGTTCCATATTGTTTTTATCGTCGCCATCAGCATCTGTATGCCCGATGATTTTTACCCTTACAGCAGCATTTTCTGATAATACGGCGGCAATATCTTTTAATGCACCATAACTTTCTGGTTTTATTTTATCGCTGTTTACATCAAATAAAATTCCATGCGTTACAAATTTTCCTTCGGTAATTAATTTGTTCCTGGTATCAGGAGCGCCTGCTGCCAGTCTTAAATTGCTGATAAGATAGCGATCAGCATCATTGTGCATACCGCTCCATATTTCAAAGAAAAGAGTATTATAATTTTTACCAGCCGGGAATGCCCGTGGAAGATCGAGCACTTTTTCTTCATTCAGGTACATTCGTATGCGTTGCTTCTGGCGCCATACCGACACTTTTACAAAAGTTTTTCCATTATTACTGTTGAACTGGGAAGTAGCCGTTTCATTATTCATAACCTTGTTGCCATCTTCGTAACTTTCAATAAGTGCGGTGCCGCCATTACTTCCTGCGGTACATGGGTGTATGCCTAATTTTACACCAGATCGTTGACCGGTTTCGAAAGAACTATAATCCATTATACCTTTGCCCTGGCCTCCTGTGATAAAATAAAACTGCAGAAAATTAGAATAGAAACTAAATTTTTCATTGCAAATAACATCAAACTGCAAAGTGAAATTTTCCGGAAGGCTGGTAATGTACTCGGGTACATATCTTCCTTTTTTATTTACCATAAGCCAATGCCCTGTTTGCCCGTTTACCGTTACCACTTCGCCACTGGCATTAGTATTCCATCGTGCAGGAAAATCACCAATGGCATCCTGTATAAAATCTTCCGCTACCAGTATTTTTTCGCCGGGCACAAAATCAAATTTGCTATAGCTTTTTAATGAACCTGTAGCTCCGGAGGAAGAAACATTACCATCATTGGTATTATTATTTACACCGGTATTAGTGGATGAATTTTGATTCACGGTTGATTTGCTTTTTTTGCCAGGAGTTGCGCCTTTGTCCACGCTATCAACAGCATTTCCAATGGCTTTATCCATTTTCTGGTCAATCTTCTGATCAACTTTATTTACCGTTTTTTGTTTTGCCCTTTCAAGAAGATTTCCAAATTGTGCCTGTAAAGCATAACTACATAAAATGCCAGTTGCAATAAGAAGTGTTTTCATGATGTGTGTATTAATTTATAAATATAAAATAACCTTTACAATATGAAAGATTGATTTACGCACATTTCGGTTAATTTGCTGGCTAATGGACACTAGTTTAAACAAATATATAAGCGATAGCGGATTTTGCAGCCGCAGGGAAGCTGACAGATATATTGAAGAATGCCGCGTAACCATAAACGATAAAGATGCTCACAAGGGAAACAGGGTAGTTCCGGGAGACCTGGTAAAAATAGACGGTGAGCCACTTCGCAAAAAACAGGCGGCTATTTATTTAATGCTAAACAAGCCAAAAGGGATTACCTGCACAACCGATTTGAAAGACAAAACCAATATCATTGATTTCATAAATTTAAAGCAGCGGATTTTTCCCATTGGCAGGTTAGATAAACTTTCAGAGGGATTAATTTTTCTTACCAATGATGGCGATATTGTAAATAAAATTCTGCGTGCCGGTAATGGCCATGAAAAGGAATATATAGTAACTACTGATAAAAACACTGATCTTGAATTTGTAAAGCAGATGCGCCAGGGGGTAAAAATACAAGGCGGCACAACGAAGCCTTGTTTTGTAAAGCAGGAGGGGCCAAATCGTTTCCGTATTGTTCTCACGCAGGGGCTGAACAGGCAAATACGCCGCATGTGCGAAGCGCTGGGATACCGGGTAACATCACTAAAAAGAATCCGCATTATGAACATAACAGTTTCCGGCCTTGCTCCGGGAAAGTGGCGTTACTTTAGTCCTGCAGAAATACAATCTATTCAAACAATGGTGTCCGGCAGCAGTAAAACCGTGGATGGCGATGGAATGGGGGAGTAGAATTGAAAAAGCAAAATACCCCTGGTAAGTCTGCGTAATTTTTATTTGGCCTTTTTCTTAAATATAGAACTGAAGAAATCTTTTGCCAGGTTAACAGGTTTTAAACTGGTCTTTAAATCGTGCCAGGATGATTTAATTTTGTAGTATAGTAATTGCTCTTTTTGATCGAGCAATTTTTTTTCGTACTCCAGTTGCTCCAGGTTCTTAATCTTTTTCATCATCTTTTTTTAAATGGAACATCTCTTTAATTATTGCGTTCATCACAGGGATTCTAATAAGTTTATCCCTTACTTTCCAAACAATTATTCCTGTAAGTAAGTGGATGCCTGAAACTATTAAGTAACCCAACCAGGCATCGCCCAGCCATTGGCCTAAATAAATGGACAAAGCTATGCTGGCAATGATAATAAAAATGAAAATGAAAACGGCAGCAACAATTGCTGCAACTATATTTGCAAAAATTGAGGAACCTTTAGCTGCAGTTTTTAATTTTACAATTTCTATCTGGTTATTTACATATTCTTTAAGGGAGTCTATTAGTTCTTCTACTTGTGCAAATGCCTTATCCATTTAGTTTGGTTTTATTATCTATCTGCTGTAATGTAGGCATTTGCTAATCAAACATAGCCATGTCCTCTTCCATTTTATGTTCCATGTCTCCTTTCAGGTGTTTAAATTTTTCTTTGCCTTTACGGATTTTGTCTTTTACGTCATCAGCTAATTTTTTCCCCTCATCATTTAATTTCCTTCTTATTTCGCTGCCTTTTTCAGGGGCAAATAAAACGCCCAGGATAGCGCCTATGGCAGCACCAGCAACAACTGCGGTTAATATTTTACTTGTATTTTTCATAATTAATAAATTTGAATGAATGAATATCCCTAAGATAAAATAAAACTTTTGCAAATACTATGAGAAGTATCATAATGTTTTGAAAATTGTTATCATTAATTTTTCCTTTGCCTTTTTATCTACCTGAAATAACACCTTAATAGAAAATTATACTTTTGTGCCACCATATGCTGGCTAAATTTAAAATTATTTCAAACAAAGCCTCCTGAAATACTTAACGATGCATGGTAAGTACCGGGACCTGGCTGTGCAGCACCATGTCTTTTGAATAACTTTTATGAAATATCAAATCAAGTAAGCTATGATGTTTTGGTAAAACAACCAGTAAGTCCAATTGGTGATTTTGTGTAAAGCCGATAATATTATCACTGGTATCATCATCGCTGAGAAAGTGGTAATTAATTTTTACAGGGGCAAATAAATCTCTCAGTACAGCAGATTCAAAAACAATAGCGGCGTTAAAATTTTCTTTCTTTCCTATGTTAAGCACATGTAGCTCGGCATTAAAATCCTCCACAATGTTTTTAATTTCATTAACCGGAACTGTTTTTTCTATTTTATCAAAATCGCAGGCGAGACCAATTTTTTTTATTGCTGAAAAATTTGCGGTTGGAGGTATAGTCAGCAGGGGCCACATTAAATGTTTCATAGCATAAACAGTGTGGCCGCCAAACCAAAACCGTTCAGCTGCAGTAGTTCCCTGGCTTCCCATTACAATGGCGTAGGGTTTTATCTCTTCGCAAACTGTTCTCAGTTCATTAAAAAACAATCCGGCTTTTACCAGGGTGTTAACCTTTAGGTTATTGCTGGTACTGGTTTCCAGCTCAACTTTTATTTCGTCCAGCTTTTTGCTGGCGCCTGATTCCAGGTCCTCTCCATAAATTGGAATTGGGACCTCTCCAAATGAAACGGGTAATTGATATACATGCATCAATAAAAGGTCTGCATCAATAACCTCGGCCAAATCTGCTGCATATTTAGTAGCATTAATTGCTGATTCTGAAAAGTCTGTGGCAATAATAATGGTTTTCATGTTTTATGATTTAATGATCGCTAAATGAAAATGTTTTAACTGCTGGCTTAATGAGTAAAAAACTATCTTGTTTTTTACCTTATAACTTAAGTTTAAATGGCAACATGGTTTCTTTAAAATAAATTTGGCGGCTATTTAAAACCTGCTAAAGTTTACAGCTAACTATGCGCTATAAATACAGGTAATTTATGTGCAGCAATTACTTCTTTTACAAAACTTTTTTTAAACAGTTGTGATAATCCAGAACGTCCATAAGAACCACTTATCAGCATGGCAGATTTTTTCTCTAATATCCAGCTACTGAAATATTTCTTAGGGTTAACATCCAGTTTCATGAGGATAAGATTGGAAAAATGCCTTGCTACCAGTTCTTCCAATTGAATTTTATCCGGGAAATCTTTATCTGAATCTTCACTGGCAAAAACCAGCAGTGTTTCCCTGTTTGCAAGTTCAGGAAAAAGATAAGCAAACTGTTTTATGGCAAATACCGCATCATCACTGCCATCATAAGCAAGGATATTGATTTCAGGAAATTCAAAATTTTCCGGCACCACGATAACCGGGCATTTTGCATGATGAAACGCTTCCTGCAGGAAGTCATTTGGCACCTGGGTGTCCATGGTTTCATAAAATATTTCGCTACCTAAAATAAGGACGTCAGCAAAAAGGCTTTCATTTTTAAGCTCGGGCAACACCAGGTTATAAAAGTCTTTATGCACCCTGAAATTGATATTGTTTCTAATGCAAAGTTTTTCAAATCGCTGAATGTTTAGTTGTATATCGCTGTCCTCAACGTTTTCTATTTGGGGAACAGATGCTAAACTTATGCTGGTAGCATAACTCCATAAATTAGCCAGCCTAGCCTGGGGCATAAAAATTCCGGTTAGTAATATGGGTTGCAATTCATTAAGCCTGCGGGCAAATTCAAAAGCACCCTCAGAAAAATGTATATTATCAAAAGCAAGGAGTATTTTTTTCATAACAATGAGTTGTAAAAATTAGTAAAAGTGAAAATACTATAATATAAAAGAAGAATATATGATTTTTAGTTGCTATAAGAATGATTTTTCTCATCAGTTTTGATTTCGGGTTCCTTATGATAGACCATCTTCGAAAACTAATTGTATTCATATTAATTAAAAATTGATATATCTTTAAGAAGGCTTCATGCGTCTTCAACAAATTCTAAACATATTTAAACTAAATGCTATGATTTTCAAAAACAAATCTTTAATACGGTTAGGGACTATGGTATCTTTCTTTATTTGCTGCTGTTTTTTTGCTACGGCGCAAAAAGGAACTGTTTCAGGTATTATAACTGATGCCAGTGGAAGAGCTTTGGCCGGTGCAACAATCCAGGCGCAGGGCGCTGTTGCAGTTGTCGCTGATAATAATGGCAATTTTATCATCTCACTCAGCCCGGGCAAACATACCCTTAGTATTACTTTTGCCGGGTATGCCCCACAGATTTTGGTAGTTACCGTTACTGCCGGTGGCAACACAATTCAAAACGCAACCCTATCCGATACCGGTGACCTTGGAAATATTACTGTTATAGGTTCCAGAAATTTGAATAGGACTAAAACTGAAACGGCTGTGCCGGTGGATGTTATACCCGTTTCGCAAATTATAAATGAAATTGGGCAGGTTGATGTAAACCAAATCTTAAGTTATGTAGCTCCCTCCTTCCAGAGTGCAAGACAAACCATTGCTGACGGAACCGACCATGTGGACCCGGCACAACTTCGTGGCCTCGGCACTGACCAGGTGCTTGTACTCATTAACGGAAAACGTCGTCACCAGTCTGCATTGGTAAATGTAAATGGTACCGTAAACCGTGGTCAAACAAGCACGGACCTTAGTACAATTCCTGCCACAGCGATTGAGAGAATAGAAATATTAAGGGATGGTGCTGCAGCACAGTATGGATCTGATGCTATTGCTGGTGTTATCAATATTGTATTGAAAAAGAAAACTGGATTGCTTGAAGCAGGGGTTAGTTATGGTGAGTATATCAGTAAGTATGACAAAAATTTTGCGCAATACAAACTTACTTCCAATGCCGCAGATCCAACTGTGAAAGTTTCAGATGGCGGTAACTTCCAGGCATCCCTGGGATATGGATTTGCTATAAAAAAAGGCTTTCTTACGCTTAATGGGGAGTATATAAACCGGGAAGCTACCAACCGGGCAGGCACTTATACAGGACAGCTTTATCCAAGAGTAAATGGCGTTGTAAAAGATGATTCTATATTAGCAGCAAGAGGCCTTGATAGAAACTTTTTTGATCTGCATATTGGTAACTCTAAAATGAAAGGCGGAGCTGTTTTTTATAATTTTGGTTACCCCGTAAACAATAATACCAGCTTATATTTATTTGGAGGATTTAGTAAAAAGAATGGTACCGCTGCAGGATTTTACCGTTATCCCGATGGCGCCACAAGCATTTATAATAGCGCTACTATTTACCGCAATAATGTATATGCAATATATCCAAATGGTTTTCTTCCACAAATCAATACCGACATCCTGGACTTTTCAATTGCAGGAGGTGTGCGTACAAAATTTGATAAATGGAATCTGGATCTTAGCAATACTTTCGGTACAAGTAAAATAGATTTTAATATTGATCAATCTGTAAACTATACACAATTCTTTTTGCCCAATAACAAACAAACAGAATTTGATGCAGGAGGTTTAAAATTCTGGCAAAACACAGTAAATGCTGATCTCTCCCGGCAGTTTGATGTACTGCAGGGATTAAATGTGGCTGCAGGTGCCGAATACAGGGTAGATGCATTTGAAATAAAAGCAGGTGAACCTGCATCCTACCTGAATTATGATACGGCTTCAAAAGCTGCGTCGGGGGCGCAGGTATTTGCTGGCTTTAAACCTGGAGGAAAAAATAATACAAGGAGTGATATTGCTGCTTACATTGACCTGGAGCAGGACATCACCAAACAATTCCTGCTCACCGGCGCTTTACGATATGAGAACTACAGCGATTTTGGAGATACCTGGAACTATAAATTTTCAACCCGCTATAAATTCAGTGATATGTTTAGTCTCCGTGCATCCTTAAGCACAGGCTTCAGGGCGCCGGCTATGCAACAGCGTTTTTATGAAAAAACAAGTACCCTTTTCGTATCTACTCCCGGTGGCCTGGTACCCACTGAGAGCGGCACATTTACGAATGATAGTAAAGCCGCAGAAATCCTGGGCATACCAAAACTAAAAGAAGAAACAAGTCATAATTATTCTGTAGGATTAACCGCCAGGCCTTTCAAGGGATTGGAATTAACTGTGGATGCTTACCAGATAGATATTAAAAACAGGATTGTGCTTACTAATAATTTTACGGGTGGAAATAATGCTGCTTTAAAAGCCCAACTGGCTGCTGCAGGGGCAAGCACAGCTAACTTTTTTTCAAATGCAATAGATACAAGAGCAAGGGGCCTGGAAACTGTGTTATCCTATAGCAAAAACTTTGCTCGTAAACAATCTTTCCGTTTTGTATTTGCTGCCACCTTTATTGATAATGAAGTAAGAAAAGGCGCCAATGACAGTGCCATAATTCATGCATCACCTATTTTAATCAGCAGTGGGCAAATAGGAAATTATTTTAATCGTGAAGATCAGAGCCGCGTAGAAGTGGCCAATCCAAAAAACAAACAGAGCCTTACTTTAAATTATAAATATGACAAGTTTGGAGTTATGCTTCGCTTCGTCCATTTTGGAAAAGTAGAATATCTTGATCCCAGTGTAAACCCTGCAAACCCCGGAGGTTTCCCGGTAAATGCTTTTACAGGACAGAAAGAAACACTTGACCAATCTTTTAATGCTAAGACCGTAACCGATCTTTCTCTTTCATACCAGATCCTGCCACAACTTGGTTTTACCATTGGTGCAAACAATATTTTTGATGTGTACCAGGATATGCATACCCATAGCGGAAATATGAGTTCTGGAAGATTTGTTTACAGCCGTCGTGTGCAGCAGATGGGCTTTAATGGTGCATATTATTTTGCGAGATTAAAACTAGCCATCAACCCTGTCAAATAAAAATATTTTATTAGGATTAAACATACTTCAAAATTAAATCTCCAGAGAGGCTGTCTTAAAAGGGCAACCTCTTTTTTAATTTCAAAAAAAGCGAGAGGTTTAAACACTTTAGAGTTTTAAAACTTTTGGGTTAATAGTTTGCAACGAAGTAAAGTGAACTATTGTCTTAGTTATAGTGCCAAAAAATAACAAGGTAGTATTTAAAGCATACAATCCTAATCAGCGTATGTTGTTTACTCCTTCACTTGATGAACTGATTTTAGCGGATCATCCGGGATTTGTAATAAGTCAAGTGATATACTCCCTTAATCTCGAATCATTGGAAAAAGGCAAAAGAAACATTTTTAGCCAGTAAAGCCCTACCAGTAAATTATACTAAAGCACTATAACGAAAAAATCAACCTAAAATAAATAACATTTAAAGCAACACATAATGGCTGGTATAAAAGAGGCTGCCTTAAATTTGCTTATAAGACAGCCTCTTTTTTTATTTAAAAATAATCCATTGAGCCACGAAGCCATTTCAGTTTTTGATATGTTTAAGATTGGGGTTGGCCCCAGCAGCAGCCATACCTTGGGGCCTTGGCGTGCAGCACAGGCATTCACTCATTGGCTTGATGAGAAAAAAATTTTACAAAAGGTGATCAATATTAGGGTTCTACTATATGGTTCACTTGCCAAAACCGGGGTAGGGCACGGTACGGATATAGCCGTTCAACTGGGCCTTAGCGGTGAAGACCCCGTGACCTTTCCTGTAAATAATATCAATGCAAGAATTGCAGATATAAAAGCAATGAGAAAAATATTGCTTGCTGGAAGGCATGAAGTAGAATTTACCCCTTCAGATGATATTGAGTTCCTGATGAAAGAATCACTTCCCTTTCATCCTAATGCGCTAAGCTTTTTGGTAGAACTGGTTGATGGGGAAACATTGGCACAGACTTACTATTCTGTAGGTGGTGGGTTTGTGCAACAGGAAGGATCAGGCGATAAAAATGAATCGAACATTGTGCTTCCTTTCCCCATTAATACTGCAAATGAATTACTTCACTGGTGCAGAAAAACAGGCCTATCCATTTCGGAAATAGTAATGGAAAATGAAAATGCCTGGAGGCCTGAAGCTGAAACAAAGGAAGGTCTGCTAAAAATATGGACAGTAATGAAGGAATGCATGTTTCGTGGTTGTCATACAGAAGGTTACCTGCCTGGTGGACTTGAGGTTAAACGAAGGGCATATGCATTAAATAAAAAATTATTAAAAGAAAGTGCTTATAAGAATTATGAAAGTTGGGAATTGATTATTAAATCAGGTGGTTCCCAATTCAATTACATCCTGGATTGGGTGAGTTGTTTTGCACTTGCGATTAATGAAGAAAACGCTTCTTTCGGAAGAGTGGTTACGGCCCCCACTAACGGCGCTGCAGGTGTTATTCCTGCAGTGTTGCAATATTTTATTTTGTTTGGGGGGGGCGATACTGAGGATAAAATAATCCAGTTTTTACTCACAGCAGCAGAGATTGGAAGCATATTTAAGAAGGGAGCCACTATCTCCGCCGCTATGGGTGGATGCCAGGCTGAAATTGGTGTGAGCAGTGCTATGGCTGCTGCAGCACTTACTGAATGTATGGGTGGCAGTCAGAGACAAGCCATGATGGCTGCGGAAATAGCCATGGAGCATCACCTTGGTATGACATGCGATCCCATTGGTGGACTTGTTCAAATACCATGTATTGAAAGAAATACTATGGGCGCCATAAAAGCTATTACTGCCTGCCAGCTTGCCTTACAAAGCACTCCGGATTTTGCAAGGGTGAGCCTTGATGGTGTAATTAAGACCATGTGGGATACTGCTCTTGATATGCACAGCAAATACAAAGAAACAGCCGATGGCGGACTGGCGGTGAATGTGCCTTTGAGTTTGAGTGAATGCTAAAAAAACGAATTATACGAATTAAATGAATTTAGCAGCAGCTAACGGATGTATTGAGTTTTGCGATAGACAATTCTTCAATACCGGAATTTCAAAGTATTTTTAAAGAATGCGACTCCTGCATTATTTACTTTTTTCACAAAAGATGGTAAAAAAGCTATTGCCAGCAGTAGCTATATATATTTTACAACCTGTTTATTGCCAGCACCCGGATTCGCTTTTCATAGAAAATCTTTATGTTACCGGGTGGCATTATATCAATAGCAGCCCGGATAGTGTCTTCTTCTTCTTTAATAAAGGACAGCAACTAAGTGAACAGAGAAAATTCCCCAGTGGGTCTATAATGTATCATACCTACAGTGCAGCTTATCAAATAACATTAAACCAAAATAAAAACGCATTTGAACACTATGCTCAAGCACTGGAAATAGCACAAAAAAATAAATTGAACGCAGAACTAGGATTAATTTATATGAAAAGAGGAACACTGAACCAGTTCATGGGTGAATATGCAAAAGCAGCTGAAGATTTCCTTTCCTCCGCTTCTTTATTGAAAACAAATGAAGACAAAAAACAGGTTCTTGGCCTTTACCAAAATATTATCACAACCCTAAACAATTTGCAGCAGCAAAATCAATCTCTGCAAAATGTATTGCCAGCGTTAGAAAATGACAATACCAATGAACTTGAAATTGCAGCGATTCTTTCGCAAAAAAAGACAAGAGAAACAAACCTTGATTTTCCTGACCAGACGACTCTTCGTGAGATAAGTGGTGCTCAAACGTATGTAATCTTCGGCGGCGCAAAATTTTTTCTCGCCAATCTATATGAATTAAGAAATTACAGTAACTACCGCAGTGTCAGGAAAATACCAGATGGAATGCTTTCACGTATTCCAGATATTCCTCATGACGGAACAGTACTGATGGAAGTTAACGGAAGCGCAGTTTATGTTGTAAAGGATAAAATGCGTCATCTTGTAGAAAACCCCCAGGTATTGCAATTTTTTGGTGGCTGGGATGCATTGTGTACTGTACCTAATAACGGCTTAAGTCAGATACCTGAAGGCCCGGGAGTTGTGACCATGCAAAATGTAAACAGCACTTTTAATTTTAAAAAACAATACGAGGCATTAAACGATGCACTGAAAAAAGCTTTGCAACAAAATACATTATTGCTAAATGAGGTAGGCAAAAAATTAAAAGAGAAAAACAATGTATCACAAAAAAGAAAAATATTGCTTTGGACATCGTTAGTGGGCCTGTTTGCATTATTGATTATTGGCCTTTTGCTTTCAAGAAATTACCGGCAAAAGCAAATATTAAATCAACAATCTTTAAAAATACTGAAGGAGGAAGAAGAATTACAACGAAAGATGGCGGTGGAAAAAGAAAGAACAAGAATTGCAGCCGATATACATGATGATTTGGGCGCTGGTCTCTCAACCATTCGTTTTCTCAGCGAAAAAGTAAAGCGCAATTCCTTCAGTGATGTCACAAAAACGGATGCAGAAAAAATTGTGACAAATGCCAACGAACTGGTTCAAAATATGAATGAACTTATATGGGCAATGAATGAAAAAAATGACACGCTTGAAGACTTAATTTTTTATACCCGTTCTTATACTGCTGAATATGCAGAAGATAATAACCTGGACTTTGATATTCATTTGCCCGAAATAATTCCTGTACTAATGATAAGTGGAGAACTTAGAAGGAACATTTTTTTGACCGTAAAAGAGAGTTTACATAATATAGTTAAGCATGCCTGTGCAAAAAAAATAACGCTGAACATAAGTGCGAATGAAAATTTAATCATACGCCTGAAAGATGATGGAATGGGTTTTTCGGGAAATACAAAGGGAGTTGGCAATGGTCAGAAAAATATGCAAAAGCGTATGCAATCAATTGATGGGAGTATAACAATAACAGAGAAAGATGGATTAGAAGTAACTATTTATGTTCCTTTAAAACACGCATTTTCATAATAAAATATTTCAATCGTGTAGTTGCCTGGAATGAATGGATGCTATAACATTTGTTCTATTGCAGCCACTTTGTTGTTTGTTACATTTACAATATGCCCCAGATAAAAGTTTGTATAGTAGAAGATTTAAAGGAAGTAAGAGAAGGTATGACAAGCCTGCTTACTTTGGATGAACGGTTTGAGGTGCTCGCTTCATTTCCAGATGCTGAAATTGCAGCAATTGAATTACAGGCCTGGCAACCAGATATCATCATTATGGACATAAACCTTCCGGGTATGAATGGTATTGAGTGTATAAAAAAGGTAAAACCGCTGTGCCCCAACAGCCAGTTTATAATGTTTACCATTTATGAAGATGATGAAAAAGTATTTGAAGCCTTGAGCGCAGGGGCAAGTGGGTACCTGCTTAAAAAAACAGCATTGAGTAAAATCAGCGAAGCCCTGCTGGAACTACATTCCGGAGGCTCTCCAATGAGCACACAAATAGCACGTAAAGTCATAAACCGTTTACAAACTAACAGAGCATCCGAAGAGATAAAAATTCTTTCTGCCAGGGAAAATGAAGTTTTGCAATTGCTTGCTAAAGGTTTAATGTATAAAGAAATAGCAGAAAGACTTTTTATCACTACCGGCACAGTCCGGCAGCATATTCATAATATTTACGAAAAGCTACATGTACAAAACCGCACAGAAGCTATCAACATGATGAATAGCCCTCAATAATTTTATTTCTCCCCGACCTAACTGCATAGCGACACCTAACTTTTGTTATATTGTTTTACACCCACACTGAAAGTAGTTTTGATAGGCTCCATTGAAAAACTACCTGTTCCGTTATGTGCTGTTATTTTAAATTTTAAATATACATCTTGCGAAAATTAACCATGCCGGTTTTTAATCAGCATTTGTTCGATGAGGTGAAGTTTCACTGTTTCATGTGAGGCCCGTGATTTTCTGAACATATATTTTTGATTTGCAACTGAACTTTTAAAAATCTTTAAAAAAATAACAATGAAAAATTTATTCCTGATGCTCACTAGTGTTTTAATCATTCAATCCTGCAAAAAATCAAGCGAAACAGACCCGGTAATGGCAGCTGCAAATGTTTATGTAGCAGGCTATGCTTTAACAGCCACAAGCTCAGTTGGCACCGTATGGAAAAATGGCATAGCTGCAGGAATAACTATCGGCACAAACGCTTCAGAGGCCGATGCCATCTATGTTTCCGGAAATGATGTATATGTGGCCGGTAGAGAATTTAATGGTTCAAAATATACGATGAAGGTTTGGAAAAATGGCGTAGCCAGTTCTATAACCAGCGGTTTAAATTATGCTTTGCTTAATTCCATTTTTGTTTCGGGAGCAGATGTATATGTGGCAGGTTATGAAGACAGCGGAACGCCACTTACAGGTTTTATAAACGTAGCTAAAGTTTGGAAAAATGGGGTGGCTACTTCATTAACTAGTGGTGCTATTGATGCTGCGGCAGGTGGAGTTTTCGTATCAGGCAATGATGTGTATGTGGTGGGAACCGAAAAGGCAGGTACAGCAGATTATATAGCAAAACTTTGGAAAAACGGAGTACCCACTTCTTTGACCAATGGTTTAAGGGCTGGCTTTGCATCTTCTGTTTATGTAGCCGGCACTGATGTGTATGTAGCGGGCACCGAAGGCAATGGAACAGTTTCAGTAGCCAAGGTTTGGAAAAATGGTGTGGCCACTTCGCTCAGCAATGTTACCAATAATGCATCGGCAAATTCCATTTTTGTATCAGGCACCGATGTATATGTAGCCGGCATAGAATACAACGGCACTAACAATGTAGCCAAGGTTTGGAAAAACGGCGTATCTACTTCTTTAAGCAATGGCACGGCTGATGCCCGTGCATTTTCTGTATTTGTTTATGGTACCGATGTATATGTTGCCGGCAGGGAAAGCAGTGGCAGCATTACCGTTGCCAAACTTTGGAAGAATGGCGTGGCAACATCGCTATCCACCAGCGCATATACATCTGGCGCTTTGTCTGTATTTGTAAAAGCGCCGTAATGGTTTAGTTGTTTAAAGGTTTTCAAGCCCATCCAAATTTTAATGTATTTTAATTAATTCTATTCTGGCAGCGGTTATGTTCTGGTTATATTTTAAAAAAAATCACCCAATAATTTAAAAAATATCAGTATGAAAATCATCCTCTTTGTTATTCCACTTGCAACTGTTTTCTTTTATCAGAATAGTCTTGCGCAAAACGTAGGTATTGGAACAACAATACCTTTAACCAATCTGCATATAAAAAATGGAGCTTCAGGTGTAACGCCGTTTCCCGCATCTCTGCTTGCTGTAGAAAGCAATGTAAATACTTATATAAATTTATTATCACCGGCCGTAAATGAAACGGCCATTCTTTTTGGACAGCCTGGTAATGCAGCAAATGGGGTAATTATGTATAATAATCCCTCGACACCAAGCGGTTTCCAGTTCAGAACCAATGGTAACCTTACAAAAATGGTACTGAATAATAATGGCAACCTTGGTATAGGTGACAATACTCCGAGTGCGAAACTTTCTATTTCACTTACCGGGTCAGAATTGGCAGGAACTGTTGCCAGCAATGCATTTAAAACTAATGCCGGCATTTTAGGTACTTCATTAGGAAGTGAAATAAGCATCGCCAACATTGGTTTTATGAGTAGCAATAATTCTTCTTTAGGTATAAAGGGGTACCGAAACAATACAGGTTCAGACTGGACTAGCACTGCATTATTATTAGGTTATGATGTAGATAATACGGTGAGAGCATCCGGTGCTTTTTTAGCATTTAATGCATTAGGCAATATGGGTATTGGTACTGTCAATCCCGCCAGCAGTGCCGTATTTGATGTTAGCAGCAGCAGCAAAGGATTTCTTCCACCAAGAATGACAATGGCCCAGCGAAATGCAATACCATCACCCACTGCAGGATTAATGATCTATTGCAATAATTGTTCTCCTGCAGGGCCATATAGTTTTAATGGTACAGCATGGGTTTCTATGACAACTATTGCAACATCATATACGCTTGGTCAGAATGCACAAGGGGGAATAATATTCTGGCTGGAAGATAATGGTGAGCATGGTTTGGTTGCAGCAACAGCAGATTTGTCAGGCGGCGGTACTGTGCAATGGTGGTGGAATGGACCATTTGTATGGTGTAACAGGCTTCGCAATGATGGGGTATATACAGGCAAACTTTCTACTGACAGCATAGTTTCACGACATAACCATCCTAATACAGGATTTGCAGCAGGTGACTGTGCAAAATATTTGGGTGGGGAATATGGAGATTGGTACCTACCATCTAAATCAGAATTACGATTAATGTGGCCAGCTGTGGGGCTGGCAGCGGATTGGTATTGGAGCTCTACTGAAATAGATTTTGACAAAGCCGTTAGTGTTAATATGGGAACATTAGCTAACGCTTTCAGTACAAAATCGGAATTTAAAAGGGTGCGCCCAATCCGTAGATTTTAATTTTTAAAAAGTCTGTTATTGTATTTACTAAAAAGAAATGTCATGAAAATATTTGGTTTTATAATGATTGTTATCACGCTTTGTATTTGTAAAATTAGCATTGCTCAAAAGCGTGTCGGCATAAACACTACTAACCCCCAGGCCGGCTTACATGTGGCCGACAGTAGTGTTGTATTTTCTGCTCCTGCCTCATTACCAGCAGTGCCTTATTTTCCTCCCATCAGTGGTAGTGGAAATCGTATGATGTGGTATGCAGATAAAGCTGCATTCCGTGTGGGTAGGGTTTCAGCGTTACAATGGGATAAAGATAGTATTGGTACATATTCATTTGCCAGCGGCCTCAACTCCAAGGCAAAAGGACAAAGCGGTACGGCTATGGGCTACCAGGGCACCGCAGCAGGGCTTTCTTCAACTGCTATTGGAAATGAGGCTACAGCAAATGGAGATTTTGGTACTGCCCTTGGATATAAAACAAATGCAGAAGGACAGGCTTCTACAGCTTTTGGAAATGGAACTATTGCATTAGGTTATTCCTCCACTGCTATGGGATTTCAAACCACTGCAGGCGCAAATTTTTCTACTGCCATTGGACTTTACAATGTTGCCAAAGGATACAGTTCTACAGTAATTGGATTATATAATGATTCGATTTTGATTACAAACCAGGGAGGCATTTCACCTACTACGCCACTGTTTATTATTGGCAATGGTGATGATCCTTCCATCCGATCAAATGCAATGACTGTTTTAAAAAATGGCAGAACCGGAATCGGTACTTCTTCACCGGCTGCTTTACTTGATGTAAATGGTAACACCAAAACAAATACACTAAATATAGCAAGTGGCGGCACGCAATCTGATTTTTTAATCAAATCAAATGCTACTGGTGATGTGGGTTTTCGCAAAGGAAATACGGGCCTTGGTATTAATTACATTATCCGTACACAGGGTAATTTTCCTACACAGGGAAGCGGTGCAAATGATGTTGCCTTCATAGGTGAGATAAAATTATTTGCAGGAAATTTTGCACCATTTAACTGGGCATTTTGCAATGGCCAGTTACTTCCGGTAACCGGCAATGAGGGACTGTTTACCCTTATAGGCACTACCTATGGCGGCAACGGTGTAAACAATTTTGCATTGCCCGACTTAAGAAATGCTGTACCTGTTGGAGTAGGAAACAATTGGCTTCTTGGAGAGAAATCAAATTAAGCATTAAAAGAAAAATGATAAAAA
>JBDSYV010000198.1:0-24308 GCA_040110925.1 Ferruginibacter sp. | reverse complement strand
GCAAGTAAATCTTTTTTATTCTGACGTTCTACATAGTACAACCATTGCTCAATGCTTTCCGCAGTGGTAGCAGATGGTGTTACGGATACTTTTTCCGGGTTGTTCAGAATACTGTTTGCAAGCGATTGAATTTCCGCAGGCATAGTGGCAGAGAAGAAAAGTGTTTGTCTTTTTGCAGGAATTTTTGTGATGATTCTTTTTACATCATGTACAAAGCCCATATCCAGCATTCGGTCTGCTTCATCCAATACAAATATTTCAATGTCTTTTAAGTTGATATACCCCTGGCTCATTAAATCAAGCAGGCGGCCTGGTGTAGCCACTAAAATATCTACACCTCTTCTCAATGCATCTACCTGTGGCCCCTGGTTTACGCCACCAAATACTACAAGATTTTTAAGGCGAAGATGACGGCCGTAAGCATTAAAGCTTTCCTGTATCTGGATAGCCAACTCACGGGTTGGTGTAAGAATAAGTGCACGAATAGGCCTTGTACCGCTAGCCATAGTTTTGGGCTTAGCCAGTAATTGAAGCATTGGAATAGCAAATGCTGCTGTTTTACCCGTACCCGTTTGGGCACAGCCCAGCAAATCTTTTTGCTCCATGATAAACGGAATGGCTGCCTGTTGAATTGGAGTAGGCTTTGTGTAGCCTTCTTCGTTAAGCGCATCAAGGATGGGCTTAATAATGTTTAAGTCTGTAAATAACAATGTATGTTTTTTAAAAAAATTAGTGCGGGAATGAAACTTTTTGTTTCATCATTTAAAACAAGTTGCCTGGAAAACAGGTATCAGAGAGGTTTGAGGTCTATAATAAACTTGGCTTGAATGCCGCGGAAATAATGAACTGTGGCAAAGATAGGTGTAAAAAAGGTAATAGGTGCTTTTAATTATGCTCAATAAAAAAATGCCTGTCGCAAAGACAGGCGATAAAATTTGAATCTGAGAAATAAGTTTATTAAAATTTTACTCTACCAATTACTAGTTAATAATTTATTACACTCATCTTTTAGTGAAAGATCAATCAATGGATTATGACTTGTGGCCTCAGAAAGGTTTTGTGCTGCATTTGCTTTCATGCCATTTGCCTGGTAAATTAATGCTGCTCTACACAATAATCTTGGTTGCTTATTTCCTGTTGATAAAGCTTTTTGTAAATAGGGTAGGGCATTTACATGTTGCCCGTTATTATACAGTACCCATGCCATGCATTCATTCACGTCAATATTTGCAGGTCTTCTATTATATTCAATCAGTGCACTTTTAAGGGCTTCTTCATTTTTACCAACATTTACATAAGCATAGGCAAGTTCCATTCCTGCATGATAGTGCCCTGCTTGTTTTGTATTGGTTGCATGCTGGTGATTATTGATGGAATTGATAATATCATTTTGTAAAGTGCTGACTTTTTTTGTATCGCCTTTCTGCTGGTAAGCTTCGGCCAGCAATTCTTTAACTGATCCATCTTCAACCAAAGCATCGGCCTGTAATAAATACTTTATCGCCTCATCGGTTTTTTTATCATTTAATAATAATTTTCCTTTTCCTGCAAGTGCATGAGCATATCCTGGTCTTTCTTGTAACACTTCTTCATATTGCATTGCAGCCTCTGTTAGCTTACCAGTATTTTCAAAAAGCTTTGCCAGTTGTACTTTAGTCCATGCCGTAGCTTCATCTCCCGGAGCGCCTGCTTCAACTGCCATTTTCATTGCTTCTATTGCGCCAGGATATTCGCCATAAATTTCTCTCAGGTATGCTATGCGGCTGTAAGAGCGGATATCAGGTCTTATGCCCACCATCTTATCTGCATTTGAAACAGCACTGTCGTAATTACCCAATTCTACATTTGCATCTATTAAAATGCCATACACAAAAGCATTGTACGGATTGAGATTTTTTGTTTTTTCGCCCTCCTGCAATGCTTCCTCAAATCTATGCTGCGATAATAATAACACAGATTTCAAAATGGATGCTTCGAAGTTTTTGGAATCAGCCTTTAGTACATCATCTACATAATACATAGCTGCCTCATCGTAATAAGCATGGTTGCCATAAGCTCTTGCTTCCCCAATAAATATGCTTGCCAATGCCAGTTTTGATTTTACGTCAGCAGGATTTGTCCTGAGCTTGTCAAGGTGTGCCTCTGTTTGATTGTTCAGGAATGACCATTCTTTATCAATGCTGCTTTCTGCTTTTCTTTTTTGAAACTGGTAGCTGCGGTTTGCTGCTGTTTCCTGTTTATTATTAAACCTTAAAATGATAAAGCCAGTGGTTAGCACCATCAACGGAATCATTATTATATAGAAGTAATTTTTTTTCATGATTGATAATTAAGAAGGGTAAAAAAGAGAGTAGCAATTTTTTATTAATTGCTACTCCCGCATATCAATTATTGTTTGATAACTTTTAAGGATTGTTGTAAACTTCCATTCATGCTTGCAGCCACAACATAACTTCCTTTTGCAAGGTTTAGTGTATTAAATCTTACAGTGTAGAAGCCTGGTTTTTGTTGCTGATTAACCAGTGTACTCACTTGTCTGCCATTTGCATCATACACACCGATCTGAATGTTAGACGTAACATTTACCCGGTATTCAATTATACTAATGTCTGATGTAGGATTTGGCGATGCCTTCAACATAATACCAGGCGCTGCAATATTCATTAGCGATGGTGAATATGCTTTGCTTACACTTGATAATGACGGAGCGTTTCCACCATTATTCACTGGTGTGCCTGCACATTGTGTTGTGCCTGCCCATGGTTGTTGTACATAAGGAAATGCTGTTTTAAAAGCAACGTCATTAGCTCCAATGCCTGTACTATAATTCAACACACTTAAAAGCTTCGGAGTTACGGGACTTCCACCTGGTACATAATCATCATACCATAATCCAATTGCTGCAAGAACAACTCCACTTACAGCCTGCAATTCAATTCTTGTTACATCATCTTCAAGCCTGCGGCCATTTGGAAATCCATCCATGTTCGGAATGAACTGAATGTTGGTATTGCCATTGTAAGCTGGGTCTAACAATCCAAGCACTGCAGCCTGAACCAAACCAAGCGAACTGAATTTTGCATCCGTACGGCTGGTAGGAGGTACTGCCATATTTAGCCTTAGCATGTCACCACCATTTGGCAAAAAGTTATTGATAAAAGGTTTTCCAGCTGCAAGCGGATTACCATTTTTTCCTGTTGCTAACTGGTAAGGACGAAGGTTTGGAACGCCGGTATGAAAAATGGGCCACAAATCCACTGAGCGTGGTTTGTTGGCTGCTGGTAAAAGCAGTGATCCAAAATTGGCTTCAGACAATGCTGTACCATCCAATGCAGGATTGCCTTTCAATCCAAACAATCCATTATGATAATTTCTGAAATCAAATGAACCTAATGATGCGCTTTGAATACGCAAAGGACTAAATGCAGGAACTGCTCCGCCAAACTGGCTGTCATCCATGTATAATGCTAATTCAGGGTTGTAAAAATATTCTCCGAAACGGCCAAGGTTGGCAAGATCCTGGTAAGGTGTTAGTGAGTTCCAAAGATCTTTGGAACCAATAGGAACAACGGCTTCATTTGTTAGTGGCATTCCAAGGCGTGATACCTGAACCCATGGGCCGCTAAAATCTTCTCCTCCTGTTCTTAGTGTTTTAATTTTTTGCCTGCTGGCAGATGCCCACACACCAATGATATAATCTCCATCAAGAATATTGGCAGCCTGGGCCGCAGTTTTGTGATCTTTTTGTAGAGTTGAAATATCTATTTGCAATGCTATTGTACTAACATTTTTACATGCTACGGCATCTATTGGCGTTCCGTTTTGGCGTGGTGCATCACCCAAATCAAAAATGCCTCCCAGGTCCACAAAGAATGGATCATCAGCAGTACCACAAAAAACTTTTTCTCCGGTACCAGCAGTAGTAATTGCATTTGTGATCAATTGATTATAATTGGCTGCTCCAAGTCCGGCACCACTGCTTATAGATCGTGGTCCTACATTTGGAGGCGGTACAGTACCAGCAGAAACAATCGTTTGAAAACTTTGTCCACCATTAATACTTCTGTCAAGCCTGTAAGTGGTTTTAAGATTCTGAAGTCCAAGCCTTATATTGAAAAAAGTAGAAGGATCTTCATTCGTCTTTGTAAAAGTGAAACGATAGATGATATCGTCTCCAGGAGTACCAGTATTATTATCCACATGAATTTCGTAGCGAATATTTTCTCCAAAGGAATAATAATTTGGGCCGCCCTGTGGCAACTGTAATGGTACATACGCAGCGATGATAGTGATTTTGTTTGGATCATCAGGGCTGCGGAACGCATACAGGTCTGTATTATCGGCAAGCGGGTCATTCGCTATCAGGGGAGCTTCCCTGTGGCTCGATGACATGAGCACCGAAGCTGAAATACCCAGTGTAAGTAAAACAGCAAGTGATATAATTTGTCTTTTCATTTTATTAATTTTAAATGCTGATAATTTATTTTACCTCTGTACCTCTCCATGGTGTTTGTACATAAGGAAAATTGTTTCTGAATGTAGTGTCATTATTGTTCACACCGGTATTGTAAGTAAGTACGTTTAATAATTGTGGTGTAACAGGACTACCACCGGCAACATAGTCATCATACCATAATCCTATAGCAGCTAACACAACTCCGCTAACGGCTTGCAACTCTATCCGGGTTACGTCATCTTCCAATCTGCGGCCATTAGGAAAGCCATCCATATTTGGGATGAATTCAATATTTGTATTTCCGTTGTAGCGACTGTCTGTAAGTCCAAGCACAGCTGCCTGTACAAGGCCAAGGTTACTAAAATCACTGCTGCGGCGATTGGTAGCAGGAACAGCCATATTTACCCTTAGCATATCACCGCCATTGGGTAAAAAATTATTGATAAAAGGTTTACCTGCTGCAAGTGGGTTACCATTTTTGCCTGTAGCTAACTGGTAAGGCCTCAAGTTTGGAACACCTGTATGAAAGATTGGCCAAAGGTCAACAGACCTTGGCTTGTTTGGAGCTGGTAGTAATAGGGAACCAAAATTTGCTTCTGATAATGCTGTACCATCCAATGCCGGATTTCCTTTCAATCCGTATAATCCATTATGATAATTTCTGAAATCAAAAGCCCCTAATGAATTGCTTTGAATGCGTAATGGACTGAAAGCAGGAACAGCTCCGCCATATTGGCTATTGTCCATGTAAAGTGCCAGTTCTGGGTTATAAAAATATTCTCCAAAGCGGCTTAGGTTTGCAAGGTCCTGGTAAGGAGTTAATGAATTCCAAAGATCTTTTGAACCAATCGGAACAACAGCTTCATTAGTTAGTGGCATGCCAATGCGGGAAACTTGTACCCAATCTCCGGTTCCTGTAGCTGCAGTGCCATCAGTACTAAGTGTAGTCATCGATTTTCTGCTGGCAGAAGCCCATACACCAATGATAAAATCTTTGTCTAAAATGTTTGTGGCTTTATTTATTTTTTTGCCATCCTTTTGTAATTGATCCACATCAACTTCAATACAAATTGAATGAACGTTTAAATGACCAAGACCATCCCTGCTTTGTGAAGTTTGACGGGGAGCATCACCAAGGTCAAAAATACCTCCAAGGTCCACAAAGAAAGGATCATCAATTGGGCCGCAGTAGATTTTTTCCCCGCTGCTTGCTTTTGTAATCGCCTCCTTAAAAATCTCTTCATAGCTTTCTGCACCAAGTCCCACCGCACTCTCAATACTGCGTGGCCCGATGTTGTTTGGCGGAACAATGCCATTGCTGATAATGGTTGAAAAACTTTGGCCGCCATTTGTACTCTTTGTGCAGGTATAAGTGGTTTTAAGATTTTGTTTTCCCAGGCGAATGTTGAAGAAAGTGGTTGGGTCCTGGTTTACCTGGCTAAATGTAAATCTGTAAATGATATCATCCCCTGCAGTTGCCGTATTGTTATCAATGTGAATTTCATAACGTACGTCGGTACCGAAGGATGAATAATTAGGACCACCATATGCCAATTCTGCTGGGTTATAGTTGGCGATGATGATCATTTTGTTCGGGTTTTGCGGGCTTTTGAAAGCATAAAGATCCGTGTTGTCCGCAAGCGGATCGTTGGCAATCAACGGCGCTTCGCGGTGGCTGGAATAAACACTGAGTACTGCCAAACCCGCAAGGCACAAGTACTTCAGCCAACCTGCTGTTGTAATTAATTTTTTCATTTAAGAACGTTTTTATGAATGAATAAATGGTGGTTTATTTATTTTCGCCAATAGGCAAAATCCAGGGGATATTGTTTTTAAGAAGATGCTAACCGTATTTTTTTCAAGGGGGAGGTTACTTATTTACGAATGTTTAGTTAAAACGGATTTAACAGTTGAAGAATAATTTTTTTTGCCGCAAAAAAAATCCGGCCATCTAATTGGCCGGATTAAAAAATCATCTTGAGTATTAAAAACCAAGTCCAATTGTAAACCCTGAAACAGAGTAAGGAAAATTACTTAATGCAGTTGCTGCACCAGTAGATTTATTAATGATGTAAAGTTTTGTACTTCCACTTGCTGAAAGCAATGCGTATGCATTATTACTTGTACCGCCTATATCAAAACCACTCATTGCATCTATATTAATACCTAGGCTTCCTACTTCTACAAGTGTTCCATTGTTAGGAGGACTTTGAATATACAATTTATCACTGTTTACATCAATAGCATAAAGCGTTGTAGATGTTGTACCTGCAAAATTGTTTGAGTAGGCTGATGCTGTAATTGCAGCACCAGATGGATTAATATTTCCATCAATAATTAAAGCGCCGTCATTTGGATTGAAACGTAAGTTTTGACCTGAATTGCTTACGATGCGGATGCGGTCAACAAGAGGGTTAAAATCGAAACCGAAATCAGTTCCGTTTAAAGGAGTGCTTAGTACAGCGACCATAGCGGCTGCACCAGAAGAAGCATTAATGCTATAGATGCGATTGCTGCTGCCAAGTGCGTATAACTGACCATTCAAAGGGCGAAAATCTAAACCCATAATTGTTTCACCTGTTTGTAGTCCTGTTATTGATTTTGATACCACTGATGAAATATTTGTGGGATTGAAAATTACAAGGCTATTATTACTTATAGAATATGCTACTGGATTAGTAGGTATTGCTATGTTGTGATACATAATTCCTTTATCGTATTTAGTGATCATTTTAGCCCTGCCTGTAGAAATATCAACAGAAAATAAAGTAGCTTTTTTATTTACCTCATATAAACCAAGAGCTATGCCATCGGGTGAAATATCAAATCCTCCCTGGCCGGTCACTTTCAGGTAAAGAGAATCTACCAATACAAGCGTACCGTTGTTAGGCGGGATTTGTTTAAACAATTGCTGGCTTGCTATATCTATATCGTATAAAGTGGTGGTAGCTGCGCCTGCAACATTATTTGTATAAGCAACTGCAGTTACCATGGCTCCATCATAACCATTGATATTTCCATCAATTGCTGCTACAGTTCCTGTTTCAGGATTTAACCGCAGGTTTTGTCCGCTGCTGGTAACCACACGTATTCGATCTACTGTGGGGTTAAAATCCATATCTGCATATTCACCGGTAAGGGTTGGGGTAAATGGGCCGGTACCTATCATTCGGGCTTTGCCTGTTTCTGCATTTATGACATATAATCGACTTTGATTGCTTATGCCATACATCTGTCCTGTTGCAGGACGAAAGTCTATACTTAAGATTTCTTCATTAGCCTGTATACCGCTTATAGAAGCGCTATTCAATACAGTCTCGGGCGCTTTTGCATTATATTTATCCAATACATTTCCATCTCCGAGTGCATAAAAAACAACGTCGGGGTTATTTTTTACACTGAAGGCAACAGCAGTATTTTCATTAATGTCAAGCATATCTTTTTTGCAGGAAATAAAACCAAGCATGCCGATGGCGATAAGCCCAAGTTGGGCCTGTTTAAACAAATGATTCATGTTGTAAGTTTATAGTAATTGTGAAAATGATTAACAAATTCACTTACGACGTGTTTGACCAATTAGATTTAATTACAATTTATTTTTTTTAATAGCCAACTTCAAAAAGAGACTAATCTTATAGTTTATTCATTTTTTAAAAAAAATAAAATTCCATTTAACCAGTCGTTAAAGATTATAAAGAAAGCAGGGAGTACAAAGGCAACTGTAAATAATATGCCAGGAATAAACAGGAGGATTTACTTTAAATATTGGAATACAAATAAAAAAAAAGAATTACTTGATTACTTTCTTACTGTCAAAATAATTTCTAAAAAATAATAGTTGGTAAGGCAGCGCTTTACGCCAGTAATTCCATTCATGCTTGCCAGGGCGCTCTATGTAATCATGAGGAATTTTTAATTGCAACATTTTTTTATGCACCATTCTGCTCATTTCTATTATGAAGTCTTCATTACCACAATCAATTATTATTGCTAATGAATCTTTTGGATAATTTTCCATTTCTTTCATGATATTATAATCCAGGTAACGCTGAAAGTTACTACTGTCCCCCAATATGGTTTGTATCCCATAACGTTTATCTGGTGCAATTAAATTGATGATAAATGCTCCACTCATACTGCCGCATGCCGAAAATAAATCCGGGTGACGGAAAGCTAAAAATAGTGCGCCATGGCCGCCCATACTCAACCCGGTAATTGCCCTGGCATTCTTGTTTTTAATAGTATTGTAATGGGCATCAATATATGCTGGTACTTCCTTTGAAATATAAGTTTCGAACTGCATACTATCTATTACAGGACTGTCAAAATACCAACTCGCTGATTTTCCTTCGGGACAAACGATGATGATTTGATAATCATCTGCATATTTTTTTAGTTGAGGCACCTGGCTTATCCAGTTACTGTAATAGCCACCATGCCCATGCAATAAATAGACAGTTTCAAATGATGACTTTTTATTAGCGTAACTATCGGGCTTCACAATAACACAATTAAATGATTTGTGCATGGCGTTACTGTAAATACTGGTGGTATCTGCTGTGCCGGCCGTGGTTTGCAAAGCGGTAAAAAGAGAAAAAATAAAAAACAATTTATGCATGATCATAGTCTGAAGATTGAAAGTATTGCAAGGAAAACTCCTGGCAAAATTTATTCTTTCAATAAACACTATATAATGGTTATTGAGGCTGTTTATATTTTTTAGAATAATTTGCAGGAATTCAAATGACAATAAACACAACAGATATTCGTACTGTCCAGGTGACACGTTATGTAACAGCTTTGCGTGAAGGGGGCTCATTGCCAGCAATTGCGGAAGCCGACGATGGCTTTTTGTATGTAGTAAAATTCAGGGGTGCTGGCCAGGGCACCCGGGCATTAGTAGCCGATATTATTGGTGCAGAACTGGCCCGGGCTGCAGGTTTAAAGGTGCCTGAACTTGTATTTGCAAACCTTGATGAAGCCTTCGGCCGTACAGAACCAGACGAAGAAATACAGGATTTATTAAAAGCTAGTGTTGGATTGAATCTTGGAGTTCATTACCTGCAAGGCGCTATAACTTACGATCCTGTGGTGAGCCAATTTAATTCGCATGTAGCATCAGAAATAGTATGGCTTGATGCATTGCTGATGAATGTAGATCGCACAGCAAGAAATACAAATATGCTTTGCTGGCACAATGAATCATGGCTGATAGATTTTGGGGCTTCTTTGTATTTTCATCATGCAGGATATTATTGGGTAGAATATGCTGCAAAACCATTTGTACAAATTAAAGATCATGTATTGCTTGGTCAGGCCACTGAATTAAAAATTGCTGATGAAAAAATGCGTGAATTGTTAACCGGGGATGTTATCAGGCATATTGTATCATTAGTGCCGGATGATTGGCTTACTTATGAGAATGAAAAACTAAACGCAGCGGAAATAAGAAATACTTATTGTGATTTTTTAATAAACAGGATTGCACAGTCTGCAAATTTTTTAAACGAAGCATTACATGCCCGAAAATTATTTATTTGAATATGCCATCATAAGGCTGGTGCCCCGTGTAGAGCGGGAAGAATTTCTTAATGTGGGCCTTATTATTTATTGTAAGAAACAAGGGTTCCTGCAAACAAAATATGGCCTTGATGAAAAGCGGCTGCATGCTGTATTTACAAACCTTGATATTAAAGAAGTTAATGAGCATCTTGAAGCTTTTAAACAAATTGCTGTTGGAAATAAAAATGCAGGCCCCATTGCTGCACTGGACCCAGCATCCCGATTCAGGTGGCTTACTGCAAAACGTAGTACTATTGTTCAAACCTCTGCGGTTCATCCCGGGTTATCTTCTGATATAGCTGATACGATGGAAAAATTATTCAGCCAATTGATACTACTCTAATTGAAAACATACTACTCCGGGAGAAACAACATTTGAAGAAACAAATGATAGCATTGTTTTTATAATTGTACTTATTTCCTCTCTTTTTCTCTTTTGTGCTCTCAGCTTTATTTTTTCTGCTAAACAGCAAAAGAAGAAGGAGGGAAAAAGAAAAATGTGTTACGTATCTAAATTCGCTTTTTCTTTTAAAAAAAACTGGTTTATTCTTATGCACACAAAATTAAGAAAGGGGCGATATTAAAAATATAATGCTTGCATATACCAGTTAGACTCATTAATTTAACATCACAAAAAAAACTATTTATGAGAAAAACAATCATTGCTGCTGTTGTAGGCGGCATTATCATTTTTGCCTGGCAGTTTTTGTCCTGGGCAGCGTTGAACTTGCATAAGGCTTCAAATAAATATACTCCAAACAATGCTGCTATTATGTCGGCTTTGGAAGCTAATCTTCCTGAAGAAGGAGGTTATGTATTGCCTGGCCTTCCCGAAAATGCTACAAAGGCAGATCATGAAAAGCTTATGAATGAAAGTAATGGCAAACCCTGGGCAAGTATCCAATATCATAAATCTATGAAATCTTCAATAGCAACTATGATGATGAATATGGGCCGTGGGTTAATAGTTGATATAATTACTGTTTGGCTTTTCTGCTGGATACTGGGTAAAATTAATATAGCAAGCTTTGGTACCATTTTTATGGCCAGTTTGTTCCTTGGTTTAATCATATTTTTTAATTCATCTTATACCGCTAATATCTGGTATAAATGGTTTGATATAATGGCTCACTTTACGGATGCAATAGTAAGCTGGGGTGTATGTGGTATTTGGCTCGGATGGTACCTGGGTAAAAAGTAGCAGAATATTCATGCAAATAAAATTGCAAAGGGTTTCAATGAAAAATTGAAGCCCTTTATTTTTGTTTAATTCTACTTAGGCTTAAGTTTAAAAAGTTTTCTATCTTTCTTTAATAAACATCATTATGCACCCATTTTTTGTAAATTCGGATATTTCTCTGGCGCATACCATCTCCACAGAAGTATATAAATCACAGCAATTTTTTGAAGAGGCCAAAGAAAAAATATTTGCACCGGGCTGGCAGTTTATTGGGGATACACAGATGGTGGGCACAAATGGTTCTTGTTTTCCTTTTATTTTACTTGAAAATTATATTAATGAGCCCTTGTTGCTAACAAGGGATGCGAATGAAGACATTCATTGTCTTTCCAATGTATGTACCCATAGAGGAAACTTACTTGTAACAGAAAGCTGTAACAATATTAATCTCAGGTGTAAATACCATGGCAGATTATTTGGCCTTGATGGAAGGTTTAAATCAATGCCAGAGTTTAAAGAAGTTAAAAATTTTCCAACTGCTAATGATGATCTTTCTAAGCTACCATTGTTTACATGGGGGAATTTATTATTCACCAGTCTTCAACAAAAATATGAGGCTTCGGTGTTTTTTAAAGATATGATAGACAGATTATCATGGCTGCCTCTTCATGAATTTAAATTTCATCCTGCGCTTTCAAAAGATTATTATGTAAATGCAAACTGGGCATTGTATTGTGAAAATTACCTGGAAGGATTTCATATTCCCTTTGTGCATGAAGCATTGAATACTGCCATTGATTTTACGGATTATACTACGGAAATATTTTATCCTTTCTCCAGCCTGCAACTAGGCATAAGCCGGTATGGAAAAGACTGTTTTGATATTCCTGTGTCTTCCCCTGACCATGGTAAAAAAATAGCAGCATATTATTTTTGGGTATTCCCTAATATGATGTTCAATTTTTATCCATGGGGATTATCAATAAATATTGTGCAACCTCTTGCAGTAGATAAAACAAGAGTGCAGTTTCTTTCTTATGTATGGAAGGAAGATTTGCTGCATGCAGGGGCAGGAGCGGATTTGGACAAAGTAGAAAAAGAAGATGAAGCCATTGTAGAAAATGTTCAGAAAGGAATTCAGTCCCGCTTTTATACACAAGGACGGTATTCAGTAACAAGAGAAAAGGGAACACACCATTTTCATGAATTGCTTGCAAAGTTCATTGCCTGAAAATTTGTTACATGACTAAATTCTGCCGCACCAGGTAATAAACCAGTAACCCCTCAGCAGCTTCTTTACTTACATGAATATAATTTTCATCGGGTAAAAAATTATTTTTCAATAATAGGGCAATGGATTTTTTATTTCCTTCCTCCGGCAAAGCAGTTATTGTTTTTAATTTCATTATTTCAAAACTGAATTTAATTATGGCTGAAATGGCTTCCTGCATAATACCTTTTCCCTGGAATGCCGGCAATAATTCATATCCAATTTCTGCAATCTCTTTTTCCGCTAATATATTCCAAAGGCATATTGTTCCTATTAATTTATTATTTCCCGCTAATGTTATTGCCCAATAAAAGCTTTCATTTCTCACAATTCCTTTTTCAATCATATTGATAAATGCCTCTGCCTCCTCCAAACTGATAGGACCCGTTCTACCAATAAATTCGTTGACGTCTTTATCAGAACGTAATAGCCTTATCTGCTCTGCATCTTCAATTGTCATGCGCCTTATCAGCAATCGCCCTGTTTTAAAAACCGGGTAAGGATTTGTATTTATCTTCAACATGATACTTAAATTTGAGCCTAATTTTCTAAAACTAAAACTAAATATAATGCATACAGAGCCCATTATAATCGAACGTAGTTTGAATGCATCTATGGAAAAAGTATGGAAGGCTATTTCAGATAAAGATGCTATGAAAGAATGGTATTTTGATATTGCTGAATTTGAGCCGGAACCTGGATTTGAATTCCAGTTTCACGGCAAGGGAAAAGAGGGTGAAGACTACCTGCACCTTTGTAAAGTAATAGAGGCGATACAAGGAAAAAAATTGAGCTATACCTGGCGCTATGATGGATATGAAGGTAATTCACTGGTAACCTTTGAGCTTTTTGCCGAAGGAGAATATACAAAGTTGCGACTTACACATCATGGGCTGGAAACTTTTCCTGCCGGCAGTAATGCTTTTGCGAGAGAAAATTTTGTAGAGGGATGGAATTTTATTTCCGGAACTGCCCTGCCAGGATACCTGGAAAAATAGTAATAGTTCTTGGTCGTTTTGTTTCCTTTAAACAATATGTAATGCAAATTAAAAATGCTGCAGGTGCTGATATTTTATTATTAATCCGATCAGGCAGGCTATACTTTATTTGCAGTTACAGATTTAAAATCCGTTAATATAAAAACGATCATAATGGCAATAGCAAGAATCATATAGAAATAGAAACCAAAATTGGTTCCATTCCTATAAAACCAAAAAGACAAGAATGCTAAGGATATGGAAACGATCATCTCAATTAATCCATGGATTTTAAATGGAATAATCTTTATTAATCCTAATTCGAAATTAGTAAGAACTGTAAGCAACAAATGGGTTGCAGCCAATGCATAAGTTATGGTACATAGTGAGCCTTCCATCTTGAAAAGAGTAGGAGAAGCAAAAAGAAAAACAATTAATAAGTAATCTATGATGCCATGCATCCTGGATGAAAGTATTTTCATATTTTTTAATTCGAAAGTTAATGCTTTTATATTTTAAGGTTATCAAATGTTTTTATCAGACGAAGTTATATTTTCATTATTCAAGATTTAGGTTGCTTATGTTCTCAATGTGTGTTCAGCTTGTTTATTAAGTTAATTAAACTAACTTTCCTATTAGGTGCATACAGTACCCATAGTAGGATAAGTAACTACTGTGATCTTTTTTTTATTCTATTTATTTTTATGGCATTTATTGATTACATCCTGCAAAAACCCTCGTATGGCTGGAAAAATGAAATGGGAGAATTAATTGTTCCTTCTGTAAAACAACTTTTTGCAGAAGCTTTTTCCCGAATAAATATTTTTAAAACAAAGAAGAACTGGATATCTTTAATGAGTTGGTTTTTGGCATTGTGCATGCTCCCTTTTTTCATAGTTTTTATTTTTCAATTTTTTTCTTTTAAACTGCTACTACCATTTATTCTTTACAGTATGGTAATCATGAGTACGCATGGCACAATATGGTTTCACAGGTATTGCACACATAAATCTTATACGTTTAGCAATAAATTCTGGAGGTTCGTAACACAAAACCTCGTTATTAGAACTTTTCCTGAAGAAATATATGTAGTATCCCATCATGTACATCATGCAAAATCAGATGAACCTGGCGACCCTTATAACCCTAAAGCCGGGTTATGGTATTGCCTGCTATCTGATGTAAATCACCAAAGCATAAACAAGGATCTGAACGAAAAGGATTATCAAAAGGCTGCTCATTTTTTAAGACATACAGGCATAGTAATCAATAATTATTCACAATATTTAAAATGGGGCTCAATTGTACATCCCGTTTATGCGATTGCCATATGGTTACTTAACTGGGGTTTCTGGTATTCAGCTTTTTACATTATAGGTGGTCCCGGGCTTGCCTGTACTATGTTTAGTGCTGCTATGTTTTGGTTTGTGCTGGTAAGAGCATTCAACTATACTGGCCATGGCAAGGGCGAAACAAAACATATAGAAGGAATTGATTTTGACAGGACCAATCTTTCCATCAATCAAACCAGGCCAGGATTATTTAGTGGCGAATGGCATAACAATCATCATTTGTACCCTGGCAGCGCAAGAGCAGGTTTTCTCCCTTACCAGATTGACCTTGCCTGGATTTATATTTATTGTTTATACAAACTGGGCGCTGTAGCTGCTTATCACGATTCTAAAAAAGATTTTATGAAAAAATATGTTGAAGCGGCAAAGCCTTTATTAAACAGAGAACTAACCCTGTAATTCAAAATATAGTTTCTGGATAAACTAGTACCAATTCCCACCGATAATTGTACATTTATGTTTCATACATTTCACTATGAACTTAAAAAAGATATTCCCTTTCATCTTAGTTGTTCTGCTTGCATTAATAACACTTGCTGTAAGAAGGTGCAGCTCATCAAACCCAGGCACACAAAAAAAAATAAATCCATCATCAAGAGAAAATAAGACAGATTTTAAGCGTGGACTCAACAGGAATCCATCCCATATTAATTACACAGAGCATGCAAAATGCCGTATGCAGTGCAGGCATATAACAGAAAGCGAGGTCAAAGATATGCTTGCAAATGGTGCCATTAATTATAAGAAAAGTGAATTACAGGGCACTGATTGCAAAAAAAAATATGCAGTAGAAGGTAATAGCAAAGACGGGCAACGTCTTAGGATAATTTTTGCGCCATGTGCCGATGAAGTTACCGTGGTAACTTGTATTGATGTAAAAGAAGAATGGGATTGCCCGGATTGTAAATAGCCAAAACAGTTGGCCAGTTGGCAGATGACAGCAAACAGCTGACAGATGATAGATTACAGTGAGCAGTTGAGCTAAACATTTAAATACTACTGCCCTGGACGGATTAATACAGAACAGGTTTTGAATCTATGGAAAATTATAAACTAAAATTTTCCATAGATTCATAAATTAATTGCTCAATATTTCATTTTCTTCCTGACTTAGTAATTGATGAACCGCATGAAAAACCTGCTCTTTTGTAAATGGTTTTTCAAGGAAAATATCTGCACCATTGTGTAAAGCCACTTCTTTGGCTTCCGTTGCATGAAATCCGGATATCATTAATATTTTCAATGAAGGATATTCTGTCCTGAGGAAATCAATAAAATCGAGCCCCAGCCCGTCTGGCAAACAGTTATCAAGAATAACAAGGGAAGGTTGTTCTGTTAACAGGTATTCTTTAGCCTTTGACAGTGTGTTTACATGGTCAAGATCAATGTCATCTTCTTTTAAAATGAGATTTAATAACAAACAGATATCGCCTTCGTCTTCAATAATCAGGATTTTTTTTGTTTGGCTGTTGGTTGTATTAGTTTTAGTCATGATGGTTTTTTTTTGATTTATGCAATTATGTTACCAAAGTGATTGTTTACATCATTGTGGGAAAAATTGTTGATATAATTGGACAGTTCGCTTTATACTTATTATCATATTGGGTAAGTATTTTTATTTTGGTTTATATTCTAAAATCAATACGGCATTTTCGGTAAGGCTGGAGCTGCTATGCAATTCATAACGTTTGCTTCCGGCTATTACTACTACCAGGGCAGTATTTGGCGGTATGCTGCCAAGGTTTTCCGCGTATAGCAGTATTTCATGAGATACAGCATTTTCATCAAGCTCTAACTGTAGTGTAATAGGTTTTTCAGATATCCGCTGACGAGAAGCGAGTAATTTCCCATTATAATAAATGCTCACTGTATCCCCATCAACAACACCATTATCATATACATTAAGGGTAATATTTTTTACATCCACAACAAGGTGGGCAAAGGCATTTTTTTTACGGTTAGTAATTTTGCTTATGGCGTTATCTCTTTTTATTTCTTTCGGAGGAAGAGGTACTGCTGGTGCAGGCATAGGTTTGGGTATAATATTATTACTTGTACTATCCTCAATAGGTTCCCGGGGTATAGATGGCAGAGGTTTTGTTGCAGGTGGAGGTGTTGGCTTTCTTGTTTCAACAGGTGGTTTTATTTCCGGGGGGAAGCAGGCCGCTTCTATAGCCATCAAATTATCTGGTACTGAAGAGACCCGTTCCAGGGTTACCTCATCAACGGATCCCAAAAAGGAAAGGAAACCAGATTTTGTGGATACTAATCCATGCAAAGTGTTTTTTCCTTCACCTGGCTCAAACCAAAGCCTGAGACTCATAAGTACATGACCGCCGCTGTTTTCTAAAAACCCACTTCCATTTAAATACCATACTTTCTGCTCTGCATTATAACGGGCTTCAAATAATGCCTTACAATAATTGCTTTTATCGCTGAGTGTATAATCGTAAGTGTAGCCACAAATTTTATTTTTCCTTGCAAGCACATTTATCTCAAGCATTTCTTCACCCATTAATCCCACCCATTTACCTGTAAGTGTGGGCGGTGCTGCAATGTTTTTTTGCAACATCAGCGAAAACAAAAGCGTAGTTAGAATTGCCTTAAACATGAAACTAAACTAAGTATTTTAATGGTAATTATGCGTAGTAAAATTATTGAATGATGGTAAGGAAATGTGAAAAAAACTTAGTGAATGTTTTAGTGGTTTTTGTGTTGGCACAATTATAGAAACATAAGTGTAAATTACACGGATCATTCATTCAACATTTTATTTTTAACCACACAAATCAAATTATGGACATAATCATTCAATCCCTCGGTTTTACGGCAGGAACAGAACTGGAATCATTTATAAAAGAAAAATTACAATCCCTGAACAGCGACAGTATAGTGAGAGCAAATGTTACACTTTACCTTGGTTCTGAAAGTAATGTAGAAAATAACATATGCGAAATAAGACTGGAAGTGCCAGGCAATGATCATTTTGTGAAAAAAGCTGCTACAGCTTTTGAAATCTCGGTGACGGACTGTACCGATATTTTGGTATCAATGATAAATAAAGAGAGAAGTAAAAATATAGACAGAAGGCAGGCTGATGCAGAAGCCATTCAAGATATTCATCTGCAGGCCGAAACAGAAGCCAATAGTTGGGTAGACCTGGAAGATGTAGTAAAACCTTAAAAACCTTCAAATGTATTTTCAGGCAGATTAATAAGTGGACAAGTAAGTACAGGAAGAAAATATTTCTTTTTAATGATTTAAAAGAAGGATTTATACAATAAAAAGGATGTCTTGAGCGTATTTAGGTTTCAAAATCTAAATAAATGAAAAGCCATCCTTCTTTTTCTGCATTCCTGGAAGTGAGTATGCATAAACCATTGTTACTCCAGGCAAGAATAAGTCGGCTTGTAAGGGAATGCGAAATAGGGAACAGTGGCGAAACACTTAATGGCCTGGCAAATTTCCATTCCTATTCGCCTGAATTTATTATTGAAGGAAATCTTTTCCTTGGCAATAGTGGGTTGCAGCTACGCATTCCTTACAAAACAAGTTTTGTGTTTACCTGGATAAAGAGCAACAGAAAAAGTAAACTTGTCTGGAGTATGTCCTTATCCTAATTACTCCACTTACTAGCTTAAGTCTTCCTCATCATCAAAAATACCTTCTCCCTCTTCATCTGATGAAGATATGGTTGTATCCGAAAATGATTCCATTTTTGGGGGATGAATAAATTCCTGGCCAGGTATATCTTCTACGCCAGGCATATCAATGATTATCTTCTCCTGTTGCATGCTATCAATGTCATGCTGGTTATCTGGCAAATCGCTATTGTTCCTTTCTCTATTATTAGAAATACCATTTTTCTTTTCAAGATTTTCAAGGTCTTTTTGCATATTATTAGTTTAAGGATACGTTGCAATAAAGAAGCCAATAGGTAAATACCATTCAGCCAATGATAAAGCCGCTGAATCATTTACCATGGTAATTACCTTTTGAGGAATAATTTAATTAATAACTTCTTTCTTCAATAAATAACAACCGGATTTCATTTCTCATAAATTATCCTAACTTTCGCCACTGAAAAGGGTTATCAAATCCAGATGGTAAATCAACAAAGCACATGAAGCATTTTAAGTTTTATTCCAAAGCGGATATTCTCTCTCTTACCCGTGTAAGAAAATATGAAACAAAACTGGGGGAAAGGATTTCTTTTTTGGCACCAGATACTGACTGGCCACAAGTATTGCAGCAATCGCCTGCTAAATATGTGCTGCTGGGAATTCCTGAAGATATTGGTGTTAAAGCCAACCTGGGCAGGGGTGGGGCAGATACGAATTGGCTGCCGTTCCTGGATGCATTCCTGAATACACAAAGCAATGATTTTTTAACGGGTGAAAATATTTTATTGCTTGGCCATTTTGATTTTGGCGACATAAAATACCTGATTGAAAATAATGCCTATACACAGGATGAAAAAATTAGTGCTTACCGCCATGCAGTAAATGTAATAGATGAGCAGGTGGAAGACCTGGTAAAAGTTATTTGCGCAGCAAAAAAAATACCGTTGGTGATCGGCGGTGGGCACAACAATGCTTATCCCATTTTAAAGGGCGCTGCAAAAGGTTTACATAAAGCAGGATTACTTCCATTGGCCCAGATCAATTGTATAAATCTTGACGTGCATGCAGACTACCGTACTATGGAAGGCAGGCATAGTGGAAACGCATTCCGTTATGCAGAAGCAGATGGTTTTTTAGGAAAATATTCCATTGTGGGCCTCCATGAAAATTACCTGGCTCAAAATGTACTAACAGAAATTCATGAAAATCCATTTATTCAGTACAGCACTTTTGAAGATATTTTTATCCACGAAAAGAAAAATTTTATACAAGCCGTGGCACATGCTACGGGTTTTACTGAAGATACTTATTGTGGTATTGAACTGGATATGGATTGTATTGAAGATGTACTCAGCAGTGCCTGCACACCAAGCGGTATTTCCAGCCTGCATGCCAGACAATATTTAAACTTTACTGCGACGGATGTGAAAGCGGCCTACCTGCATATATGTGAAGGTGCATGCCAGCTTTCAGATGGATTAAAAGATGAAAGCACGGGAAAACTTATTAGCTACCTGGTAAGTGATTTTGTAAAAGCAAGAACGTAAGCCTGATGTATGAAGGCTGAGGTTGGATTTTTTTAGAAAGGTATTTTGCTTAGCAAAAAAATAATGGCTCATCATTTAACGATTAAACAATTGAGCCATTACCTGGTTATTTATTTATCATGCTTTTACATTATTGCAGGTACCTGGCATATGCATAGCCTTCCTCTCCATCCTTGGTACGTACCAGCCACCACTGTTCATTACTTCGGCTTATAACTGTAATCGTTTCGCCATGTGCGGCCTTTCCCACAATTGGTTGGTCAGTACCTGGTCCTTTACGAATGTTCAGGTTGCTGCTATCGGTTACAACTTTGGCGGTTGTGGTAACAGCAGTGTCAGATACTTTAATATTCATGACCAAATCCCCACCAGCAAAACTGGGGTCAATGGCTGCATAGCTATCCCATAATGCATCCTTGGAAGAACCGTTTGGTGCAGTGCCATCAATGTATAAAACAGCATCTTGTTCACGTACTTTTAGATCTGAAATGCCAAGACTGTACGCTTTGTCTGTGAGTGCTTTGTATTTTTCTGTTACTGACATATAAATTATTTTAAGGTTAATTTGTTTTCAATTTTTTTAGGTTGGAGTGCATTCAATGACATCATCAGGGGCTGAAGTTTAGTTTTGGCAAGTGTGCCATTCAACGTAATTACACCATCTATAACTGTAGCAGTAACTGTAGGATAATCCTTTGTGGCATCCTGTACACCCTGCTGCAGAGGTGCGTCCATCGAAACTACCACCGGGGAAGCTAGAGGCTCAGGAACTTTCACAGTAATGTTATTCACAACTGATTTTACACCCTTTGAATCATGAGCCATTTTTTCAGCATCTGCCTTAGCAGCATCTGAATCAACCTCACCACTTAAGGTTGCAACACCATCATTTACCATAACCATTACAGTAGCTGTGGGCTGGTTAGTTTTCAGCTTTGTTTCAACATTTTCTTTTACAGAAGAATCTTTTGGGGCACAACTGCTAATCCACAGGCAGCAACTGATTAATAAAGCTGGCAATACTGATTTCATATTCATATAAAATTGTTTTTAGTTAGAAACAATGAATACAAATATGGTGCTATAAAGATGCGGAGATTATAGTGTGGATAATCTTCCGCCATCCACCGGAAGATTTATGCCATTGATGTAAGCAGCAGCCGGGCTGCATAAAAAAGCAACTGCGGCGCCAAACTCATCAGGCTTTCCTATTCTGCCTACGGGAATTTCTGATACCAGTTCTTTCATTATTTCTTCTTCCGTTTTCCCGGAAGCTGTAGCTTTATTTTTTATGACATAATCGGCCCTCACTGTTTGCGTAAAACCAGGAAGAACATTGTTTACTGTTATCCCAAAAGGTCCAAGTTCTGTTGCCAGGGTTTTAGCCCAGTTTGCTACTGCAGCACGAATGGTATTGCTGACTCCAAGTCCTGCAATCGGCTGTTTAACTGACGTAGAAATGATATTGATGATTCTTCCAAAACCAGCAGCCTTCATACCGGGCACCAATGCTTGTGTAAGAATATGATTGCAGATAAGATGGCTTTCAAAAGCTTTCAGAAACTCATCAGTAGTTGCTGATAACGCAGGCCCACCTGCAGGGCCTCCGGTATTATTGATTAGAATATGAGCCGTTCCTCCTTCTTGTATAAATTTATCAATTGCTTTTTTGACTGCAGATGAGTCAGTAAAATCTGCCACTAAATATTGGTGATGCTGGCCAGCAGAATTATCCAGTGTATTGATAATCTCATTTAATTTTTCTTCATTACGGGCCATTAAAATAATGCTGGCACCAAGCAACGCTAGTTCTTTGGCGCTAGCATATCCAAGCCCTTGTGTACTTCCGCAAACCACTGCTGTTTTTCCTTTTAGATCAAGATTCATAAATAAAATTTGAAGAAGGGCAAAGATATTTAATGAATACCAGAACCAGGTTTATCCAAAAACCAAACCGGCAGTTTAAATTAATAAATAAGTTTTGCTTCCTTCATATCGCCTTTTTTCCAGGCTTGCTTAAAAGCGTTTTTCCAAATATCAGCATTCGTTATTGTTTGCATAGCACTTAATGCATAAAAGTTATGTGGGTTTTGTTTTAAGTCTTCTGCTAAAATTTGTTTTGCTTTTTTATAATTCTTTTGTTGTATTAATGCATTTGCAAGGTAATGCCGGGATGGAATCAGCCAATCTCTTGGCTCTGTATATATTAATTCATCTTCCAGTTTCACAGCTTTTTCAAAGTAAGCAACAGCAGCATTTGCATTGCCGGATTTTTCTGATATTGTTCCCTGTAAAATTTTTTCAGTAATTCGGGATGCACTTATAGCCGCATTAAATGGTGTAAGTACAAATTCCAATTCAGGATTTTTCATTGCTTCCTGCAATAGAACCAATGTTTTTTTTGCATCGGTAAGTTTTCCTGTATTAGCTTCAGCCAGTCCTTTTGCCCATAGTGATAAGAGGTGTGCATAAGCATAATTTTTATTCATCACAGGCATAGAAAGAAGCTTTTCCCATTTGCCATATCTCACATCTACCATCTGAGGCACCATATAAACATATTGAACAAAATTCCCCATAGGTTGCGGGAGCGATAAAAAGGAGCTGTCAAAACTTGCAACACATTCTTCTCCGGTTTTTTTGCTGAATGTATAATTGGGCTCCATCATAGCACAGGCTGTTTTCATGTGCAGGTTATGTATAAGGTATAAGGGAGAATTATTAACTACATCTGGAAATAATTCCAGGTACTTATTGTACCCGCTGATAGATTTTTCATTTACTTCAATTCCTTTCTGGTAATAACCTGTGCGGATGTATATATGTGAAGGCATATGTATCATATGAGAAACAGAAGGCATCATTGACATTAGCCTGTCTGCACTTTTTGTGGCAAGTCCAGGTGTAGGAGAAGCTTCCACAGTATGAATATAATAATGGTTGGCACCCGGGTGCATGGGATGTTCTTTAAGATTTTTTTGAAGAACGGATACAATTTCCGGGGTCCAGGTTTCAGGTTTCCCATCGTGTTTCCAGTACATCCATGGATGTTGTAGCATTAGTGCATCGGCATATAAAGCAGCTATATCCGCATCGTGTGGAAAATGCATATATGCCTTCTTCATTTCTTTTGCATATAATTCATTAAGTGTTGTTCGGCTAATCGAACTATCTGCACTATACCTTACCTGCATTGCCTGTATAAGTGCTTTTTCTTTGGCAGATGCTGAGGTGGAGGTTGCCAAAGCTATAACTGCAGCAGCTAATGCATCGGGTGTAGCTGCGTATTCTATATCATTGATGTTTGGCCCAAAAGCCAGTGCTTCAGCCCAGTGCAGCATGGCATTATTTTCATCAAAGGTTTGGGCTTTTTTAAAAGATGCCATGGATTCAATAATATGAAAAGCATAGTACATATTTATGCCCTGGTCAAAATAAAACCTGGCACTATCGCTTTTGGTATGGATATCCCAATGATAATTGCCCCACCCGGGCAATACACCCATTTTCTGTGCAAGGCTGTCTGTATTATACAATGTCCAATCTGGCGAACACTGCATTATGGATTTATTTTTATAGAATTGTTGCCTTGTTTGTACCTGAATCAATTCAGCATTTTTTTTTGTGGAAATTTTAAAGGCTATTACAATGATTAAAGCAAGAGCGGCTTCCAGGAACAATATCTTTTTTTTCATGAGTTATTATTTAAAACGGCAAAGGTTAAATATCCCTTTTTTACAAGATTTTATAAATGTAAATAAAACCTATCTTATAGTTTAAAGAATATTACCTACAGCTTTATTTTTACCTATTGCATAAATTCAGGAGTTTATTTATGTGTAATTTTGCATTCTTATTCATTATTAAAATTAATAGAAATGTATCCTGAAGAGATAGTAATTCCTATGAAGGAAGAATTAACCGAAAATGGATTTAAAGAATTGCTTACTGCTAATGATGTGGAAACTACCTTAGCTGGAAAAGGAACTACGCTGATTATGATAAACTCCGTATGTGGTTGCAGTGCCGGTACTGCAAGACCGGGTGTAATCCTTGCAGTAAGAAATGGCAATAAAAGACCGGATAATATTACCACAAGTTTTGCTGGCTTTGATATTGAAGCCGTTAACGAGGTAAGAAAACACCTTATGCCTTATCCACCTTCATCGCCAGCAATTGCGCTGTTTAAAGACGGCCAGTTGGTACATATGATTGAGAGGCATAATATTGAAGGCAGAAGTGCACAGATGATTGCTGATAATCTTACTGGTGCTTTTGAAACGCATTGTAATTAATTAATAAAGAGGCTATATCAAAAGTCGAATCTTGCCACGAAGACCC
>JBDSYV010000197.1:0-2644 GCA_040110925.1 Ferruginibacter sp. | reverse complement strand
AAAACGTCATAAAATTGCTACTCACAAGCGTAAAAAACGTTTGAGAAAGAATCGTCATAAGAAGAAATAATTTCTTTTTATAATTCATGCTGCAATCTTCACGCAGCATTGCAACCATTGCATGATAAAACTGTATTAACGATGCTTTTTTATCATGCCATCTTTGTTTCCTTCCTGATGTAAAAGTCATAATTAAAACTTTTCGCTTGACCAAGGAATTAATTATTAACGCGTTACCGCAGGGTGTAGAAATTGCCTTGCTGGAAGATAAAAAACTGGTAGAACTGCACAATGAAAAAATTGATGCCAGCTTTGCTGTGGGCGACCTTTATCTTGGAAAAGTAAAAAAACTTATACCGGGTTTGAATGCAGCTTTTATAGATGTTGGATTTGAGAAAGACGCATTTCTTCACTATACCGACCTTAGCCCTTATGTCAGGTCTATTCTTAAGTTTACCCAGTTGTCAATTAATGATAAAGCGGATGAACCTTTTGATTTTTCTAAATTTAAAGTAGAGCCGGAAATCATAAAAACGGGCAAGATTACCGAAGTACTCAGTGGACGGCCAAATGTGCTGGTTCAGATCCTTAAGGAACCTATAGCTGCTAAAGGTCCAAGGTTAAGTTGCGAGTTATCACTGCCGGGTAGGTTTGTTGTTGTAACGCCATTTAATGATATTGTGGCGGTATCCCGTAAAATACATTCGTCAGAAGAGCGTAAAAGGCTTCATAAAATTATTGAAGCCATCAAGCCTAAAAATCTTGGTGTAATTGTACGTACCGCTGCAGAAGGAAAGCATACGGCAGAACTGCACGAAGATTTATTAAGCCTGGAAGCTACCTGGAAAACGATACAGAAAAACCTGAAAGAAGCTGTTGCCCCCGCTAAAATACTAAGCGAGCAAGGTAAAACGACCAGCATGCTCCGGGATTTATTGAATGCCGATTTTAATAAAATTGTTACTAACGATAAAACCATTTATACCGATACCAGGACTTATATTCAACGTATAGCCCCTGATAAAGTGGACATAGTTTCCTTCTATAGTAATGGACTACCACTTTTCGACAATTTTGGTATTACCAAACAGGTAAAAGCTGCATTTGGCAAAACGGTTAACCTCCCCAGTGGTGCATACCTGATCGTAGAGCACACAGAAGCACTTCACGTAATAGATGTAAACAGCGGGTATAAAAGTGTAAGCAATAACCAGGAACAAAATGCCCTGGAAACAAACCTGGAAGCTGCAGAAGAAATTGCTCGTCAGCTCAGGTTGAGAGACCTTGGGGGAATTATCGTAGTGGATTTTATTGACATGAGGATGATGGAGAATAAAAAAAAGCTGGCAGATGCAATGGACCAGTTCATGCGAACTGACAGGGCAAAACATGCTGTACTTCCCATCACCAAATTTGGATTAATGCAGATAACCCGGCAGCGCATGAAGCCGGAAATGAATATAAATACCAGCGAAGTTTGCCCGAGCTGCCAGGGCACTGGAAAAATTTCTTCAACATTAATATTGGAAGATGAGATAGAAAAAAATCTCAGCTACCTTATAATGCAGAAGCATAAGGGCCTAACTATTGAAGTTCATCCTATCGTATATACTTATTTAACTTCAGGGTTTCCCAGCCGCAGGTTTAAATGGAGCTGGAAATTCAAACAGAAGATCAAGGTTAAATCAAACAGTAATTTTCACCTTACGGAATTTCGCTTTTTTGATGATAGCGATGAGGAAATAAAACTTTAAATAGTTTAGTATTAATTTTCGTGTTAGGCGTTCCCTGCTATGAGTTCGTCATTTTTTTCCTGTATAAAGCCAAGTAATTTATCCTTTCCTGTTTTTTTATTTGCACTTGTTACAAAATGTGCTGGTAAAAATTGCCAGGTTTTTTTCATGGCATTTAAAAAATCTTTTACATTTTTACTCACTACTCTTTGCGTTTCCTTATCGGCCTTGGTAAATACAAGGCTAATCGGAACTTTCCACAATTTTAATTTTTCCAGGAACTCAAGGTCTATTTTTTGTGGTGTATGTCGTGCATCTATTAATACAAAAACCATAGAAAGATTTTCTCTTTTTCTCAGGTAGTTTTCTATCATCTGTTCCCATCTTCTTCTGCTGCTTATACTCACTTTAGCAAAGCCATAACCAGGTAAATCCACTAAATACCAATGCTCATTGCCCGAATTTTTTTGTTTAGTGTCTATATTTATTGCAGACGAAGTGATTTCAAAATGATTTATCAATTGTGTTTTACCTGGCGACCCTGAAGTCTTCGCAAGCTTCTCATTATTGCAAAGCATATTTATCAGTGATGATTTGCCCACATTACTTCGGCCAATGAATGCATATTCTGTCTTATCAGGTGCGGGGCATTTAAGATAATCAGGACTGCTGATAAGGTATTCTGCTTTTTTTATATGCATATTCAATTTTTGTAAATGCAAATTTAACTTTTATCAAGGCACTAAAACCTTTCCTCAATAATCAGGCTTATTCAAACCGCTTATATTTGCAATCTTGAGTATGACAAATTATCAACACGACCAGGTAGTACCTTACAGGCATTCAAAGCTAACCAAGAAGGAACAGGTAGCTGGTATGTTTGATGATATTGCAGGCCGCTATGATTTTTT
>JBDSYV010000196.1:0-38512 GCA_040110925.1 Ferruginibacter sp. | reverse complement strand
ATTTGCCAACGTGGCATATCCTTCTTTAGCTTATCACCATCAGGATGTTTTCCATTCGCAACAGAATTTTTAAAGCTTTCAAAGGTATAAACCTCTTCGTGATGCTGTTTTAATGAGTCAGCTTCTCCTTTGCCATGATGGCCGCTTGACAACGCAGACCAACGAATATCCGGGGCTTCCATCGTTTCCATTTGCATAGTGTGTTTGCCTCCTGTTGCATCAGTTCCATGACAGGATACACAGGCAAGGTTGCCACTCATCATCATTCCCGTTGTTGAGCCTCCTTTATATGAGATTGGTGTGCCCCGATTACTTGTAGCTGTGAAATATATTTGCTTCCCATTTGAATTAAATGAACCTGGTGCCCAGGCTGTTCCATTACCCATCTGATTATCTGAAGAGAGACCACAGCCAAATAAAAAAATCAGGCTACTAAAGACGAGAATTATTCTGTATTTCATTATCATGATTTCTATTTTTAAATAAATTAAGAGCGTTGTATAAAAGATAAATTGCCATGATTAAATTAGATAATCAAGCCCTCCGGTATACCCTATCGCGAAAACAACACTTTCTTTAAAAATTTCTTTTGATTAGGACACAAAAAACTCATCATTTTAAGTAGCAAAATATTTATTATCACTCACCAGTATTCAGCTTCTTAGGTTCCACTTGCTACTCTGTTAATTCATCTTGTGTTTTCCATTCATCATTCCCTTTTGCAGCATCATATTTTTCATCTTCTTCATCATCATCTCAGGTTTTTTTTCCATCATTTTCTGCATCATTTCTTCCATCATGTCAGGGTTTTCATTCATCATTTGCATCATCTCTTCTTTCATCTCTTTTTTCATCGTATTGTTGGTCTGGATTTTATCCATCAGCATTTTACGCCCCATTTCACTCTCCATCATTTTATCGAGCATTTTAGATTGTATCATTTGCATCATTTCCGGATTTTTGTCCATCATCATTTGCATATGATCTTGCATTTTTTCCTACATTTCTGGACTTTTATTCATCATCATTTTATCGAGCATTTTAGATTGCATCATTTGCATCATTTCCGGATTTTTGTCCATCATCATTTGCATATGGGATTGCATTTTTTCTTTCATTGCGGGGTTTTTGTCCATCATCATTTTCATATTTCCAGATTCCATCTGTTCCATATGCGCCTTCATCATTATCTTTTTGGCCTCGTCATTTTTTTGTGCCTCGCTGATGAAATTGGTTAGCTGAACAGGATCTGAAATGATTTCTTTGTAGATGGCATTTCTGTTTTCTTCAACCTGCAATGTTTTGGTGGCATCGAAAGTTGTTTTGCAACTAAGCATTGTTCCCACTAATCCCACTGTTATTAAAATTTTTACTGTTGTTTTCATCTTATTCATTTTTTAATTTTTTAAATATCCGGTTAAATTGATTTTTTCATTTTTTGAGAATGGATTAATCTATTCAATTTTAAAATTCCTCATCATACCCATATCCTCGTGTTCCAGATTATGACAATGGTATAGAAACAATCCTTTAAAATCCTCAAAGCGCATTGCCAGGTCCATGTACATTCCGGGTAACAGGTATACGCTATCTTGAAGTCCTTCATCTATGAATCCGTCTTTAACAGTGTTCCATAGGTTCTCGTCAACGTTGTCACTATTTCTGTTTACGATATTGAACTGCAGTTGATGAATGTGTACTGGGTGTGGCATCTGCATCATATTCCCCATACCCCCGTTATTTCTCATCATACCCCCTCCATTATTTTTATTCTCAGTAGAAATATTTCCTCCATTGTTTATTCGCCAGACTTCGGTGGTATTTAGCTTTACAATTTCATCGTCAGCCACTTCCATCCCATTGTAGGTTCTTCTGTTTATTGTCCATTTCATCATTCCCTCCATTCCGAAATTGAATGTTCTTGGGGAAGTATTGTTGGCCGCATCGGCCGGGTCTAAATCCTGTGAAACCGACAACCTCTCCGGCAGTTGCGCATCATTCTTCCTTGATGCTCCTACATGGATGTTGAGGATATCGAATTGACTATTATAAGGCAGTGAATTATCTTTTTCAGTCCCCATCCTACTACCATTCATCATTCCACCACCCATCATTCCGCCACTCATCATATTGTTCAATGGTATGGGCAGGTGAATTAATTTTAACGCTTCGCTTTCCGATTTCTTTGATAAATCGAGCCAAACGTCAACCCGTTGGGCGGGAGCCAATATTAAATAAGGTAATGTTTTTGGTCTTTCCAGGAGCCCGCCATCAACCCCAAAAACGGTAATGGTCTCTTTGGTATTCCAAGCCAATTTGTAGGCACGGGAGTTTGAACCATTGAGCAGTCGTAACCGATATTTTCCATCTTTGTTTAGAGATAGGGTATTATCTATTTTTCCATTGATAAGTATTCGATTTCCCAAAAAGCCCCGCATTTGGTCCATCCTTCCATTGGGTAAATAAACCAATTGGTTATTTTCATCAAAAGTTTTGTCCTGAATGACAACAGGAATATCATAATCCCCAGTTGGCAAATTCAAGGCTTTTTCTTCTTCATCTGTAACGATGAACAAACCTGCCATCCCTTTATAAACCTGTTCTCCTGTACGACCGTCGGGATGTGGATGAAACCAGTAGGTGCCTGCCCTGTTCATAACTTCAAACTCATAAATATAAGTTTCACCTTTACCTATTATATGTTCCGGATGCCCGTCGTTTTCGTGAGATACATGCAGCCCGTGCCAATGGATAATTGATTTTTCAGAAAGCTCGTTTTCAAACCGTATCCGCACCCTGTCTCCTTTCTCTACCCGTATTATAGGGCCGAGAGCACTTCCTTCTAAATGCTGTAAGGTCTGTTTATCCCCCTTTATTAAAGAACCTTTGTACAAATAGGTATCCGTATTTTTGGTGGATAGAATTTTACTACTTGACTGTACCGCCTTTAATTGTATATCGACGTCGGCATTGAAATCGCTATTGACAGTAGTTCCACCTTCGGGATGAACGGAAGACGTAGCCGAATTACAGGAACTAAATAATGGCATCACATAAAACCCCGCAGCGAACAGGCTTGCTGTTTCAATGAAACTTCTTCTATTGTACTTGGTGTTATCTTTCATTACTTAACTTATTTATTCATTGGTATCTTAGGGTTCCTGCCATTCATCATGCTGTTACCTGTATTGTTTTGCATCATCTGCATATAGTGCAACGTGGTTGGTTAGCTAAATCATTACATTATCTAACATTTTACTATGCTCCAGTTATTACCCCCATCTTAATTTAACCTGAAATGAAACGCTTTTGCAAAATTTAAAGAATGATTAATCATAGGAAATAATAGTTCCTGTATTTGCTAAACCACTGGATCCTCTTACATCTCTTGAAGAATTGTGTTTCACCTGATTTACTGCACTACGCCCCACAGCGTCAGCAACAATGCCGGATGATTTCTTTGGTGCTGACTTTTGTTTTTTATCAGCAACTTTATCTGCTGATACACTTTTTTTGTTAACCTGGTTTACACCTTGTTTACTTTCCTTTGTGTTGTCTTTTTTTAATACTGTTTTGTTTGCCATTTTTTAAATTTTTAATTTTTAATTTAATTTTGTACAGAAGTGTTATCCAGCATCAATGCCTGACTTAACCCTTCTCTATATCTTTGTTCCAATTTTAGTTTTTTTATTTAATATTTTCCCTGAAGCAAAATGCTTGGGAAAAATATCAGAGCGAAAACCCCTTCTTTACTTTCTTTTCCGGGTGGGTGTGTACCATCCAAATAATGAAACAAGAAAAATAATCCAGATGAACCACCATATCAGGTGCATTCCCCAGAAATGATAACCTTCGTACATGTGCATGATTTTCGTTTTTAAATTGTTAGTGAATAATTGATTGATTTAATTTATTTTAAATGAGAATAATGAAGTTATTTATGCTCTAAGTTCTGAAATGGTATAATGGGTATTATTGAAAGCACTTCGGAGCGTATCTGTTTTAATCTCCTCAGATGAAGTGATTTCCGCTTCTTTCTTTCCCAGGTCAACTGTTACAGATGTTACACCAGGTACACCGGATAATTTTTGTTTAACTGTTGAAACACAGCCGCCGCAACTCATGCCACCAATATGGTAGGTATGTGCAATTGATTTTTCCATAACTCTTTTTTTAATTGTTACTAATTGTTTAATTCCCTACTGCCACACTTAATTAATTTTGCTTTACTAAACCCATCCCGCATTTCGGGCATTTACCCGGTTTGTCTGATTTTACTTCCGGGTGCATTGGACAGGTATAAGTTCCTGAACTCATGTTTTCTTGTGAGCCTTGCTTTACGCTATTAAGCAATAATTCATTTTGCTTCTTTTTCATTGTTTTATTTTTAAGTGATAATTAGAATTTATTTTTTGTATGATAACCCTATCGTAGAACCCGCCTATCAAAGTGCCGGAGAGCCATACGGGAATAAATATGCTTTTCATTTTCATTCTATAAAAAGTCCGTTATAAGTATGAAATATAGTTGCATGATTTATGGATTAATAACAATAATATAAGTACTGTCAGATATTATTCTAAATATTTGAACAGGCTATGAAGAGAGTAAGCATCAAATGCGAAAAGTGCAAAGAAAAATATTGAGAGAGGGGATAGAACTTCTACTTAAATCTGCCTGATGAAGATGTTGGCTTTTTGTATTGGTATAGAAATTAGTAAAGTCCTGGTTGTAATTAATTATAAATTCAGGTGCAGAACATTTCGAAATATTATTATCTAAAGCGTATTGTTGATTAGTTTTATGATTATCAGTTTTAGCTGAAACTAATTTATCACTACAACAACTTTTCTTGTGTGTGTGTTTTGAATGATCGCAGCCACAATCTACAGAGCCACCAAAATTTGCAACCGCTATTCCTGCAAAATGCCCCCCGCAAAAATGCATTTTTAGAGTAAACGCAAATGCAGTACTGCTGTAAACAACCAGGAATATTATGGCAATAATTCTTTTCAAGTTTTAATTCATTTTTTTACGTTTCATTTATCTGATATTTTAGGTTTTACTTCTTAAAGGTCACTTTTAAAATTGTAAGAAGTGTTACATAATCCTGAAAAAAAGTTACATGAATCACACATTCTCAAGATCATTAGAATCTGAGTGATTATTATACTATTTTTTGAACAAAATGCACGCCAACACCGGGATACCTTGAAGCACTGAACATTAAAGGAGAGGTGAGAATATCGGGGGAATATTTTACTCACAATTATACTTCGGATTCAGCAGAAATTACATGTAAGCATAATGGAGCTTTTCATCAGATTGTATTATTTACAGCAATCGTTCTTTCTTACAAAGATGGCTTTGAAGATTTTCCAGAAAAATTGCCCTATTGATTTTGCAACTGTCATTTTATAACATAGTTAAAAGCATTACCGCACTCATTCCTATCATTAAACCATCTTCAATAATGGTAATGGTACTCATGGGCAGGTTAAACACATCGCCGAGGCAGGCGCATTTTATTTTCCTTTTATTCAATACACTCTGCAATACACCTACAATACTTACCGACATTACAACAAAGGTAACAGCATTTGTCAATAGCGGATTAAACCCTGAAAGAAAGGCAATACCCAGGAGCAGTTCGATAAAAGCATACAGGTATCCCCAGCCATTAAATTGCTTTGCCACAATATCGTACATGGCATAGCTTTCTGCAAAGCCTTTGAGGTTTAACAATTTGAAAAAAGAGAATACCAGAAAGAAACCTGCCATAAAATGGCTCATCCATTGCATCCAATTGAAACTGCCCTGAATAAATTGTATGAGAACAGTAATAACAATGATGTAACCAAATATCAGCAGGATTGGTTTATAAACAGCCAACCAGCTTTTTGTTTGTTCAGTTGTTTCGCTGTGATGTGTTGCTGAAATTTTGTACTTACTGTCATTACCTCCCAATGCAGCCTGGAACGCAGACAAAGAAATATGCTTATCCATTTCGATGGTGGCTGTATTATCTGTTTTAGAAACCTCGGCTGCCAGTACGTTAGGCATAGAGAGCAAACTGCTTTTCACTTTTGCTTCGCAACTGCTGCAGGTCATTCCCGTAACTGTGTATGTATGTGTCATTAGTTTTTGTTTAATAACACAAAGGTAGATTGAGTGTATGGCCTGCCTGTTACAGAATGATGGAAAAAATTTGTATCTATTTGTTATACTTCATCCAGCGATTTGCGGCTGCCGCCTATTTTTTTGAATGCTGATGGTGTAAGGCCAGTAATTCTTTTGAATTGTGACGACAAATGAGCAACACTGCTGTAACCAAGTTTCCAGGCAATTTCACTCAGGTTGAGTTCGGCATAAATGAGCAACTCTTTTACCTTCTCAATTTTTTGTAAAATAAAAAACTGCTCAATGGTAATGCCCTCCACTTCGGAAAATAAACGGGAAAGCTGGCTGTAATCTTTATGAATTGATTTTATAAGAAAATCAGTAATACTGAAATGATCTTCCAGTTGTCCTGACTGCACCTGCTGTATCAAAAGCGTTTTAATTTTTTCAATCTGCATTTGCTTCTTGTCGTCAAGCAGTTCAAAGCCTAATGATTTCAATTTTGTATTAAGTTGCAGCTCCTGTTTTTCTGTCAATGGTTTCTTTAATTCCACTTCACCCATTGTCACATGCAGCGGTTGCAGTTTCATGTTTTCCAATTGTTGCTTAACAACCATGATACAACGATTGCAGACCATATTTTTTATGTAGAGTTTCATTTTACTTTCTTTGAAAACTACAGAACAAAAAATTCTGCACTGTATTAAATGGTGTGGTATGTTCTTCCCTGATACATTTTACCCGGTTAAAAGCAAGTTCAAATCTTGCACTCATAGATGCTTCGTTGTATTGTTTAATGTCAAGGCCACTACATTTTTTGGGGCCTTCTTCAGAAAAAGTGCCCAGAATCAGATAGCCGTTTTCTTTAATCCCATTTTCTGCAATAGAAACATATTTGTTTATACTTTCTTCGTCTGTAAGAAAATGAAATGCTGCCCTATCGTGCCAAAAATCAAACTGAACAGGTGGTACAAATTCTGTAACATCTGAAACTATCCAATGAATTTGTTTTGCCTTGTCACCTAACCGTTGCTTTGCTTTTTCCAGAGCTGTTGCTGAAATATCGAGTACCCAGATATTCTGATAACCTTTCTCCAATAAAGCATCTACCAGGTGGCTGTCGCCGCCGCCAATATCAATAATGTTAGCAGTGAGTGGCAATTGAAATAATTCCAAAAACTCCACAGAAGTTTTAGGATAAGGTTGAAACCAGCTTACCTCATTTTCAGCTTTTGTTGCAAATACATTTTCCCAGTGTTGTTTTTTATCAGATGTCATTTTTGAAAATTAAAGGTAATTACAAAAACCAAAGTGTTTCCTTCCCAAAATCCGGCAGCTTGTCGTACCTGAAATAAGGAAACATTTCGGCCACCATCTCGGGGTAGGCCAATGTAACAGGCAGGTTTTGCTGACTTACACTTTTCCAGTACATGCGGCTGAACTGGTACACTTCATCAATCAACTGATTTACCAGCTCTTTGTCTTCCAGCATTTCAAGGTGTGTGGATGTCAGTTTTAGCTTGACAGGGAAGTGATACTCTTTTGCCGTGGGTTTTGATGTTTCGTCGTACCGGGTATTATTGAACAAGAGATATTCCCTTTCCGCAATTTTAATATAAGTGCCGCTGTAAGGCATTAGCCCTTCCGAAGCTGTATCAAAAGCCAGCAATTCTTTACTTGCAGTTTTATTAATGGTGACTACAATAACCGGAATCTGCAGATTGAGTTTATTGTACAGTGTATCTAATATCGGTTTGAGTTCTCTCTTGCTTATTAATTTATAGAAGTGTATTATTAATCGGGTTGCCTTTTTATTAACTTTTAAAAACTCCTGCACTGCTTCCCTTATCGAACCTGCAAGGCTGATGGTATCGGCACTACCAAAACAGTCGAACCCTTTAAATTCCCCTTTGTTATCAAAGCAAAATGCAGATGCCAGGTACCTTGATTTTTGAGTATGGGAATGAAATGCGCCAATGCCTACAATGAGTTCATCATTGGCATCCCTTGTTAACCTCCACGGTACACCGCCCAGCTTGGCCAGCATGGCAATTTGAATGTTTGGTAAAAAATAGTTGAAAGCGTCTTTGGAAATATTTTCTTTAAAAATCACCTGCGATAAATAACAGTAAGTGAGCAGCATTTCTTTCATGCGGTAATACACCCTTCTCCTTTCATAATTGACTTCATACTTTGCTACCGGACTGATATAGATTACGAGGTATTTTGTTTCGGGTAACTGCACCCGGTCTTTTAACTGTTCATATACTGTTTGCACAGCCATATCAATATTATCAAAAACAATATCAAGGCTTTCATCAAATGAAAAAGTCTGATGAATAAACGCCTGCATATTGGGATGATACTTATAGCCAGTAAGGAAATAGGTTTTCAGCTTTTCCATTAAGGGTTTATCAGCAGCCTGGTAAATGAAAAAGAATTTTACATTGTTGGGCGGCGGTACGGGTTTGCAGGGGCCGAATTTTTTTAAATCAAACTTTGGTTCTTTGCCGGTGCTTTTACCAAACTGCAGCAGGTTGGAAGAACCTGCAATCATTTGAATACCGTCTTCACCCATATTATAAAATCCCTCCCCATTGATGGGCAATATTTTCTTAAATGCATCTGTGTTCAGGCAGGTATTGTAAAATTCCGTAAGTGCTTTGTGATAGGCTGGATACCGATTGGATAAATCCGGCAAATCAAAAGCAATATTTAACTGAGGTTTTAATTTATTGCTCAGCACCGGGTACACTTTATCTAAATTGAGTTTATGTTCATCGGGCAGCTTGCTCCACTTGTACAATACGCCGTTACAGTTCATCCAGTTAAAGTTTGCCGTATCAAAACCTACCATTTCTTTTACTGACTGCTTAAATACTTTGGTGCGGCCATCATAAGAAAATGCCAGCTCGGGACCATTGCTTATATTATTATGCTGCACTTTTAAAGTGAACTGATTGTACACATTGAATTTTGCACTTTTATTCGTTTTATCAAGCAGCCATACTTCCACTTCCTTTATAAAGTTGCGGTGCATAATATCGGCCACGCCATTGCGGAAATAGTTAAAAATTAAATGGCGGTAATAGTGTGCGGCAAATTCGGTATGAATAGTAAGGTCAATATCCAGTATTAAAGCGCCTTCCTGTGGTTCTTTAAAATCTGTGTAAAGCCATTGGGTATCTGCCTGTTCCAGCTTCGACATTTTTCCATCGAGCAAGCCTGCCATAACATCATCAATATAACAGGGGCAATATTCTTCTTTGTATTCCTTGTAAAAAGGAAAGCTAACCTGCTGTACAGGTGGAGCAAATGGGATGATATTAAGAATAAGGTTTTGCTGCATAGTAAAGAGTTTAAGCCTTTCATTTATATTAGCACTTCATCTATAATTTGTTTGATTTTTTTATTATTTAACTGTGTCCTAAATTCAACCTTATATCCATCAATAGTTAATTGGTTAAAAAACACTTTAGCACAATCAATCTTTGCCTGCTCTATACCCCGGAGAGAAGTTTGATTTTCGACATCCTTTGTTTCCACGATTACATTTAAAATCTTTTCACCATTATCCTTCTTTACAACATACATAAAATCGGGGCTGTACGATTGGCCTGTGGTAGTGGGAATGGCAATACTGCCTTTTGGTATTTTGCCGTAAACAATTATTTCCTGAATACCATCTACCAAAAGATTTTCTTTTTCTAAAGGTGAGTCGAATGCATATACATCGTAGAGGTACTTTTCAGATGGACTGCCCTCAATAAATTTTGTTCCTATAACGCCTTGTGTAATTTGTGGCCTCGGTGTACCATCTGAAAAAGTTAACGCAGTTGATTTCACTGGAAGGTTTGCTTTGGAATAACTGAATCTGCCATTTAATTTTTCCATCTTCCAGTCCTGAAACAGTTTTACAAAATTGGCCGCACTTTGCTCATTAATTCTTTCGGGCTGTATTTGATGTGTATTAGCGTATGCTGACAAGACTATATGCAGCAACTGAATAGACAGGTTTGTTTGGCGACTGATCCGCTTTAGAAATTCATTGTAAGCTAATGGCTTGTTGATTTTGAATTGTACACCAGTATCTTCATTTATTGTAGCCCGTGTTCCTGTGGTATTTAATTCTGCCCTGCTACTGGAAATATAGGTGTCGGAAAAAACACCATTGTTAAGCAGGATCAGTATTTCTTTAAAAAGAAAATCCTCCTGCTCTATTCTTTCATAATGTAAAATATACTTACTGTTTATTTCCTGCCAAAGTGATTTCAGTTCATCGAAAACAGCCTTGCGGATTTTTATTCTCTTCTCCTTCTTTTTATTCCGGTCTTCTACTTTGCCCTGTTGCAAGCCAACGGCAAACTCCGGATATTCTTCAAAAAAGGGCGTGCTGTTTTCGGCCTTGATATTCTTATTACGGTCGATGTATTTCTTACTTAGTAATTCTACAAACAAATCATCAGCATCCATATTCCGCTTGCCTGCCACTTCTGCAATCTTTTCATCACTGATCACAAACCCTTGTGGTAAATCAGCGTTGATCTCATTTACCAATTTTTCTGCAAAGTCTGCTTCGGTAAAATCAATAACATAATTCAATTTAAACTCTTCATTGGAAATACGATTACCAAATTCATCTACCGGCAAACGCAAGCCCCTCCCTACTTCCTGTATCTTACTGTTTTCACTTCCGCTGCTGCGGAGTTTAGCAATGGTAAATACATTGGGATTATCCCATCCTTCTTTCAAGGTCCACTTGGAAAATAAAAACCGACGGGTAATGAATTTACCGTCTGCGTCTTTGAAAGCGAGTAACTTTTTCTTTTCGTATAAAATTTCCTGTACTTCCTGTGCAATTGCTTCATCAGAACTGCTATTATCCTGCGAAAAATAACCTGCATGGGTAGCGTTCAAATCAGCTTGCGAGGCCAGTAAATAGTCCTTGTATTCTTTTTCCTGTGCAGAGAGCAGCGGTATAGTAGTATTAATTTTATCTGCAAGCAACCTTTCGAAGGTTTCTTTTAAATAAGGTTGTTTGTCTTGTCCTTCGTTCATCCGGTAAGACTGAATGTCATCGATAAAAAACAGGGCTAAGGTTTTTATTTTATTGTTCCGGCTAAAGTTGGTTCGTTCTGTTTCAAAATGGCGTTCCAGCGCCAGGCGGATCATACTTTCCTGGTATGAGCTTGAATAAATATCTGTACTAAATTCTTCGCCGGTAGATTTTACCTGCCCGTTAGATAATTCTACCGTGCTGGTAGTGATGGCATCAATCACAATACCTTCCAACTCAGGTGCAATCATACCAAGGCTGTCACCTTTTTGCAAATCGAAAGATTTTGTTGCGGCATCTCTTTGAATAAGGTTGAACCTTGCAGATGTTTTGGCCTGAACACTCATGATCTTTACCTTATCCTGCCGAAGGCTGGTGGGCTCAAAATGTTCTTTGGCAATGCCTTTAATAAGATTTTGATTGAACGCCTGAAAAGCGTTTAAATCATACAACAGGTTATGGTAATCTTTACGCCTGATTTTATTTCGTCCTCTACCTGTTTCAATTTCAGGAAAGGTTGCACCAAAGCGTATTATTGCCTGCGGACAAATATTTTTTTCAATAAACTCATAAGCCTTTTGAGTTTTACTAAAACGGTGTGGCTCGTCAATAATTACAAATGGCTTAGTTGCCTTAATGCCATCAATGGGTTTGTAAAAACCTTCTACCCCATAATCATAGGTGTCAGTTAAAAGCTTAGATGTGCCGCCTAATAAGCTCATATTTGTGAGTACCACATAAATCTTATTGGCGTTCTGGCTGCTGCCAGATACAAACTCTCTTACCACTCCGGGAAAATAGTTTTTCCCTTTCTTCTTTTTAGTAGCTTCCAGTACCAACACATCGAGTTCTGTACCGTAGCCACACTGGTCTTTAAAATGGCGTTTGGTGTAGCCATCCTGCATAAATTGTTTGGCACCTGCTTTAATAGCCAACGTAGGCACTACTACAATAAATTTATTAATGCCATAACGCTTGTGCAGCTCAAACATGGCAGCGGTGTACACATAGGTTTTACCCGTGCCGGTTTCCATTTTTACATCGAGATTGAGGTAGCTACCTATTTCGTTGAGTGCCTTGTACTCCGCCGGTACAGCATTGTCTTTTTGCACCTGTGCTAAATTGGCCATGAGTGTATGACGGTCTAATTGCAACTCAGGGTTTTGGTAATACAGCACATTCTTCGTTATCAGCTCAGTACCTAATGTATTGGCTATGGCAGTATAGGCTTTAACCTGGTGTGGCAAATCGTTCTTTAATATCAGTTCCATAGATTAGTACCTTACGTTGAAGTTGATTTTTAAATTCTTTTCTCCATCGTTAAGGATACGAAGGTTTTTTTCTATCATTTCATTGATGCTCCAATCGGGGAAGCTGTAACCAAACAATACCAAATTCTCCGGATTGAAATGGCCTTCTGCATCATATTTACTAAGCAACGCTTTCATACTATCCAGTGTAAAGCCAGGGTCTATAAAATACAAATGCTTGTGGTAGTAGTATGCGGTGTACCCTGCCAAATCTATAGCTTCGGCTTTTGTGGTAAGCCCATAACCATCTGCATTGAGCCAGGTGGCTAATATGGTGGGTTTGCCAAAATCATCCATGATGGTAGTATCGGCTAACATCGCTGCCTTATCAAAACTTTCAAGTTTGTCTAAGGTGTTTTGGTTGGGCTCTGCAAGCATGTAATGCTTAAAGCCTAAATCCATTTCTTTATCAGGGTGCTCTTGTTTTATTTTTGCCGCAGCCCTTTTTAGGCGTTCAATACCAATGTAATCTAAAGTTGTAGGCAGGTTGTTTCCTTTCAGAAAGTCGTAGGCCGCTTTTTGTGATGGATTTTCTGACTTCAAAATTTCTGGCAATTGGATAGAAATAAATTTTCTGTTCTTGTCATCCAAAGCATTTAGTTGCATTAAGGCATCTGCGGTTGTAGCAGAACCTGAAAAAAAGTCTAATACTATATCATTTTCTTGCAATAGAGATACTGAGCCTACAAGCAACCTTAGCAAGCTTGTTGGTTTTGGATATGAAAAGAAGCTCTTTCCATCGAATATATTTTCTAATTCTATTCCTCCATCACTTTTTAAAGAAATTACAGATCGTAGTAGAAATTTCTCAACTTCGTCTAAAAATGTAATTGAACTTGGTTGTGTTTTATTATCCTTATCAAACCAAATTCTACCACAAACAAAGGAACCGTCTGGTAATTCGTCAATTTTTTTATACTCCCCGTTTTCCATTCCGGCAGCCTCATCAAAAGTGTCGCTTATCCATCTCCAACCTCGGTCTGGTACTTTTACTGGCTCACCAGTTTTCGGATGCTTGATCTCATATCGTGGGCCAAATGTTTCAGCATTAGGCCAACTCATATTTATCTTACCCCAAAGACGATATTCGGAATTTAAGGAGTTGTAAAGAGTTATACCTCTATCATATCCCTTTCTTTTATAGAGTTTTTTTACTTCCTGTTCGGCCTCAGATACCGATGTTTTATTGCGTTTAAGTTTAGCAACAAGTTCTTCAATTTCTTCCAAACCTTGCTTCCCTACTGTAAACTCATGCTTATAATTTTTGTTCCTAACGTATACTAATATATGTTCGTGAATATTCCCAATACCTTTATCGTTTTTAGGTATTCTTTTGTTCCAGCTTATACATTCGATAAAACTTTCCTCTCCAAACACATCATCACAAAGCAGTTTTAAATTGGCCTGTTCGTTATCATCAATTGAAATAAAGATGACGCCATCTTTTGTTAGTAAATCCCTCGCAAGTAGCAATCGGCTATACATAAACATTAGCCATGCACTGTGAGAGGCAGAGCCCCGTTTGGTAAGTTCCAGAATACGGTCGGCTTCTTCTTCGCTTACACTCAGTTTTTCCTGCAGGTTTTCTTTGCTATAATTGAATTTGTCGGCGTACACAAAACCATCAGTGCCGGTATTATAAGGGGGGTCTATGTAAATACATTTAATTGCTTCGTTGTATGATTTTAATAAATGTTTTAACCCATCCAGGTTGTCGCCGCTGATGTAGATGTTTTCGCTATTGGTATTTTCGGGCAGACTATTGTGGGCTTCGTTGGGTTGTATTACGGTAGTGGTATCGGTACTGGCCAATAGTTTGGCATAACTCTTACCCATAAACTTTAGTTCGTAGCCTTCCTGCACCACGTTGGTGTCGTTCGCTATTGTTGCTTTAAACCGCTCCACATCAAAAGAACCATCGGCTGTAAAGCAGGCGGGGAAATGTTCTTTGAGCACGGCTAACTGTTTACTGTTGGGTGTGGCGTTTTCGTTTTGTTGTATAATGTCTTTTATCATCTTATTTTATTGTTTATGCCCTTGCAAAGTTTATTAAAGGTTGTATATCTCCTTTATCTGCAGCTTTTATTGCATTAAGGTAAGCCATTCGGGTATCGCCTTGCTTTACCAAACTGGCTGCACCCCATGTATAAACCGGTTGCTTAAATATTTTTTCTATCACAATATCGGCCATTAACCGGCTATGCCTTCCATTGCCGTTTGGGAAACAATGAATGCTAACCAACCGGTGTTTAAAACGGATGGTGAGTTCATCGGGGCTGTACGTGTTATTGGCATACCAAAACTTCGTATCGTCAAGCAAGTTTCTCAGGTCGGTTGGTATCTGCCATTTATCTACGCCAATATTTTTATTTGTTTTACGAAACTCACCTGCCCAGGCCCAAACATTGCTGTACATACGCTTATGCAATGCCCGGAGAAAATCTTCTGTAAAAACTGCATCGGCTTTAAAAGAACGGCTTAATGTCCATAATATAGCCTGCTCAATATTCTGCTGTTCAAATTCATCCAGTTCGCCACGGGTGGCTATGGTTTTTATGAGCAAGCCTTCTTTCTCATCTTCATCCAGCGGTGTTTGTCCGTCTATATAATCTAAATCTAATCCCATAAAGTTTTAGGCATTTCGTTTTTAATGATGGTTGCCCTCTCTTCAATTGCTTTTTCAATACGCTGTTTGCTGTTCTCCTGGTCTTCCAGCTTCATGCTGTTGGAAGTACGCTGCACAATCTGCGTAGCCAGTTCTTTTGCCTTGCGGTCTATCAATGCCTCCAAAGATCCATCGTTGGGCACAAAGCCATATACCAATTGCATATCGAGGGCCCTTGCCGCCTCCCGCAATGCCTTTATAGAAATGGAGCCGTCTTTTTCCCGGCGTTCAATATCCTGCACACTTTGTTTGGTAATAGATAGCCGTTTGCCCAACTGCAACATGCTCATGCCAATAGCATTACGGATGGCTTTTATCCAACCGGTTGGCGGCGGCGCTACCTTTTGCAAACTGGCGAAAGCCAGCATTTTGCTGTTAAGCTGTTGTATCTGTAATGACTTTTTGCTCATGATAGTAAAGTTATACTTTGACTAAACAAGAACAAATGTAAGGATATAATATGACAAAAAAAAGAAAAATGTAAGCCTTTAGGCTGACTTATAAACAGTGAAGTAAAGGGATGCTATGACTATTAGCTGCAAAACTTGCAAAGCTTGCAAAGTCCGCAAAAGCCCCTCCTAACCTCCCCGAAGGGGAGGGACAAGAAACCAGCCTTTGATAAAAGAAATGAGAGAAAAAATAATCAGAGCTTACGGTAATGTCCTGCCTTCAGCTTTTCCAACGCCTTGCCGGTGGCATTGTGGAGTATATCATCCACGGTACGGGCTGCCAGGGTAAAGAGCTTACCAGTTTCTACAGCTTGCTGCCGAGTAAACTCCTGTGGCAAGGCATCAAAGAATTTGCGTTTGCTGTCGCCGGTTTTAAAATGGGTGGTCTCACTTTGTTTGGGCAGGTTGTTAAACATTAAAATACTGTGCTGTAAATAGATTTCAGCCAACTGCAAAGCAGTAGTGAAATCTTCATCGGTGCAAACCAATGTGATTGCAGCTTCACCGTTTTCAAATTTCCTCAAAGCGGTAAACTGCATTGCCATACGGTAGAGGATCAATCCCAATCGTTTTACAATACTGGCGGCTTCCTCGGCTGTGAACATGGTTACTTCATTGAGCCATGCCTCGCAGGTTTGGTTTAGCTGTTGCCATTGGGTGGCTGTCAACTCTACAATGGTTTCTTCCCTTTGCAGAAAGAGTACCATTTTAAAAACTCTTAATGATAGTGTTTTAAAATGCTCTGTCAGGTTTATGTTATTAGCATTGGGCGATACATCTTTCCATTTTTGCTCTACCTTAAAAGCATAAAACATGAAACGGCTGAATAAGCCATCTTCGGAAGATGCTATTAAGCCAGTAACCTGGTTGGGAGTACCGGATAAGGCGATAGACAAGCTGGGCGCATTTACTTCTGTAAATTCATTGTTGCCTTTCCGGGAACTGGATAGCCTTTCGTGGTGAAAGGATTTGCGAAGCATATCGGAATAGGAACCCCACTCCTGTTTGAAAACATTGCCCAGGGTGTCGGCTTCGGTTTCGCAGATGATACCTGTGCCTTCGTTTTGCTCCAAGTGCCACAGGATCTTTGCATAGCTGGTATTGGCCGGAATGTACACCACTTTAAAGCTGGGCTTTATGGGTACTTCTTCCATGCTGGTATCGCTTTTCTTTTTGCTGTGCAGTTTTTGTTTGTGTTCGGACATTTCCTGATTGAAATGGGATTCTGCCTCACGGCTTGCTGTTAGTACAAAGCTGTGGTATTCGTCTGCCAGCATCTTAGCAAACTTTAATGCACCCTTACCACTCGCTGCCGGTGCAATTGCAAAAGAAAAGAGGTTTGGAAAAACTTCATTGCCTGCATACACACCCTTAACACCGGGTAAGCATCCACTTAGTATTGCAAGGGCTCCTGTAAGAAAAACATCCCGTTCTCTTTCATCGGTAAATGCCATTGCACCCTGCTTCAACAGGTCGGGCATTTGCATGTACAATTCTTCGGGAATGGTGGGGGTGTTTTTCAGATAATCTTCTGTTGGTGGCTGATCTGTAGTTTGCAGCTTTGCAGTGTTTGCAAACTTTGCAAACTCGGGTTGGTGGTGTTTGTAGGCACTGCTTACGGAATCCTTAATTTCTTTTTCAGATAAATCAAAATGCTGTGCACATAGAATTTCAGTATCGGACTGCGGTATACCAGCTCTGTTGCAATTAGAAGCAAGCAGGTACATATAATTGTTACGGTTTCCATTTGTGTATTCTGTTTTTTGATTGGTGAATGTGATTTGTTGCTGGAAGGTTAAGAGGTATTCATCTGGTGCGGTAGATTCTTCCCTTGTTTCCTGCATGGTAACTACAGGAACCGGCTTTGCCTGGACCGGAATATCCTTTACCCGAAACTTTTCATTGTATATATTTTTATACAACTGTGGGTCGTGGCTTACAAAGCATAGCCTGGTAATGTCTTTGCATTTTACATCGGCTTTTAGGCCGGTGGCATTCTGGTAATACTCCATTACCTGCTGGTAAGCAGTATCATGGTGTTCTGCACCCGTATTTACTTCAATAAATACTTTTAGCCCGTTGCCGCTTGGGCTGATGAAGCAAATGAAAGTGTAAGGGATTGCGGCAATGATTTGAAAGGCTGCATTTAATTGTACCGGTGTCAGCTTGTCAAAGTCAAGGTGTACAAAGCCGCTGTAGTTCTCCATGTTTGGCAGTAATCTTTTCTCAGTAAAAGTTGCCGATGGAGTGAAAGCCGGAAGCTGCTGCTTCTTTTTTTGTGCTTCCTCTGCATTGCCTTGTGCAATCAGATCCCGGATTTCTTCAACCTGGGCTTTGTACTTGCCGGATGCAATCCAGTTGGAAAGAATGATCAATGAAACATTCTCTACCGGGGTTGCAAAGTTTTTAAATATGGTACTTGCTGCCATTCTTCAGTTCTTTAGTTCAGTGTAAAAAAAATTGTTATTTCCGTTTGTTGCGGATGACATAGTCTGTTGCCAACTGATCAATTTCATCGGCAGCGGATTGCCGGTTACGCTGTAACCAGGTGTCGAGTTCTTCCCGCCGGAAGTACAATTTTTTACCCTGTGGGCAGAAATGCGGAATGTGCTTTGTACTGGTTAATTTGTACAAATGCGAAGGGCTTACGTCCAGATATATGCAAGCCTCATTAAAGTTTAATACTGTTTTTTGCAACAGGTTTTGCTCACTCAGCTTGTTTGATATTTCGGTGAGCTTGTCGAGAATTAAATTTTCTTGTTCCATCGTATATTATTTTTTTGATACGAGGGCAAGTTGCAAAGCTGTGGAGGGGAAAAGGTTCAGGTATTCATACCTGAATGTTCAGGCTGAACAAAGTGAATGTTTTTTATTGCATTTGTTTGAAGATATTGTCAATAGTTGCCTTTTCTTTCGGGTCGAAAGACCTTGCTTTTGAGAAATTATTTGCTTTAAGCAGAGTTCCCTTTTTTGAATAGAATGATTTGCTGTGCTCAATATTGATGAAGGAGAGTGAATTAAAATAAGGGGTTAATTTTTCTATCGCATACCTGAAATTTTTATTATCACAATCCAAATGGATTTGAACATTGCCGGGCTTTATATCATTTGAAAGGAGCAGCTGTATAAGCATGTCAGCAGGCGAAACATCTTCTTTTAAAAGTTCAATTTGAGTACACAAACTATTAATGACAGATGAAAGTTTATCCTTTTTTCCATTGAAACCAAAAGTTAGTTTTTCCTTCTTACCCTTCTTTTCTTTACTCGTTTGTCCGGTGAGATCAGCAACATATTTTAGTTCCAGGTGGTTTGAAAAAGGTTCTACCAAATCCAATGTATAAAAATCTTCCAACGTAGTTACTTGCGTTAGCTTGTCTTTAAACGACTCCTGAACGCTGAAATATAATTGTATCAAACTATGCTTGAGATAATACAAAGCAAAATGAATAAAACTGCTCTGTTCATCCGGTATGGTGGTTAAGCCCCTCTCCTGTAACTCAGCAACTGTTTGCTGCGTTAATACTTTTAAGCTGTTTAGTAACCTGCCTGCCTGGAAAGGAATATCTATTGAATCATTCCAGTTAACAGATTGTTGCATGAAGGAATTATAAACCCGAAGGGTTTCGGCAGTAATAATAGCGGAATAAAAATATGTAACGGGATCTTTGCCATTTGGTAAATCAATACTGCATAAAAGCTGCTGCAATGCTATGCTGTTGCTGGTGGCTTCAGCCGCCAGCAACTTTTGCAGGGGTGGATAATCAGCCAACAATGCTGTGAGTTGCTTTAGCAACTCAGCATTCGTTATTGGTTCAACCGTTTTAGCGGCCCTTACCAATTCTGTAAAATGCCTCGTGTTGGAGGTGTCCAATTTCCAGGGCTTTAACTCGCCGTGTAATATGCTATTTAAAATCTTTATCTCCATTGCTATAGATCAATTTTGATTTTGTTTGCCGCCTCCTGTTTTTTATGGTCAATTACTTTAGCATAAATTTCGGTTGTTTTTAAATGCCGGTGGCCTAACAATTTTGATACTGTATAAATATCTGTACCCAATGTAATTTGTAAGGTAGCGTAGGTATGACGGGCACAGTGGAAAGTGATGTGTTTGGTAATACCTGCTTTCATTACCCATTCTCTGAGCTTCAAGTTATGCCAGGCACTGTAATACAATCCTTCAAATACTTTATCATCCTGTTTTTTTCTTTCTCCTAAAAGCGTAAAAGCTTGTTCTGAAATGGGCAATGTTTCTGCACCCTTTGTTTTCTTCTGCCTGAAACGGATGTAATACCCGGACTGCTCAGAGTGCTGCACTTCGGACCATACTAACTTTTCAATATCTGACCATCGCAATCCAGTGAGTGCCGAAAAGATGAAAGCACTTTTCAATATGGGCAATTCACATGTTACATTGGCCGCTGCCTGCAATTCTTCCAAAGTTAAAAACTCCCTGCTTGGATCATCGGGTTTAACTCCTTCCACCTGTGCAGCAGGATTGGTTTGTAATATGCCGTCTTTGACTGCTTCTTTTAGAGCTGCAGTTAACTTGCCAAAATAAGAAGATTGTGAGTTTTGAGACAACAGTTTTTGATTTTTACTTTTTGCATCATTCTGCAAATAGTCTTTGAATTTCTCCAACCATCTTTTATCTACTTCTTTAAATGAAACGCCATTGGGTGCAAACTTCTGCAAGTGCTTTAACACACTATCCCAATTGCCATAATTACCCTGGCTATTTCTCCGCTTTTCTGTTAGCTGCTCAAAGTAACTCAGAAAGCTGCCTTTTACTTTATCAGTATCCCGGAAGCCGTACTCCTCGTTTTTGATTTCCAGTAAACGCTTTGAGCGGATGGCTTCAGCCATCGATAGCTTTTTACGGTTATCGTCTTTCTGCTCTTTAGTGAGCTTGCCTTTCTCTGGCTCCGGGAGGAGATATAAATTCAGGTATTCATACTCTCTTTTACCATCGGTGTAGTAATCAAGATAGAGGCTGATTTTATTCCCCTTCTTTCTTTGTCTTAATGTTACGTTCATACTTCAGTCAGTTTGAAAAGTTCATTAATAGCAGTTCTTGGGATACGGGTATTACGGCCCAATTTTCCGGCTTTAAGCTGGCCTTTATCAATAAGGCGGTAAATGGTCCAGCGGCTTGCATTGATCAGCTGGCAGGCTTCATCAATGGTGAGAAATTCTTTTTGTGAGATGGCAGGATTGAAAAGCTTTACCTGAGTTTCTTTCTTAATAGCCGCTTCGATTTTTTCATTTCGTTTGGTTCGTTTGTAAAGTAACCTGGCACAGGTTATAGAGCAGGAACGGGTAACGGTCTTTTTTGCGATGTATTTATTACCGCAAACCTCACAAGTTTTCTCTATTCGAATGTTACTGCTCATTGTTGCCTGTTGTAGCTGAGTGTTGCAGCTTGTAGCTGTATGTAGCATCATTTCTCTTTTTTGTTGCCCAGTTTTGTGGGCAACAGAATCGGGCAACACTCAGGCAACAAATATAACTAAAAAAGTGGAGATAGGCAACAAATAAAAGAAGAATGTTTTCATGAAACTCAACAATGACAAGCATTTATGAAACAAAGGAATAAGGATTACTTTCCGATACAGAACTTACTAAAAATATAATCCAGTTTATCTTCATTGGTAATTTCTCCCGTTATTTCTCCAAGATAGTAAAGACTGCGGCGAATATCAGTTGCCATTAAGTCTCCGGAGATCTGCTTATCCATTGCAGAATGAATATCTTCAAGCGATGCAGAAAGATTTTGCAAGGCTTCATAATGCCTTGCATTGGTTACTATTGTCTTATCATCAATCGTTTCACCGGCAGCTATTGTATGATGGTATAAACTCAACTTTAATTTGTCAATACCTGTTTTGCTCATTGCAGAAACCAGGATAAGATTTTCTTTTTCTGAGAAGGGATGAGCAGGAGTTATATCTATTTTATTACCTACAAGTATATAGCTGATGCCTTTTTCCATAAAAATCTTTTCCTGTATTGATATGGAACTTTCATTCTCCTGCTGTACATCAAATAAATACATTACCACATCTGCGGATGCCATTTTTTCGAGGCTTTTATCAATGCCTATATTTTCTATCAAGTCATTGCTATGCTCCCTGATGCCTGCTGTATCAATAAGGCGGAAAAGAATGCCTTGTATATTCAGTGTTTCTTCAATGGTATCTCTTGTGGTACCTGCAATAGGGCTTACGATAGCACGCTCCTCATTAAGCAATGTATTGAGTAAAGTGGATTTACCAGCATTTGGTTTGCCAATAATGGCCACCTTCACGCCATTTTTTATTACGTTCCCCAGCTTAAATGATTCCAGTAATTCTTTACAGCTTTGCTGAAGTTCTTTTATTAATTCATAAAATTTAGTACGGTCTGCAAATGCTACATCTTCTTCTGCAAAATCAAGTTCCAGTTCTATGAGTGCAGAAAATTTTATGAGTTGCTCCCTCATTTCACTGAGTGCCTCAGAAAATCCTCCCCGGATATTTTTTAGTGCCGCCTTTTGAGAAGCATTGCTATTAGAGGCTATTAAATCTGCAACTGCCTCTGCCTGCACAAGATCAAGTTTTCCATTCAGGAATGCCCGTTGTGTAAACTCTCCTGGCCTCGCCATTCGTGCCCCTTCATTTATACAAGCTAACATAACCTGCTCCTCGATATACGGGCTGCCATGACAGCTTATCTCAACTACATGCTCCCCGGTATAGCTTTTCGGTGATTTAAAAAGAGAAACAACAACTTCATCAATAGCAATTTCATCTTGAGATAGAATGCCCACATGCAATGTATGTGAAGCCTGCATTAATAGATTTTTTGAAGGAAAAAGGCAATTCACAATTTCAATGGCATCAGGTCCACTCAACCTTATAATGCCAATAGCACCAACACCTGCTGCAGTAGAAGGTGCAACAATAGTATCATCCCATCCGGATAGTTTGTTAATCATGCTGCAAAGATAAGTACCACTTATCTACAGCTGATATTTCTTCGACAGTTGGCTCTGCAAGGTAGAATCTTGCCACAGCCACCAGCGTGGCCTCATCCTGTATGTTCACCAGGTTTTGTAGCCTGCTCCTTTCAGTAGGTTTTACAATTACCGAAAACTCATTTTTACCTCTTGCAGCCATTACTTTAATTTTCTTTTCCATTAAAATTTTTCGAATGCCAACCACTGAAAAATCCGTGAGTTTCATTTCCCGTAAAGTTTCATTCCCCTGGTAATAAAAAATGGCATTACTATCTGCAAGAATAATTGTGAGTACACAGCTTTGGCATAAGGGATCTTTGAGTGGAGCTTTATCGTCGGGTTCCATCATATCAAGCACCTTAGGCTCCATCATACTTGTAGTGAAAATGAAGAATGTTATCAGCAAAAAACCCAAATCTACCATAGGTGTAAGATCAACTGTTGTATTGGTTTTATTTATTTTTTTGCTGCCAATTATTTTTTTCTGGTTATTATTTATCTCTGCCATAAGGTTGTTTTTCCTAAGAGACAGAACAGGGTTTATTCCATAAAAAAACCTCCCGGTTGGAAGGTTTTAAATCAAAAATTTTACTTGTTTATTGCTCAGCAACAACAAATGTAATTGGTTGCCGGCGATATGCATTTACATGACGGCCATTCTGCAAAGCTGGCGTCCAGTTTGGTCCTTTCTTGATAATTTTTATTGCTTCTGCTTCCATGCCATAGCCATGTTTAGTTTCAGCTACAACATCACTAATGGATCCATCCTTGCTCACAATAAAACGCACCACAACCGTATAAGTTCCTTCCGAAGCACCGTTTTCTACAGGGGTTTCAGCGTTTAGGTTATTTTTCAGGTACCTTCCCCAGGCTGCATTGCCACCCGGAAAAGCAGCATCCACTTCTACCTTTGTAAAAATTTTGCCTTCATCATCTTCTTTCTTTGGCACTTCAACTACCTGTGTTCCTTTATCTTCTACCGGTGCCTGCACTATCTGAGTTTTGTTTTCACTCTCCACTGTTTTTGTGCTTATTACCTGGTCTTCTTTTATCTCCTCAATTTTTTCTTCTGGCTTTACTTCCTCATCTTTTACAATTTTAGGAGGAGTAAATTTCACCTGGTTAATTTCTGGTGGTGGTGGTGGAGTAGGTGGGGGTGGTGGCGGTGGTGGTGGTGGTGGCTCATCCTTTTTTACTTCTGCCAATTGGGTATCAACCACATCCAGTGCATCCTTTTCTGAATTTTTATTCAGGTAATTAGCTGCCATGGTTGCCAGGAGAATAAATATCAATGCGGAAGCTGTTACAATAAGAGCCTTACCCATTGTTCTATTGTAATTCTTCCTTAATTGATAAGCGCCGTATGCTTTATTCTTTCCTTCGAAAATAATATCAAGCACATCAGCATTTAATATTTTATTTGCTTCCATTATTACACGTTTGATTAATTAGATTCAATTTTATACCAAATCCATAATTATTTGATACTATTGGCTTTCTCAGTTTCATTAATTAACATCTTCTCCGTTGGTGAAATATCCACTTCTGCATAGTGTCCCGGGGGAACTGCGCTTATGCTCATTTCATCTAATATATCGATGGAATTTGCAAATGTTGAAGTTGAATCAGATTTAATAATGTACATCAAATCTCCTATTGGTGTAGCTTTCTTTTTATCTACAATGAGTTGGCGAATGTTTTTGAAATTAGTGCTTTTAAACTGGTCGCTGATGGTTGCAGGATCAATTTCACCATAGTAATAATAAACCTGGTTGCCTTTACCCAGTAAAATGGTCATGGCACCGGATTGCTTCACTTTCATCTGTTGTTCCGGATCATCCTTGGGTTCATTCATATTCATGGCGGTGCTCTGGCTCATTGTTGTAGTAAATACAAAAAAAGTAATAAGCAGGAAACCAAGATCCACCATTGGTGTAAGATCCACTCTCGTAGATAATTTTTTCGACTTTTTGACGCCGGGCCCTTTTTTATGACCCCCGCCCGAAGTATCTAATTCTGCCATTTCTTTAAAATTTTAAATTACCTGAATTATTTTTCTGCCTTTGCCTCATTATAAACTTCAGATCCTATGGGAACATCTTCACCATTTGTAACTATCCTGAATTTAAATATATCGTTCTTTTTGAACGATTCTTTAATTCGTTTAAATACAGGGTATAAAGCTTTACTATCCCCTTTTACCAACAGGATCTTTTCCAGTTCTTTCTGGTCACCACCTGCATAGACATTGGTCACACTACGAAGCCAGTCTGCCAGTTCATTATTGGTGCTGTCTACGGGTATGCCATCCATTTTTGCCGGTGGAATTTCCTGTGAAAGATTCAAGGCACTTTTAAGTTTATTAAATGGCAGTCCGATGAACTCGGTCTTTTTTAATTTGGCAAGTTCCTGTGGTGAAAGGCCTAATGCTTTTGAGCTATTTATATTATCAATTATATCCCCCTTCTTTGTATCATCACCCAACATCAGGAAAACTTTTCCTTCCTGGGTAAATGTTATCAGGATTGATTTATCCGGTGCAGCTTTGCTGGAAATAGAACTTGGTGGTGTAACTGCCAGCACTTCTGGTGGCTTTTGTTTTGTTGCCAATATAAAAAAAGTCAACAGCAAAAAAGCCACATCGCACATAGCGGTCATATCCACTGTGGTGCTTTTTCGTGGTATTTTAACTTTTGGCATATCTGATTATTTAGAATGTTAGCTTTAGATGCAAATACATTACTAATTCCACAAATTATTTGTAGAGAGAAGCAAAGGTTTGTGTTAAAGTAAATGCTGACTCATCTATGCCATATGTAATACCATCAATCTTTGTAGTAAAAATGTTATAAAACACAATAGCGAAAGCGGATGTACCAATACCCAAAGCGGTATTATACAAGGCCTCAGATATACCAATTGAAAGCTGTGCTGCTGCACCTGCTCCACCACTATCAGCACCTAATCCTGCGAAGGCCCGGATCATACCAATAACAGTTCCTAACAAACCTATCAGAGTTGCAACAGATGCGATGGTTGAAAGAAATACCAGGTTTTTTTCCAGCATCGGAAGCTCCAGCGAGGTGGCTTCTTCTACTTCTTTTTGTATAGCAAGTACTTTTTGCTCGGTATCAAGTTCTGTATTACCAATCATTTCTTTGTAGCGATGAAGACCTGCTTTCATCACATTTCCTACAGATCCTTTTTGTTTATCACACTCGGCCAAAGCTGCATCTACATTCTTGTTGGCAAGATGGTATTGAACTTTACGGATAAAGTCTGCATTACTGCTATTACCGCTGGCTTTGCTGACAGTCATAAACCTTTCTACCACAAACGTAAGCATCGTTAAGAAAGTACCAATAAGAATAGGTACAATTATACCTCCCAGGTACATTTTGCTTAGAGCTGTTTTAGGGCCTTCCCTGTCTGGCCAAAAACCACCTGCTGAACCATGTTCAAAATTTGCGGCACTACCTAGCCCAAAGCGCCAGATAACATACCCAGCTAATAAACACAATACAGGTGCAATCAAAGAAATAACGTTACTAGTTTTTTTTGCCTGAACTGAAGTAACTGGTTTAACTGTTGCAGTTGGTTTTATCTCTGCCATAACATTCAATTTTTTTAAAAGTGAAAATTTAAATTGGTTATTTAATGTTTAATTGTACAACGCTAATAAAAAATATAATTAAATCAACTTTTTAAAAGCAACTTTCTAAGGGAACGCACAAGTTAATAAAATAATTGAATGCAAAGGGTAGCTGTATAATTATTTTTCAACATCAGTAAATTTTTTTTGTATTACTATTCGTAACGAAGTGCTTCTATTGGATCTAAACGTGCTGCCTTAACGGCAGGATAGACCCCTGCACCAAGACCCACAACTGAACACACCAAAATTGCAGCTACAACCCAGGCCCAGGGTACAACAAAACCTGTATGTAAAAGAACCGCCACCAGGTTGCCAACCAATATCCCCGTCACAATACCAACTACAGCACCTAGCAAGCTGATAATCATAGACTCAAACAAAAACTGGGCCCTTATACTTTTCCGGGTAGAACCAAGTGCCTTGGCCAGGCCTATTTCCTTGGTACGCTCATTAACTGCAATCAGCATTATATTCATTAGGCCAATGGCTGCGCCCATAAGCGTAATAAATGCTATCCCAATGGTACCAATTTCAAGGAAGCCCAGGTTCTTTAAAAGGCTTTCAGCAATGCTGTCGCTCTTATCTATTAAAAAATTATCAGCATCCTTTATATCCAGTTTTCTTATGGGCCTGAATACGGCTTTAGCTTCACCAGTTGCAATTTCTATCAGTTTTATATCAGGTACCATTACTGCAATGATATAGGAAGTGTTTGGTGTGGCAAATAAACGACGGATATTATTTACAGGGGTTATAACTACCCTGCTGGTATTAAAAAAAGCACTTGACCCTTTATCTTCCAACACTGCAATAACCCTGTAAGGGATACCATCAACCTTCACTTCAGCATCAATAGCCTTTGTAATGTTGTCTGGAAATAATTTATTAGCCACAGCATTCCCAAGCATACAGACATTGCGGCCTGTTTCAACTTCAGTTTCAATAAAATTCCTGCCATAGGCAACATTATATCCATTAAGTTCAAGGTAGTTTTCGTCTCCACCAAACACATTTACATCCGGATTTGTTTTGCGCCGGGAAGTATTCACCATTATAGAAGCAGCTCCTCTTAAAGCAATCCCCACTTTTGCACCGGGAAAATCATAGCGTTGTTTAAATTCACTTGCTTCTGTAAAGCTAATAGGGTGACCATTGTTTGAAGTCTTCTGCCGCAGGTTGGCCTTTCTCTGAAAAGTTGTCTTGGGACGACCGCCTCCAAAACTAAAATTTCGGTCTTTAAACCGGATACTGAATGCATTGGCACCCATGGTGGAGAAGCTATTGGTAAGGCTGTTGCTGGCTGCCTTAATAGCCGTTATAATTAGAATTAATGCAAAAATACCCAGCGCCATTATAGTGACAGTAATAGCAGTGCGTAATTTGTTGCCACGAATATTTTTCCAGGAAAGTGAAAGGACGTCTTTGTAATTCATGCATTAATCAATAGGCATAAAGTTACGGCTGCATGACCCATTACCTTTAAACATTTTATAAGTGGTATCTATTAATGGTATAGCCAGCCGAGGAGCAATTCGGGGAATATACCCAAAATGATAATGAGTGAGGCAGATACAGCTAACATGAAACGGAATCCTTTACTGATATGATCATTGAAGCTGATAGGGGTTTCAGTATCTTTAAAATACATGGCCTGGATGATCCTGAAATAATAATAGGCGCTGATAGCTGCAAATAGAACTGCAACAATTACCAACCAGAAACTATGGCCATTTTGAACTGCTGCCATAAGCATAAAAAATTTACTTTGAAAACCTGCTGTAAGTGGTATCCCGGTAAGAGAAAGCAGAAAAATAGTACAACATGCGGCAAGTACGGGATGTTCTTTAGCCATACCATTAAAACCTTCTATGGTATAATCATTCATTTTAGCCAGCACGGCAAATATACCAATGCTTGCAATGGAATATGCTGCTGAATATAAAATCAATCCTTCTCTTGCCCTGTCATTTATGGCAAATACGGCAAATAACATAAACCCTGCCTGGGCAATACTACTATAGGCCAACATACGTTTTACGCTTTGCTGAAAAATGGCTGTGATATTACCAAAGAGTAAGGTGGCAATAATGATAAATACAATTAAAGTCTGCCATTGGTTTTGTATGTTACCAAAAGCATTTTCAAAAAGGCGTACAAATGCAAAGAAGCTGGCCACTTTTACAATTGTACTCATAAAAGAAGTAAATACTGTGGGTGCACCATCATATACATCCGGTGCCCAGAAGTGAAAAGGGGCCGCAGATACTTTAAATGACAATGATATAACCAGGAAGACCATACCTACAATTATCATCACCGGGGCAGGGCCCGAACCGAGTGTGATGTTATTAATATAAAATGAGGCTGCTGTATTTCCGCCGTAAATAAAGGCTATACCCATGAGCATAATGCCGGTTGAAAAAGCGCCCATTAAAAAATATTTCAAAGAAGCCTCATTGCTTTTAAGATTTAACTTGCTGCTACCCGTAAGAATATAAAGTGGTATTGAAATAATTTCAATGCCAAGAAACAATAATAAAAGCGTATTGAAAGTGGCAGATAAGGCAACGCCGCAGAGCACAAAAAATATTAGTGCAAAATATTCGCCTACATGCTCTCCTACTTTCTTAATATCGCTTCCGCTTAATAAAAAATAAATTAATGTACACCCAAAAACTACCGCAAGAAAACTTAGGTTAAAGCTGCTGGTTCGCAGCATATCATGAGTATTAATATTAAAAAACGAATGGCCGTAATACAGCTCGAAACCGTTTACACAAAACAACAACAGAATACCTGTTATAGCCAGGTAAACCGGTGCCTGTTTGCTTTTGATAAATACACCTGAAAACATCATCACAATTCCCCAGGCTGCTGAAAATATTATTGCATTCATAATTTAACGATACTATTTAATAACCATTTAAATTTTCAGCAGGTTTGTCACTGCTGATTTGGTTAAATCAATTACCGGCTGCGGGTAAACTCCCATAATAAAAATTAAAACCACTATTAACCCCAGCACCAATTGCTGATTGAAAGAAATGTCTTTCATGTTTTCAGTAAGCGAATTGGTATCACCATAAAATATTTTTCTTATCATATTCAGCGTGTAAATGGCTGCAAGAATAATACTGATAATAGCAGCTACCGCATACCATGTATTGTAGGCAAACAAACCTGCAAACATCATGAACTCCCCCACAAATGCATTAGTTAATGGCAATGCAATATTTGCTAAAGCTATTATTACCAGCATAATTGTAAGTATTGGAGCCTTAATGGCAATGCCTCTTAATTTAGAAATATGTTTTACGCCGGTCTGTTGCTCTATCATATCAATCACTATCCACAAACCGATAATATTAATACCGTGATTGAACATCTGCAACATAACACCCTGCACACTTAATTCGTTCATAGCAAATATGGCAGCACACATTAAGCCTATATGTGCTATCGAACTATAGGCGACTAATTTTTTAAGATTATCCTGCACCAGGGCAAGAAAGCTTGCATAAATCATTCCTGCAATTGAAAGTATCATTACAATATGAGTAAACTTAATAGTTGCCAAAGGCAAAATTGGTATCAGCCACCTGATCACTCCAAACAATCCCATCTTAACCATAATGCCACTCAACACCATTGTTACTGATGTGGGCGCCTGGTCATAAGTATCCGGTTGCCAGGTATGAAAAGGGAACACCGGCATCTTTACGGCAAAGGCTGCAAAAAACAACCAGAACAACCAGTTTTGATCGGCTGCAGAAAGACTTGCATTATAGAAAGATGACAACGCAAAAGAATGAGCGGAAATAGTGCCATCTTCAAAGGATCGCTGACCCGTATGCAGGTACACATAAATAATACCTACAAGCATTAGTAACGACCCTACGAATGTGTACACAAAGAATTTGAACGTAGCAGGTATTCTTCTTTCTCCTCCCCAGCTACTGCAAAGAAAATACACAGGAATAAGTGCAAGCTCCCAGAAAAAATAAAACAGCAAAGCATCCATCGAAATAAAAACACCCATTAGGCCAGCTTGCGATAATAACATCAGCCCATAAAAACTTGCGGGATTTTTATATTTATTTTTATAGGTGGCCAGGAAAATTAATGGAAAGCCGATTGCAGTAAGAAAAGTGAGCAATCTTGAAGCGCCATCCAGGCCAATATAAAAACTATTACCAAGGTATTTTAACCAGATATAATTTACATTATTATAAGTTGCATATTTCCCATCGGTATAAAATAACGTAGCTACTGAAACAGCAAGGATAAGTAAGGCGATTACCAATGACCATGCTTTAACGGATCGCTCTTCTTTCATAAAAAAACAGGCAATACCCCCCAGTAAAGGCAGCCATAAAAGCAATTCAGGAAACGTAATGTAAGTACCCAATGTATATTTTTTTACAGGAACAATTGAATAATAAATAATGTAAGCATACCCAGCACCATAAGCAACACATAAGCCCCAACCTGGCCACTTTGCAACCAGCGCATTTGCCTGCTGCCATAATTCACTGCTTTACCTACCCCATTTACAAAACCGTCAATAATATTTTTTTCAATAACGTTGTTGAAAAACACAGCCAGGTTATGAAGTGGTTTTACAATCACCGCATCATAAATTTCATCAACATACCATTTGTTTTGCAAAAGGTTTCCAATAGCATTTTCCTTTTCACTTCCTTTATTATACTTGCTGAATTTTTTCCAGGCATATAATAAAGCGATTAATGAGAGCAGAACGGAAATACCCATTATGATTAGTTCTTTGCTATGTTCTAATTGAGGTGGAGGAGTATGTGCTAAACTCTGTGCAAACACGGGTGCCAGAAAATTGCCCAGGCGGTGACCACCATGCACAAATATTTCAGGAATACCAACCCATCCGCCAACAACAGCAAGTATAGCCAGTATAATTAATGGAATTGTTATTGCTGAAGGGCTTTCATGCAGGTGATTTGCCTGTGCATCTGAGCCACGGAATTTTCCTGTGAATGTCATGGCATACAATCGGAACATGTAGAAGGCTGTTAATGCAGCACCAATAACGCCTACTATCCATAACAATGAATTATTTGCAAAAGCCGCTGCCAGGATTTCATCTTTTGAAAAGAAACCCGAGAAGGGTGGCATTCCTGCAATGGCTAAGCAACCTAACAGAAATGTAAGATGTGTAACCGGCATATTCTTTTTAAGGCCGCCCATATTTCGCATATCCTGCTCACCAGCCATTGCATGAATAACACTACCTGCACCAAGGAATAAAAGTGCTTTGAAAAATGCATGTGTCATTACATGAAAGACGGCACCGGTATAAGCACCAACCCCGAGGCCAAGAAACATATAACCCAACTGGCTTACAGTAGAATAGGCCAATACTTTTTTAATATCGTTTTGTTTTAAAGCAATAGTTGCTGCAAGTATTGCAGTAGTAAGTCCCACAATGGCTACCACAGATTGTGTAACCGGCGCCATTGTATATAAAATATTGCTTCGGGCAATCATATAAATCCCTGCAGTTACCATAGTAGCCGCATGTATCAAAGCACTCACAGGTGTTGGGCCTGCCATGGCATCTGGTAGCCAGGTGTATAAAGGTATTTATGCACTTTTACCAGTGGCTCCTAAAAAGAATAACATGGTTATTCCTGTAATATCTGTTGTAGTAAGTTTATTCAGATTTGTTTGAAGAAATACTTCATCAAAACTTACGGTTCCAATTTTTGTAATCAACCAGAACACTGCAAGCAGGAAACCAAGGTCGCCGATGCGGTTCATGATAAATGCCTTATTTGCTGCTTTTGTATAATCGTTATTCTTAAACCAGAATCCTATCAGTAAATAAGAACAAAGGCCTACACCTTCCCAGCCAATAAACATGATGACATAATTGCCGCCCATTACCAGCAGCAGCATGGAGAATACAAATAGATTTAAGAAAGAAAAATATTTTGCAAAATCTTTGGCCGGCTCCTCATGCATGTATGATGTAGAATACACATGAATTAAAAAACCAACGCCTGTTATAATTAAAAGAAACAAAGAAGATAGCTGGTCAATTTTAAATTCAAAACCAATATTAAATTTAGCTACCGAGATAAAATTGAAATAGTGAGTATTGAAAACCTGGCCATTAAGTACCTGTAAAAAAACAAATACACTTATGACAAACGAAGCAAGGATTACGGTGCTTCCTATTAAACCGGAAGCACTTTTAGAAAGTTTGTTACGTCCTAATCCGTTGATAAGAAATCCTGCCAGGGGCAGTAAAGGAATAAGCCAGATAAGTTGTTCAATATTTCTCATACATTAATTTTGACCACCGACCACCGACGACCGTATCATATTCAATCTTGAAAGTCCGTTGTCGGTTGTCTATTGTCTATTGTCCTTGGTCTTTTGTCTTAATTCTTCAACCTGTTTAAAAAATTCACATCTATTGAATGCGTATTGCGATAAAGCATAACGATAATTGCCAATCCCACACTTACTTCTGCTGCAGCTACTACCATTATAAAAAAAACAAAAATCTGTGCATCACTTGCATAGGTGGGCAAAGCTTTTGCAATGCCGCTTGCAGCGTGCATTTTAGAAAAAGCCACCATCAGCAGGTTCACGGCATTAAGCATTAATTCTATACACATAAAAACTATGATGGCGTTGCGGCGAATGAGTACGCCCACTATTCCAATACTGAATAATGTGAGTGATAATGCTATGTAATATTTTATATCCATAATTACAGTTTCACATACAAGCCCACACCCAGTGTTGATGATGCCGGTTGAATTGACAATATATCTTTCACCTTCTTTTTCACAGCGCCATTAAAAATATCTACAGCTTTATAGGATGCCTGTTTGGTAAGCACCTTTGTAATAATACCTGTAGCTACAGAAGTTAACCCTGAAATAAGCGTGCTTTTTACGGTACCATTATTAAAATCATCTGCAATTCCTCTAACGGTACTATAAATTGTAACCACGGTGCCGGCAGCAGAAAGTACCTTATAAATCACCAACCCGGTTTTATAGGTTTTATACATTTTTGTAATATCCTCAATGCCTTTACTACCAAAAATATCTCCCAGGATTTTTACGCCCTTCAATTTTTCTCCAAGAATGCCTACAGTATTTACCTGGTAATTGCCCAGCATAAATACCGGGCTGAATCCTTTTTGTACTTTCAGCAATTTTACTTTTCCCAGTATTTCGCTTATGTCAAATGGAATATCTTCCAGTTTAACCTGGGCTTTTGCATTATTAATGAAACTAAAACCAAGTAAGAAAAAAATAATTAATGTTTTGATTCTGTTTTTCATAATTGTTGATTTAATCCTTTTTTCCGATAATAACAGCACCTACCATTGCACTTAAAAAAAGTACACTACTTATTTCGAATGGAATGATATAATTGGTAAAAAGCACTTTGCCCAGGTTACTGATAAGACCTGCACTTCCTCCATAGGATGTAACAAGATGTTGTTGATCCATATTCATTAAAGCAGAAAGTAGAACGAGAAGTAAACATCCTCCTGAAATAATTCCAGCAAGGCGAAGACGGTAATTTTTTACAGGTTCTGTTTCTGCATTCAGGTTCATCATCATTACTACAAATAAAAACAAAACCATGATAGCACCCGCATATACAATAATATTTACAACGGCAAGAAACTGTGCATTCATCATAACATAATGCCCTGAAATAGCAAAGAATACTACAATCAACCAGAGAATACTTTTTACAGGGTTCTTACTTAACAGCAACATTAATGCTGCGCCAATAGCCATAAACGACAAAAGTAGAAATATAATAAACTGGTAATTCATTCCTGGTTTGATGGTTAATTAAGGGATGTTTTTTTTGGCCGGTTGCCTAATGCCTTTTTATATGCTTCAGGTTCTTCTGTTGGATGAGGAATTAATAGATCCTCTTTATTGTAAATAAATTGTTTGCGCTGGTAATCGGCTGGTGTAAATGTTTCACTCAGGTAAATGGCATCCTTTGGGCACGCCTCTTCGCAGAGTCCACAAAAAATACAACGCAACATATTGATCTCGTACTTTGCTGCATATTTTTCTTCCCTGTATAAATGCTCTTCCCCTGGTAATCTTTCTGCTGCTTCCATGGTAATAGCTTCTGCCGGGCAGGCTACAGCACAAAGACCACATGCTGTACAGTTTTCACGGCCTTCTTCATCACGATTTAATATCTGCAATCCGCGGAATACCGGACTAAAGGGTCGTTGCTTTTCAGGATAATTAATTGTTGGCCGCCTTTTAAAAATATGACTAAAGGTGATGATCATTCCTTTGAAAATGGCAGGCAGGTAAAGCTTCTCCCAAAAATTGAGTGGCTCCCTGCTAACTGCTTTTACTCTGTTTGTTAATGCTTGCATTAAATATTTTGTTTTACAAAAATAATGTTTAAGACCTGCGCTATTTATTAAAATACAAAATCAACGCACCGGTTACCAGCATGTTAAACAATGCCAGTGGTATTAATATTCTCCATCCCAAATGCATCAACTGGTCGTATCTGAATCTTGGTATAGTCCAGCGCACCCACATAAATACAAATAAAAAGAAAACCATTTTTGCCATTAATGTAGCGATACCGATCACTGCTATCCAGTTCCCCCAATCAGCATGTGCTGCTTCATTAAAGAAAGGCAGATCATATCCGCCAAAAAACAAAGTACTCATGATCACGCTGCTCACAAACATATTTATGTACTCAGAGAAGAGGTAAAATCCAAGTTTCATTGATGAATACTCAGTATGATAGCCTCCTATCAGTTCACTCTCTGCTTCAGGCAAATCAAATGGTGTGCGGTTACATTCCGCAAAGGCACATATGATGAAGATCAAAAATCCTAAAGGCTGTTTGATGATGTTCCAGTAACCAGCCTGCTGCTGTACCACCATTTCTTTCAGGCTCAACGTTCCTGTTACCATTAGCAATGCAATCAAAGTAATTCCCATGGCCAGCTCATAGCTGATGATTTGTGATGCTGCCCTGAGCCCCCCCAGCAATGAGAATTTATTATTGCTTGCCCAGCTTCCAATCATAATGCCATAAACACCCATGCTTACAACACCAAATACATAGAGGATACCAATATTTACATCTGCAATCTGTAGGGAAATGGTTCTTCCAAATAGGTTAACTGTATCTCCCCATGGAATAACAGCACTTGCCATAATAGCCGTAAGCATAGCCAGCCCCGGCCCAAGGACAAACAATGCCTTTGATGAAAAATTGGGAATTATTTCTTCTTTAAAAAATAATTTTAATCCATCAGCCAATGGCTGTAAAAGGCCGAAAGGTCCGGCACGATTAGGACCACGGCGATCCTGTAAGATGGCTGCAACTTTACGCTCAGCAAAAGTTGCATACATAGCAATAACCAGTGATGCCATCACCACTACGATAATTAGAACAAATTTTTCAATTATTAATGCCAGGTCAATTGCTAATAACATTGTTATTCTTTAAAAATTAATCTTTTTCAATATCGCCAAACTGCCTTGCTTCTTCATTAAGGTCGGGTGCATGGTTTTTAAAATCATCACTATGTGCCGGCCTGTCTATTTCACTCAAATGAATTGTGGGTAAATTCACATCACTTACATTATGAATGTTCATTAGCAGTTTTGGTTGCAATCCTCCCATCACTTCAACTATAGTTTCATTAGGCATATCCAGTTTGCGATATTTATTAGCTCCAATTACTGATTGGCGATTGAGCGATGTTAAACCTTCTACAATCCAGTCTGCAGAATTCTTTTTATCAAAACGACATGCATTGCAAATCCAGCCGGGTTTGCTCTCTGAGCCCTGCGGGCTGTCATAACTTTGCACTTCGCCCCATTCATCCTTACGTGCAGTAACTCTATACACCTCATCACCCCTCATCCATAAAGTTACTTTACCGCAACACTCAGAGTTTTCGCAAGCTCTATGTGCATCCATGGGTTTGGTAAACCATACCCTGTTTTTGAAACGGAACGTTTTATCAGTTAATGCACCAACCGGGCAAACATCTATCATGTTACCGCTGAAATCATTATCAATAGCTTTGGAAATATAGGTTGAAATAGCTGCATGGTCTCCACGATCTACAATGCCATGCATCCTGTTATTTGTGATCTGGTCTGCCACATATGTACACCTGTAACATAGTATGCAGCGGGTCATGTGCAACTGAATGTAAGGACCGATATCTTCTCTTATAAAAGTTCTTCTCGCAAACTCGTAACGGGTGCCGGCTTTACCATGATCATAACTCAGATCTTGCAAGTCGCACTCACCCGCCTGGTCGCAGATAGGACAATCCAGTGGGTGATTTATCAGTAAAAATTCAACAACACCATTTCTAGCGTCTATTACTTTTTCGCTGGTAATATTTTTTACTACCATGCCGTCCATTACCGTGGTACGACAGCTTGCAACCAGCTTAGGCATCGGCCTTGGATCAGCTGTAGAACCAGCTGCTACTTCAACAAGGCAGGTCCGGCACTTGCCCCCACTACCTTCCAGCTTACTATAATAGCACATAGCTGGTGGAGCTACTTCCCCGCCTATTTTACGAGCAGCATTTAAAATAGTAGTTCCAGGAGCAACATCAATGGAGATATTGTCGATGGTAACTTTGAATAATTTTTGTTCTTCAGACATATTTTAAAACTAAGAAGTTAAAAGTTAAAACCAAAAACTACTCCGTGTTATTCAAATAGTAATTTTTATAATTTTTAACCTTCTGTTTTTGCTTTTTTTAATTTGATTACAGACGCTGCCAATATTTTGGAAATTTCATCTGCCTCTTTTAAAATATCATTTAACTCATTATCCTTTTTATCAAAGCCATCTCTTAACAAACATATCCAGTATTTAGATTCATTGCAAGACTTTAAACCAATCTCATAATATCTTTTAAACTCAAGTCTTGATGAACTATTTTTCGCTTCAATTATATTAGCGCCAACTGATGAGGCCGAACGCATTAATTGTTTTACAATAACTAAACTTAAATTATCCCATTTACCCGCCTTTAAAAACCGAATCACAGAAAGCGAAAATTGATAGCATCTATATTTTATTTCTTTTTCCACTTTTTGGCATTCACTTTTAACTTTTGACTTATCCCAATACAGGCACATGGATCGGATCTGCATAATGCCTTAATCCAAAATTCTCCGTCAAACATTTTTTCGGGTTCAAAACATGCCATTCAAACTCATCCCTGAAATGCCTGATGGCTGCTGCAACCGGCCATGCTGCTGCATCTCCCAACGGGCAAATCGTATTACCTTCTATCTTGCGCTGTATATCCCAAAGCAAATCTATATCGTTCATCTTTCCTTTTCCTTCATCAATATTTTTAAGGATCTTTTCCATCCAACCCGTGCCTTCCCTGCAAGGGCTACACTGGCCGCAACTTTCATGGCGGTAAAATCTTGCCAAGGTATAAGTATGTTTTACCACACACTGATCTTCATCCAGCACAATAAATCCACCACTACCCATCATGCTGCCAGTAGCAAAGCCACCATCACTCAGGCTCTCATAATTCATCAGCCGCTTTTCACCTTTTGCTGTTGTGAGTAATAAATTGGCAGGAAGAATAGGAACTGAAGAACCACCGGGAATGCAGGCTTTTAATTTTTTACCATTTGGAATGCCTCCGCAATATTCATCGCTGTAAATAAATTCCTCTACCGAAATAGTCATATCTATTTCGTAAACTCCAGGCTTATTAATATTTCCACAGGCACTCATGAGTTTAGTGCCTGTTGATTTTCCAACACCGATTTTTGCGTAAGCATCGGCACCATCATTAATAATAGGAACTATTGCTGCAAGTGTTTCTACATTGTTTACTACTGTAGGACAATCCCATACGCCTTTTATCGCAGGGAACGGAGGTTTGATCCTCGGGTTTCCTCTCTTGCCTTCAAGAGATTCTAATAATGCAGTTTCTTCGCCACAGATATAAGCACCGGCGCCACGTTGCATGTAAATCTCTGCATCAAAACCGCTACCTAAAATATTTTTTCCAAGCCAGCCATTTTGCCTGGCTTCATTAATGGCAACCTGTAATATATCTGTGATCCAATCGTATTCTCCCCGGATGTATATGTAACTAACCTTACTGCCCAATGCAAATGCAGAAACGATCATGCCTTCTATCAACAAATGCGGAATGAATTCCATCAGGTAACGGTCCTTAAAAGTTCCAGGTT
>JBDSYV010000195.1:0-26690 GCA_040110925.1 Ferruginibacter sp. | reverse complement strand
GACACAGCGCCAAAATATACAGCAATCACATAAAAGGTTGTATCCGATGAACCCTGTAACACACAGGATAATCTTCCTGCGAAAGAATCAGCTCCATAGGTTTTCATAGTGTCCACCATCATTCCTCTTGCAGCGCCGCCACTGAAGGGTTTAATCAATGCTGTAGGTAGCCCATCTACAAACCTTGTATCTGTTCCCAGGTAAATAAAAATCATTTTCATTCCATTTATCAGGGCATCAAAAGTTCCGCTGGTACGCAGCATGCTGATGGCTACCAGCATGCCTACTAGGTAAGGGATAATGCGCACGGCAATTTCAAATCCGCCTTTAGCTCCATCTATAAAAGCACTAAAAATATCTATCTTTTTATAAATGCCGCCAAGCACTATCAAAATAAATATCATTAGGATAATGCCATTGCTTAAAGCCCCTGAAAATGGCCCAACTGCTTCGGGAGACAACGCTTTTATATATACAATTAATAAGGCAATAATTGCTGATATTCCTCCAATCCAGGCCATGATAACGGGTTGAAAAATATTAATACGCTGTTTGATACTTACAATAAACATGGCCGCCATGGTAGCCACAAATGTGGCAATCATACAAGGAATAAAAATATCCATTGGGTTGGCTGCCTTTGTGGCCGCCCTCAGGGCAATAATGCTCACAGGTATTAGTGTGAGGCCGGATGCATGCAGGCAAAGGAACATGATCTGTGGGTTAGATGCCACAGCTTTATTAGGGTTTAGTTCCTGCAGGCTTTCCATGGCTTTTATTCCAAACGGCGTGGCTGCATTATCAAGGCCCAATAAGTTGGCGCTAAAGTTCATCATCATATGCCCCATGCTGGGGTGACCTTTGGGAATTTCAGGAAAAATACGTGAAAAAAAGGGCCCAATAATCCTTGACAAAAACCTGATGCCGCCAGCCTGTTCTGCAATGCTCATAAAACCCATGAATAAGGCCATAATACCAATAAGCCCTATACTTAAATTCACGGCAGTTTTGCAGGTTTCAATTATGCCGTCAGCATTTTGTAAGCGGTAAGTCAGCAACTGATCATTACCATATTTTATTGTTTTTTCTTCCCCAACACTGTATACTTTGTTACTGTCCAGATAGCGAAGTACAGCTACATCTGCCATGTTGCTATCTGTAGATGAAATACGCAATGTATCGCCCACCTTGCCGGTAACCATGCTGGTAAATACATTATTATTGCTTACAATAAAATATTTATAGCCAGCCACCACTATCGCTATAATGATAAAGGCCGACCATATCCTGCTTAATGCCATAAAATGAAAATTCTATATGAAAAAATCAAATAATAAACCGCAAAATGGATAAAAAAGGGAAGTTACATTAATATCATAAAACAAAACTTCAAGCCTTACCTTTGCAGCCGAAAAAAAGAAGGAGAGCAGAAGTCGTCAGTCGTCAGTGGTCAGTCGTCAGTCGTCAGTCGTCAGTCGTCAGTCGTCAGTCGGAACTAGGCAGTAGTCGGTGATCAATTATCAATTAAACAATTATCAATTATAAAACATGGCATTACAGGCAGGCATAGTGGGGCTACCCAACGTAGGAAAATCAACTTTATTTAATGCTGTAAGCAATAGTGCAAAAGCACAGGCAAGCAATTACAGGTTCTGTACTATCGAGCCCAATGTAGGCCTGGTAAATGTACCTGATCCCCGTATAAATAAACTGGAAGAGCTGGTAAAACCCAATCGTACTGTTCCTACCCAAATTGAAATAGTAGATATTGCCGGCCTTGTAAGAGGTGCAAGCAAAGGGGAAGGCTTGGGAAATAAATTTTTGGCAAATATCCGTGAAGTGGATGCCATCATCCAGGTTATAAGATGTTTTGAAGATGATAATATTTTAAGAGATGAAGGGCCCATAAATCCCATTGGTGATAAAGAAATTATTGAAACAGAACTTCAACTGAAAGACCTGGAAAGCGTTGACAAAAAAATTCAACGTAGTGAAAAATTATTGAAGCAGGCTGATGGAAAAGGTAAAGCTGATTTTGAAGTGTTAAAAAGATGTAAAGAGCAATTAGAGAAAGGAAAAAATATTATTTCCCTTGGTTTAACCAAAGATGAAAAAACAGCAATTGCTGACATCTTCTTACTTACTGACAAACCTGTTCTATATGTAGCAAATGTAGATGAGGCCTCAATGCACACAGGAAATAAATATTCTGAAATTTTGAAAGCTGCAGTGAAAGGTGAGGGCGCCGAGGTAATTGTAATGACCAATGCCATAGAAGCCCAGATTGCAGAATTTGAGAATGAAGAAGATAAACAAATGTTTATGGATGAATATAAAATGACAGAGCCTGCCCTTGACCGGCTTATTCATTCTACGTATAAATTATTAAACCTCTCAACGTACTTCACGGCTGGTGTGCAGGAAGTGAGAGCCTGGACCATACAACAAGGCTGGAAGGCGCCACAGGCAGCCAGCGTTATACATACCGATTTTGAAAAGGGCTTTATAAAAGCCGAAGTAATTTCTTACGACGACTTTATTAAATATGGCTCAGAGGCAGCCTGCCGTGACAATGGGAGATTAAGGATAGAGGGGAAAGAATATATTGTGCAGGACGGTGATGTAATGCACTTCAGGTTTAATGTGTAAAAAATAATGCATTAAAAAAATAGGCTCTCCGGGTAGGAAAGCCTATTTTTTTATTTTAAGTATTTGAGATTATTGTGGTAATAAAACTTTATCAATAATATGAAATACCCCGTTAATTGCTAACCTGTCCATACTAACAGTATTTGCAGTGTAAGTAAACGGAGCTGCCGGCGTAGGACTTCCATAACTGCCAAATGTTAAAGCACTAACAAGAGGACCAGTATATGTTGCCGAAACCCTAATACCAGGATGTGGTGCAAAACTGGAATTCACCAATGTTTGCACAAATATAGGTGTGGCAGGAAAGTTCACAGAAAAGGCACGATAAACAGGCTGAAAAGCAGGTACAGCGGGATTGGTACTTACATCCTTAGCAAGGAAATGATATGCCATGATGCCTTTTATCTGTGCAGTAGTTACATTATTGGTACTTAAAAAAGCAGGACCTGCAGCAACTGCACCGTTTCCTGTTGCCGTAGCTACAGCCGTATCAGTAGCTGTATAAGGCATGGGTCTGGTGTTTAAATAACTCCGGAAGGCAAGCCCGAAAATAAGCGTTTGAAAAGCTGCATCGTTTGGAGCAAGTATGGTCATATTTGTTACAGCGTAATTCAACAAAGAATCTAACCTGCCTAATCCAACAGAGCCACTATCTGCACGGGCAATGGCTGCCCTGAAATAACTTAAATTACTCACCGCAGCTATTTCAGCTTTTAATGTTTTTAAAGAAGGCGCAACAACAAAAGCTGTATGATGAATAATACCATTAGCAACAACTGCATCTGTAGCTGTTAGTGGAGCATTGTTATAATAAAAAGTAGCACCTGCAGCTCCAGATTTTGAAGGAAATGAAGTCAGGCGAATAAACGGGTTAGTAGGATCCAATATAATGTCTGTTGGCATCTGCATATTTGGGAACGGATGCACAATCTTTGCAGTAGGTAAATACTGGGCAATCATATTGTACTTAACAATGCCTGCAAGATTTGCAGCTGATTGAGATGCAATAAAAGCATTTGCAGCTGCTAATGTACCACCAAAAGATGCGATAACTGCGGCATTATCCGGAACAAACAAAGTATATCCCAATGCAGTATTACTTAAAGTAGCCTGCATACCACTTTTAATTACCATTCTATTAAACAAACTATCTGATGCAGTTGCAGTAAGTGTTGCTCCAATGCTAAGGCCAGATGGCGTTATTGGTGCAGGCCCAAGAATTTCTTCAGGAGCCTTATTACATGCAGCTAAAAAGCCTGCGGTTCCTACCAGGAGCAGACCTGCTGACTTTAAAGATTTTTTTATAGATATCATTTTATAAAAATTTATTTTTTTAAATTAAAAACTGGCAATTAATATAGGTTGTAACCAAAACTTACATAATATAATCCACCAACATAAGAATTACCAACTGCGTTATAATAATATTGATTCAACAGATTATTAGCACCAAGTTTTAATATAGATTTTGAACTTGGCAATTTATAACTTATTTGTGCATCCAATGTTTGCACTGCAGGTAATTGGCCACTTGCTAAATCACCCTGGAAATAAAAAGCATCCTGGAACCTGTATGCAACATTAAAGCCATAACGTTTGCTTTTGCCAAATCCTGTATTTCCGATATAGCTGTTAAGCTTATATTTTGGAGAATTAAAGGAAGCGATAAAATTTGTTGGTACATCTGTAAGATTATCTGATGCTGCATTAAGGCCAACAACGAAATTTGAAGGTAATTTATAGTCGAGACCAAGGCCAAAACCATAAGTTTTCACTTTTGCTGTTGCATTAATTGGTATTGAATATATTTGGCCTGTATCTGCATCACCGGGAGTAATAGCATTTCCTCTTTTGTTCTGAACCACTACCCTGCGGGCAAGAAAATCAGTGTATTGACCATAGTATCCATAAATGTCTATTAACAACTTATCATTCAATTGTAATCCCCTGTATCCTAATTCAAAAGATGTAAGTGACTCTGGTTTTAGTTCACCAAAGCTCTGTTTAACTTGTTTACCACTCTTTAATGAATCTCTGTCATAGGCTGGATTAGTGTCAAAATGATAAATTTGTTTAAATGCCTGGTTGCCTCCTATTAACTTGTACGAAAGTAAATCAAGATTTATCCATTGCATTTGCGTGGATGGGAAACGATAGGCTGTTTGGTATGATAACCTGATATTATTATTAGGCGCTACTTTATAAACTGCAGTTACTCTTGGTGTAAATCTTCCTTTAAAATTTTCATTTTTATCATAACGAGCACTTGCTGTAAGTTTTAGTGCCTCAGTCACAGCTTTAGTTGCCTGTACAAATACGCCACCTTCTTTAATAGAAATTGTTCCTGCAGTATCAGCAAATAAAGTACCCTGCGAATTTAAAACGTACTTTTTTATATTACCGCCCACAATTACATCAGCAAAGGAACTAGTATAACGAGACAAGTTATAATTTCCTTCTGCACTATAAAGATCTGAACGATCAAGTAAAGCGCCTCCTTTTGGAACTGGAATTCTTCTTACAGTATTATAAAGTGATTTGAATTGATCTGACCCTACTTTAGGGCGACCAATATCAGCTACAGCCCTGGCAGCATTGTGAGCATCAATATCTGATAACCCATTTAGCTTGTTACTAAGGTAGGCCTGGCCATATTGTGCAAACCAACCAGTACTTCCCGGACTAGGTTTCCAGGCTTCATTAAAGTTTTGTGTAGTAGCTGCAATGTTATAAGCCTGTCCTGCGTTTTCCTGTGTTGTATATACGCGGAACATCCAGTCTTTATTAAGCAATTCAAAACGGTACTGGCCCATTTTAAAATCTTTAAATGAATACCTTGAAGCGCCGGTGTAAATTGTATTTCCGGTTCCCCAGTAACCTGCCAATACAGCTTCAGTTCCAGGAGTAATTTTATAATTAAAGGAAGCGCCTATTTTATAATTAATAGTATTAGGATCCACTATTTCCTTTTCTGTATATCCTGTACGGGATACATTTATTGGATTAGCAGTAAGCGTACTGATATATGGAGCAAGAAAAGGAGCCGCGGCTGCCACACCATATAATACCGGACGAATATCCCCAGTGGTTTCATCTCCAAAAACATTTACACCATCATAATTAGGGTCTGTTTGCCTGTTACCTGGTTTCAAAACTCCGGCAGAACGGTTGTAATTGCGGTAATCCATACCGATCCAGTCTTTAGCCTGTAATAATTCAGATGATATTTTGAAGGCAAATTTTTCAGAAACTTTTTTACCCCACCTTAATGCCCAGTTATTAAACAGGGCTGTTGGGCGTTCACTACCATCAGTATGCATAATACCCTCCTTCACTATAAAAGAAAAGCCCTGGTATTTAAAAGGATTTTTGCTAGTCATCAACATGGTACCATTCATGCCACCAGAACCATATAAGGCAGAAGACGCTCCGGACAGTAACTCTATGTTATCAATATCCAGCTCGTTTAAACCAACTATAGCACCAACCGAAAAATTTAAACCAGGTGCCTGGTTATCCATTCCGTCAACGAGCTGATTAAAGCGAACGTTTCCACTTCCGCCAAATCCACGGGTTGTGGGTGTTTTAAATGTAAGTGAAGATGTAGTTACATCCACACCTTTTAATGTAGTTACCACATCATAAAAAGTTGCAGAGGGTGCATTCCTGATATTGGCTGCACTAACTCTCTCAATAGAAACCGGTGACTCCAGAATTCTTTCCGGAACTCGACTGGCAGAAACTACTACTTCCTGTCCCAAAGCATTGCTGGGAACAAAGGCAACATCAATCTTAGCAGAAGAACTGCTAACTGCCACTTCCTGTGGCTCATAGCCTACAGAAGTAAAAATTAAAGTAACAGGTAAACTCTTAGCAGTGATGCTGAAATTACCTTTGTCGTCAGTGAAAGTCCCTAAATCAGAACCTTTGATGGTAACTGAAACAGCAGCAGTATTTTCCTGTGTTAAACTGTTTCTTACATTACCGCTTATGGTTACATTTTGAGCCATGGCGGCAAGTGCCATTAAATTGCCCAACATTAATGTAACCAAATAGCTTGTACATTTTCTCATATTTGGTCGTTTTGGTTTTTTAAATTACGGCAAAATAAGCATAGTTATCTTGTTTAAAAATTTATTTTGTACACCTGCTGTTGAAATATTGATCTCCCAAGGAAAATTTTTATCATTTGATGATAGTACTTTGCAGTATGGCAGCATTTCATTTTCCCGGGCAAACAAACTATTATAGTGGCAAAGTAAGGGATGTTTATTTTATTGGGGATCATTTATTAATTATGATTGCCAGCAATCGCATCTCGGCGTTTGATGTAATACTGCCCAGGGAAATTCCTTTTAAAGGCCAGGTTTTAAACCAGGTAGCTGAATATATGCTGCAGGCCTGCAGCGATACGTGCCCCCATTGGCTGCTGCAAACCCCGGCTCCAAACGTAAGTTTAGGTTGGCGTTGTGATCCCATAAAACTTGAAATGGTGGTTAGGGGAAATCTTACAGGCCACGCATGGCGAACCTATCAATCTGGCTCCAGAATTTTATGTGGCGTTGGCCTTCCGGATGGAATGAAAGAAAATGATTATTTCCCTTCTCCTATAATTACACCCACCACAAAAGCATCTGAAGGGCATGACATAGATATAAGTGAGGCCGAAATCTTTAACCAGCACTTAACGAGTGAGGAAGACTGGAACCAGCTGAAACGGTACAGTCTTGCCCTTTTTGAAAAAGGAAAACAACTGGCAGCCAAGCAAGGTTTAATCCTTGTGGACACTAAATATGAATTTGGAAAAAAAGATGGAAAAATTATTTTGATGGATGAAATACATACACCTGATTCATCAAGGTATTTTTATGCTGAAGGTTTTGAAGAACGGCAACAAAAAAATGAAAAACAAAAACAACTCAGCAAAGAGTTTGTAAGAGAATGGTTGATTGAAAATAATTTTATGGGTAAGGAAGGACAGCAGGTGCCAGCAATGAGTGATAAATGGATTAATACCATCAGTCTGCGATATATAGAGTTATTTGAAAAACTCACTGGTCAGGAATTTTTGCCCTCCACACAAAGCGACGCTGAAACAGTAGAAGTAATTATTGATTCACTTCATTCTCTTGGCCTAGGCTAATGTAGAAATAAGTACTCATGTGACTTAAGCTTCTAAAATTAATAAAATAGGCTTCAGATTACTTCGAAGCTCAGGTATAGCTACATTTTACATATAATCAGCTTATTTTATGATTAGGGGAGAATTGTGCACAACAATTCAACACCATACAATTGAGAAGTTATTGGCATAGGTTTTGAAAAATCATAATAAGCCAGTAGAAAAGCTGGATTCAACATTTTCTAACTTTTAAATTTTTTCAACATGTCAGGATTACTTTATACCATCGCCGTGATATTAATCATCGCCTGGGCAATTGGATTTTTAGGCTTCCATGCTGGTGGCATCATTCACATTCTGTTGGTTATAGCTGTAATAGCAATAATTCTCAGATTGATTTCTGGAAACAGGCCCGTTTAAAAATGCACATTTTTTTATATGATTAATGAGCGTAAAATGATTTCAGTACTTGTGGGTTCGTTCATGGTTACTATGGTGGGTCTTTTAATTTGGACCTACAAAAAGGAACCTGTTAATGTAGCCACAGGTGATAAACTAACAGAAAAAAAATCATATACCACTGATTCAGATTTGGAGCAGGATAATTTTTTATCTGCTCTAAAGGATACTGAAAAACGTATTACTGAAAGTATCAGGGATGCAGCATCAAGGAAGGAACAAAGCACGGGAATAAATCTGGAGCCTGGAACATTTTTGTAACCAGCTCATCAACCTAAAAGAGGCTTCACATAAAATGAAGCCTCTTTTTTTATTTCTTTTCAATAAGTGGCCTTAATCTCTGCTTCGACTTATTAAAAATCATTTTGCCTTTGTCCAACCCTTTCCTGAGTTCAGCCTGTTCTTCCTGGGGAAGTGAAAGCACATCTTTACAAGCCTCGCTGCAGCATCCATTAAATTTATCTGAACAGGCACTGCATTGAATAAATAATAAATGGCAGGCAGAATTTTTACAATTGGTATGTGTGTCTGCAGGATTTCCGCATTGATGACAAGATGCTATTATTTCTTCAGTAATTCTTTCTCCCAGTCTTTCATCAAACACAAAGTTTTTTCCATGAAATTTATTAGGTAATTTTTCCGCTTTTACATTATTAGCATAATTGATTATTCCTCCTTCAAGGTGATAAACATTTTTAAACCCACAGTGTAACATATAAGCACTTGCTTTTTCGCAGCGAATGCCACCGGTACAATACATAATAATGTTATGCTCTTTTTTTGAAGCAAGCATTTCTGCCGCCATTGGTAACTGCTCCCTGAAAGTATCGCTTGGAATCTCAATAGCATTTTCAAAATGGCCTACTTCAAATTCATAATGGTTACGCATATCCACCACTATCGTTCCAGGATCATCAGTAAGTTTATTAAAAGCATCCGCAGAAACATAGTGCCCTTTATTTTCCATGCTGAAGTCTTTATCTGCAATACCATCGGCTACAATTTTTTCCCGCACTTTAATTTTTAGTACCCAAAAAGATTTTCCCTGCCCGCTTTCATCATTTAAGCCGGCATCATTTTCCAATGCCACATTTAATCGAATATTATTAAGCGCCTGAAAAGAAAATAAAAATTGTTTGAATGATTCATAATGATGTTCTGGCACACTTACCTGTGCATTTATGCCTTCATGTGCCACATAGATACGTCCAAAAACAGTTATGGCATTTAAACCCCGGTACAATTCATCACGAAAAGCTACAGGATCTTCAATAAAAAAATACTGGTAAAATGAAAGTGTTATCCGGCGAAAAGTTTCTTTGTACAGCAGCTCTTTCAGCTCTGCCTGCGAAACACGGTTGTGTAGTAAAGCCATAATTATTTATTTGCGGATGCTTGCAGGGCAAACCAAATGAGTGGCAAAGATAAGGAGGGGTTCAAGAGGTTCCAAAAGTTCAAGAAGTTGAAAGCGTTCAAGAGGTTTCAAGGGCATGGTTGCTTGTAGGTTAAGTTCAAGTGGTTCAAAAAGTCCGGTCCAATGCTAATGTTGACTTGGAAGTTAATCAGCATGCCTTTGTACTGTTGTACCGTCCCTCTCTTTCGGAGAGGGATAAGAGGGAGAGGCCTGTTCAAGAAGTTTTAGAGGTTTAGAGGTTTAAAACTGAATCGCCACTTCATTGCGGCGCCGGTCTGTTTTCACACCGTTCCCAATACTTCCACCTGTTCCAATTCTTATCCCTGTAAGCCCCTGTTTACCATTTTCAAATGCAGCCACAAAATCAACCCTGAAAATTTTAAGTATATTTTCAAGTCCGGCAAATATCTCCACATAATTATTGTTACTATTTACAAAAAAAGCATTACTGCCAGCCACAAGGTTCCAGCTTAATTTTTTGAACAATGGTATTTTATTGGTGAGCAAACCATTAAAGTGATGCTCTGCATGACCAAAACCAAATAATGAGGCTGTGGTACTATTTCCATAATAGGATGCCAGTTGAAAACTATTTACATATTCACTTGCCGCAAGAGAACGGTTGCCATTAAAATGCTGGTAATCCTGTATCAAAACCTGTTTGCGATTCAGGAAACCCCCTACACCAAGTTTATATTTTATCAGCCCGGCAAGCTTCAGGTTCTTATCATCGGCAATGGTGAATTTCCATTTATCAAAATCAACATCGCTCCCCAATATTTTTTTTACGCCCTTAGCATATGCTAATGTAAAAATTGGGTATTTACTACCTAGCGAAATTTTATTATATGGCAATTGTATATACTTCTGGCCCGGCCTGAAACTCAGGCTGCCATAAAAAATAAATGCCTGGTGTGGTGTAAACTGTGAAGCTATTTTTTCATTTGGGTAATTGGGGGTGATATTCAAACTATCCTTCTTAAAAAAAGTAAAGGTTGTTGAATTATCAATGGGTATCCTGTCTTCCCACAATGTGCTGAGCTGCAGGTTCAGCCCACTTTCATACCTTTTGGACCATGCAATATTTCCAAACCAGTTTTCATAAGTCTTAATATAATTTTTTCCGTAGAACAAAATTCCAATACTATTTACCAGGGGAATTAATGGGTTTTCTTTGTTGAATTCACTCACCCTTTTACCTCCCGCAAAATTCCAATTGTATCGTTTAATTTTTTTATTCTCATCAATTTCCCTGGTTCGGAAATTAATGCTTGCCCATGCATTCAGGTGATTATTACTAAACCCATATCTAAGGTGTGGCTGAAAGGAAAAATTGGTTTTCCATGATGGTAAATATTTATTTAGGGATGCATTTACCTTTAGTGTTACGCCCTCCACTGTATTGTATTCCAAATCTTTTATCAATGGATCAATACGCCAGGTATATGGCCTGGTTTTGCTATAATGCGTCCGGTTGATGCCATTCCAGAAAAGAGCCAATGGTTTAATTTTACCCTGCTTCTTTTTTAAGGAGTCAATATCATTTTGAGTTATTGCAGAATCTTTGGCCAATTTATAAATACTATCTTTTGTATTGTAGTCTTTCATTTCTTCCGGCTCCAACGGCACAGGCCTGATGCTGTCCCAATACTGAACTGTTTTTTTATTTACCGCTGTATCATATTTGATAACAATACGGTCAAAAAACTTTTTACCAAAAACAGGTTGAATATTATAATCTGAATAAACAGAAAGAAAATTTCCAATGGCATCAATGCCAAACATTTTAAAGTTGAAATGCAGCAACTGGTTTTTAACCATCCATGTATCTGCTGAAACAGGCACGTACAACTGACGCACCTGTAGCGTATCAAGTATTTCCAATTGCGCTTTTTTGGTTAGGATCAAATCAAAACTATGTATGCGCCAATCATCATCAGTGATATTTATAATACCACTGAACAATGGCTCATATAATCTTCTCGGGGTAACACGAATACTGTTAATAGCTTTTCCAGCCTCGTAAAATGTTCCCAGGAACTTAAATTTATAAAAGCCGATAGCACCATCCGCAATAGGAGAAATGAATCCACGTGGATTTATCCTTTCATTAAATACCTGGACATTGTTTGTGTATAGACTGATAAATGAAGGAAACGTAAAACCAAAACTTCCGCTACCACTAACCCTACTGCTTTGCACCTCCAGTTTAAATTTATCCGGAAGTTGCTTATTAACCGTTGACATGGATTCCGACAAATAAATAATGCCTTTACCTGCAGAATCTACACCCATTTCTTTTCTGTCTTCTTCCTTGATTTTTTTTCCCATTATTTTTTTAGGAAGATTTCTCAGCTTGATTAAATCCTTACCATATAACTGGCATTGAAAAGCATTAACCTGGTTAAAATAAAAATTTCTCTTTTTAATGGCCTGCCTTATGATTTCATAAGCCGGATCTTCTGCCCCGGTTTTTATAGTCACCTCTTTCAACAGCAGTTTTTGTTCTGATAAAATAAAGGTTATCTCCATTTCATCCTTTAGGGTGATTTTTTTTTCCTGTGCAGCATAGCCAAGGTGCTGACAAATAACTGTATAAATACCCGGAGAAAGATTAAATGAAAACTTAGCCTTATCATTTGCACTGGCGCCAATACTGGTTCCTTTAATGGTGATGGAAGCATAGGGAAGCAGGTCACCATTTTCAGTAAATACAGTGCCGTAAATTTTTTGAGCAGATGTGTGGCTGGTAATGATTATTGCTAAGACAAATAAAATAATTCTCATAAATGCTGGTTAGAGCGAAAATAAAGACAATGATGTTAAGCAAAAGTTTAAATGAATGAGGATATCTTTAAAGAAAAGTTTCACGCAAAGAAACAACGGATACAAAGTAAACAGCGAAAAAATAATATTGATATACAAATATATTACTTTGTGACTTTGTCTTCTTAGTCAGCGTTGTGTGAAAATGTATTACTTACAAGACAGCCTCTTTACTAGTTTGCCTGGCTTAAGATATCATGCTGTTTTTCTTTTTCTAAACAAACTTCCGCTAATTGCGGCAAAGCCTGCAATGACTGCACCTATCACGCCGGTAACTATAATCAAGAGGAATGGGTTATCAGATTTTATCACTAATAAAGAAATGCGATGTGCCAGGATACTTTCATTGGCATTATTGATCCAGAAACTTAAACCAGCCCATAAAAAAAACAGGGCTAAAAATCCGCTTAGAAAAGCCCTGCCTGCAGATTGAGGTATGGCAATGGCAACAAGAAAAGCAGCAATGGCAATGCTGTACCAGGGCAAATAAAGACAGGCAGCAAATGAAAAAACAGCCGTAAGTAATAATGCAATAAAAAATTTCATGTGAATATTTAAAATGTTTTTGTTACAATAGTTTATTTTGAAAAATTCATAGTCCATTTAACCCGCCTATCCCCCATCTCCTCCTGCTTCATCATCCATAATGTATAATATTTTCCGGCTACCCATTCATTCACGAAATTATCATAAAACCTGCTGCCGGCATTTCCGCTTTGCCCGCCCGGATAAACTGCGTAACCTTCGAGCTGCGGCCCCATACTAACAATCATTCGCCAGCTTGGCCCATGTGTTTCTTTTGTAGCGTTAATCATATTTGTACCACCTCCAATTGGAAGATGCAGGCGGCTCAGTTCTGGCAGGCGTGTCAGGTGATTTATCCTTGTGTCTTTGAATATACCCCAGGCGAGTTTGTTACCTTTCTCCAACAAAATAATTTCAGGAATAATTTTCTTAAATGCAGCAGTTGTAACATTTGCAAGTGTTTCTTTTTGCGGTGTGCTGATATCATCAATAAATTTATACGCACTGTCTTTCAACAAGCCTTCCAGCAAACTACTCTCAAACGGAGATTGAATGGGTAAGGGTGCATTCTTAAATTCATCATCATAAACCATCGCTTTAAATTGTTTCCAAAGCAGTTCAAATATGGTGGCGGCTTCTTCATTTATATCATTTCTCAGGTTCCATTGAGCCAGCTTTCCAAAGTATTTTTTTTCGTCTTCTCCCAATGAGGCTACATCAATGCTTTTAAGAAATATAGGCCTTGCCATTTCTGCAAACACATTGTAATTATCTGTTTGCATTGTCATCATATCCTCTACGGTAATTTGTTGCATTGCTGCAAGCTTACGGTTTATGATAAAACCCCTTGGCGATGGATAGTTTCGTGCAAGATAATAAGGGTAAGAAGAATCAGCAGGCCGCTGGTTGGCACTGCTTACAAATCCTCTTTCAGGGTTGTATTGATAAGGCGTTGAACTATCGGGTATCATGTACTGCCACATATAACTGCTATCTGTACCGGGCATAACAAAATCACCCTGGCCCTTCCATTTGGCTGGCCACTCACCCTGTGTGCGTAAAGCAATATCTCCGTTCCTGCAGGCAAAAACAACGTTCTGTCCGGGGTTGTGTAAATGCACGACAGCCTTTTGATAATCATCATAATTTTTTGCCCTGTTAAGGCCGTAAAAAATCAGCAGTTCATTGCTTGCATCATGTGCCTTCCATCTAACCGCATAATTTTTTTTATTGGTTGTTCTTTTACCAGCATAATTTTTGTCAAACATGACAGGGCCAAAAATTGTGTAAGCAACTGTATCTGTATATGCTGATTTTCCGGTTACTTTAATATTTTCAATTCGGAAATTTGTCTGAAGCCATTTTCCATCAAAAAAATATTCTTGACGGCTATCATCTTTGAATTGTATTTCATAATAATCCATTACATCTCTTCCTCCATTGGTAAAGCCCCATGAGCAATCATTATTGAAGCCAATGATAATATTAGGAGCGCCGGGAAAGGTTGCGCCATAAGAAGTAAAATCAGGTGTGGTTAACTGCATTTCGTACCATAGTGATGGAAGATTAAGGCCAAGATGTGGATCATTGCAAAGAATAGGAAACCCTGATGCAGTCTTGCTTCCACTTACTGCCCAATTATTACTGCCATTATCTTTATCTGGTTTATTAGCTTCTACAGATATTGGCGTTGCAAAATAAAGTGAGTCAACATTGGGTGGAATAGCAAATGGTTTTAGCAGCGCAGGATATTTTGTTCCCTTTGGAATAATGGGATCCAGTGAATCCTGTATTTTGGGATATAACAAATCAAAATCTTCTTTATTGAAAAAACTCTTTGCATTGGTCATTTCAAAATCACTTTCTCCATGAGATAAATCATAAGCCATGTATTTTAAAAAAAGTGCTGTTTTAAGATTACTCCATGGCTCTGGTGAAAAATCAAGCAGTTTATATTCTAATGGTAAAGTGCTTTCTGTAAGGCTTTTGATATATTCATTAACACCAGCAGTATAAGCATCACATGTTTGTTTGGTCACCTCGTCTTTTTCCATTTCTCTTAAAGAATTTTCTGCAGCATATACCATTCCCAACCGCCGAAATTCCCTGTCATGATCCAGGCCTTTTTCTCCAATAACTTCTGCAACTCTTCCTGCTGCTGCACGTGTTTGTAAATCCATCTGCCATAAGCGAAATTTTGCATGCAAGTAACCTTGTATAAAATAAACGTCCTTATCGTTCTCTGCAAACACATGCGGCACCAGCCTTTCATCAAAATAAACAGAAGCCTTTCCATTTAATTGAGAAAAAGATAAATCCTGCGAAAAATTATTATTTACAGATTCAGCATTCTGCCAGAAGCCATGCTGTGGTGAAAGAAATTTTCCTAAAGCAATTGGTGTTAACCATTTTGTATTCAGGATGAAAATAAGTGCGATGGTAAGCATCGAAAAAAATAAGGCAGCTAATAGTCTCATAACAGTGTTTGAAAAATGTAATTTAAAACAATTCCTGCTATTGATTATAGAATAATCTACATAGTCGCTAATGATTATTGAAAGATGACAGATGACCATTGACAGATGACCTATCGGCAGACTTTTCCTAATTTTGGTAAATGCAACCTGGATTAAGCGAACATGCCCGGAATATTTTAGGCTTACAATTACCTACTGACCCACGCTGGGTAAACCTGGCAGAAATGCAACTTGAAGACATACTAACTGATCATGCCTATTGCGAGCAGAAAGCCGCAACCACCTGCATTACGCTAATCACAAAAAATTCTGAAAAAGCATTATTAGTAGAGGAACTTAGCCCGATAGTTACCGAAGAATGGGGCCATTTCAGAACCGTGCTGGCAGAACTAAAAAAAAGAAATTTAATCCTGGGCAGGCAACGCAAAGACGTTTATGTAAATAAGTTGCTAGATTTTCAGAAAAAAGGTGGAAGTCCAAATGATCGCTTTCTTGACCAGATGCTTATCATGGCCTTGATAGAAGCAAGAAGTTGTGAACGGTTTAAAAGATTGAGTGAAAACCTGGATGATGAATATATGCGAAACTTTTACCGCAGGTTTATGGAAAGTGAAGCAGGGCATTATACTTTGTTCATTACGCTGGCAGAACATTACATTGATAAAAAAATTGTACGTAAGCGATGGGCCGAGTGGCTGGCTTATGAAAAGGAAATTATGAAGAGCCAGGAAATAAGAGGTGACAGGATTCATTGATTTTAAAGATGATAAATAAATCTCACAATAGCCGGAAAGTATGGTAATGACTGCTCCTCATCAAAATCCGGTAAAAGGAATATTCTGTCTTTTACATAATAATTAATTTTTTCATACCCGGCTGGAACCTGCTTTCTTTTAATATAACGTTGCTTCACCCCCAGGCCAACATTACCTTCCAGTTCAAATTTTCCATTGGCAGTAACCTTAAAACGCTTTCCCCAAAAAACGCCTCCTCCTAATAATGTGTGGCTTGATTTATAAGGAATATTTCTAAGTGTATCATTTAACTGGCTGTTGATAAAAGTATTTTTGTCATCAAAAGAATAATGCTTGTACCGGAATTCAGTGCCTACAAAAAATCCATGTTTGTTGTTATAAAAATATTTCAGACTTGTAATATTTCTTATGCCCTGTAGATTTTTAAATTCGTTGGGGTCTTGAAGGAAACCTTTGTATAAATAATTTAATTCATTCCAGACTTCCCACCTTTTATTAATCCTGTAACCTGCACCTATTCCTACAGCACCTTGTTGTGGTTCAAAAATTGAATGAGGATTAAAAGACAAATACAAGCCACGCTGATATAGGGGTGAATGCCTGTATGGCTTTTGAGCAAAGCTACTTTCGGATATGAGTAGACAAACGAGAATAAGCAAATTTTTCATAAAATACCTTATACAAAACAGAGTATTATGAACTGAAATAAGCTGCCTCTTCGCTAAAATTTATATACGGGTTTTCATCCTTCATTTTTTTTACCCGCCGGTAATTTGTTTTCAAAAATAATTTATGTGCTTCAGAGGCAGGATTAAATGCTTTATGATGGCGGGCAGAATGGATGATGTTTATTTCATCCATGAGTTTTTGTGACTGTTCATCAATACAGGTTGAAATAAATTTCTCCCAAACATAATTGGTAGCTGCATAGTTAGGATGCACCATATCTTCGGCATAGAAACGGTAATCCCTTAAATCATCAATCACCAATTCGTACGCTGGAAAATAAAAAACATTTCCTGATGTAATATTGTGTACAGCCTGTATCAATGCAGCTTTGCTGCGGTTGTTTTCTACAAAACCTTCCCGCAGATGCCGTACCGGGCTGATAGTAAATATAAATTTTGCTTTCGCATTTATTGCCCAAACTTCATCCATCATTTGACTTAATTGAACCATAATTTCTCCTGGTTCCAATAACCGGCGGTTGAATTTATCAGTAGGATATTTATGGCAGTTAGCTACAACGTTTGCATAAGCCGCGGCAGTTGCATCTTCACGTTCATAAACAAATGCTGACCCTAAGGTTAATAAAATCCAATCTGCATTTTTTATAAAATCAATCGCTTTTTTTTGTGATTGATTAATTTGTTGAAGTGCTGTGTTTTTGTCAATGCTGGAAAATTTTGTATGATGATGCCAGCTGCCCCATAATTCATTGTAAAAAAATAAATCATTTTCCTTGTAATGGTATGCCTTGCAATAAGCCCTTATTGCTGCTGCAATGCTGATAGGATTAAATACAATCCCATGAGGATTTTCCAACACATCGAATTTACTCTTAGAAAGCTTTGCTCCAATCTGTTCGGTAAAGCATGAACCTAATAACAATAATTTATCCTTGTGATTTATTTTTTGAACCAAAGGTTTTGGTGTAAACTCTGCATGAAATTTCATGATTACATTATTTAAATAAAAATTTCATTTGCCATCTTTAAACAATTTTGCAGTGCGTCATTTTCAATACCGGTAGAATAATTAAGTGAATTAAAATGCGCAATCATTTGCTCCATATTCATATTACCTACAAGATCATCCCCGGCCATTGGGCATCCACCTATACCCTTCAGTGCTCCATCAAAGCGGCGGCAACCAGCCTGCAAAGCCGCATCGGCCTTGGCTTTCCAGTTACCAGGAGCAGAATGAAGATGAACGCCTATTTCAATTCCCGGAAATAATTCAATGATGTTTTTTGTAACAGAGAAAACCTGCTCTGCTGTTGCCAGCCCTACAGTGTCTGCCAGCGAAATAATTTTTATACCCAGTTCCACTAATTTGCCTGCCCATTCCCCAACAATTTTTTCATTATAAGGATCGCCATATGGATTTCCGAATCCCATAGAGATATACACAACGAGTTGTTTACCGGCTCCTATGCAAATGCTTTGAATCCGGGCAACCCTTTCCAAAGATTCGTTAATGCCTGCATTTGTATTTTTCTGTTGAAATGTTTCTGAAATTGAAAAAGGATAACCAAGAAAAGAAATGGCTTCATAATTTATAGCTTCTATTGCACCTCGTTCATTGGCAACAATGGCAAGAAGTTTTGATTTGGTATTTACCAATTGCAGATGGCTTGCTACTTCTTTTGTATCCGCCATTTGCGGAATAGCTTTGGCTGAAACAAAACTTCCAAAATCAATAGTATTGAAACCAACATTGAGCAAAGCATTAATGTAGGCTATTTTTTTTTCGGTAGGAATAATATGCGACCAGCCCTGCATGGCATCACGGGGGCATTCTACAAGTGTTATCTTTTTTCCGGGAAATTCCATTTGGTAAAATTACCAACTATCTGCCAAGAGAACTTTCCAGTTGCTGTATTTTATTGCGCAGTCTTTTAAAAAATCTTACTCTTTCCTTCTCCCCTACTGTGCTTATCATAGTAGATTTTTTCGTAAGGTTGGTCATATTAGTAAACATTGCATCGTTAAATTGTTCATCCCTTGTACCAATAAAATACAAAACGCTATGGTTAAGAAAGGTCATTCGCACATTACCAAGTTCTGCCATAAAGGTATTATCGCCGAGAATAAGTTCATTTACAAAAAGAGTGTAAGGTACCGAGTTAGCGTTTGGTTCTGTACCCATATTAAACTTCAGACCCAGTTCTGCCTGCCGTTCAATGTGATCAACCAGCTCTCCCATTTTCTTATAAAGTATTCTTACATCCTCTTTGCTTTCATAAAATCCCATATCCTTATAAAAATCTATTTGCCTTAATGAACTGTTGATGCTTTCAATATTCCAGATCTCAGTCATTGGTATTTTGTTGTACATATCAATTACCTTTTTACTGATAACATGATATTTTTCATACCTGGGATCATCAAATGAAAATTTTACTTTCTGCATTTCAGGTTCATGCAGGATTGATTTTTTCCAAAAGTAAAATTTAAACGCTGCCAGTTCAGGCACCTGGAAATGAATGTAAGGAGGCATATCCTTCATCAAAAAATAAATATGTTTGTTTTCAAAACTATTGATAAGACTCAATTGTTTCAGTACAATATTCAGGTAATCTTCAAAAACAGTTTCTGATTTTGTATTCACTCTTCCTGTGAAAATTAAGGCATCACTTTCCAAATGTAGAAACTGATCAAGCGAGACTTTAAAATGGCTGCAAAGCTTTTGTATCTCCTCGAAACTTATAGGTTTTTCTCCACGGATGCGCCTGTAAGCGCTGTCATTACTTAAATCGAGTAATTCAGCAATCTCTTCTACCAATGATAAATGTGGTGGAAGGCTTGTCTTTATATGCTGAAAAAAAGCCTGTTGTATAGCTGGCGTTTCCATCATTTTATTTTAGGGTGATAACTTTGCTGGTAAAAATATTAAGGTTAAGATAATATTTTATTGTAGGTACACCAATTTTTTATATGGATTCAGCATGAGGATTTTCTGAACATCATTAAGTCAAAATGGTTAATCTGGTATTACAAACAATATTGCAGTAAAAAAAATAATACAACTTACCTGTGAGAAAATAAAACTTAGGAATGTCGCTGTCTCGCCACTTCGTACAAACTTATACCAGCGGCAACGGACACATTCAAAGATTCAAAATCACCGGGCATTGGTATCTTGAATTGGTCATCGCAGGTTTTCAAAAGAGCAGGATATATGCCATGCTCCTCACCACCAAGAATAATTGCAGCGGGTTCTTTGAAATCTATTTCAAATACTTTTTTTGTTGCCTTCATTTCTGCAGCATAAACCTTAATCCCATTGAGATGGAGTGTATCTACGGCTTTCATCAAACTGCTTACCCTGCACACAGCAATTAGCTCAAGTGCTCCTGCAGAAGTAAGAATAGCATCTTCATTGAGAGAACCAATACCCCGGTCGGGAATAATGATAGCATGGACGCCCATGGCATATGCGCTGCGGGCAATGGCGCCAATATTCCTTATATCTGTAATACCATCAAGAATAATTAATAAGGGGGCTTCTCCATTTTCAACCACAAATGAAATGATCTGCTGCAGGTCCTGGTATTGTATTTTGGAAATCTGTGCAATGCAGCCTTCATGATTGCTCACATTAAAATTGTTCAGTTTCTCTACCGGAACCTTATTTATGGGAACAAGGTATTCTGCTGCTAATTTTTTTATGTCATCTATCGCTTCGCCATGAATGGTGGATTGCATATAAATACGGTCAAGTTGTTTGCCTTCTTTAAATGCTTTCAGGATGGCTTCCCTGCCAACAACTAATGTATTTTTCTTTGGACGCTGATGTTGATGTCTGAAATTTTTCACAGCGCAAAATTAAGGTAAATATTCCCTGGGCTTTTTTAATATTTAATAAAAGGGTCATACATATGAATTTTTCTAACGCCTATTAATCAGAACTTTCTTACCGGTTTATTTGCTATTTTTAATGTTGAAATTTCAAAAATTTTTAAAACTATACCGGGTTTCCCTTTAGTAGAAAAATATTATGCTTAAAAATTTTCGTTTAAAAATAATATGCTTTGTTTTTTCCTTATGCATGCTTTTCGGAAATGCCTTTTGCCAGGATAAGGCGGCATATCTTCACCAGCTAAACACTCTATTAATTAATACGGTTATGGTGGATTTTTTTCCGCCTCCTATAGCTTGTCGCATTTATGCCTATCCCAATATTGCATATTACGAGTGCATCCGTATGGAAGATTCTTCTTTGCCATCTTTTTCAAATAAACTTAATGGATTAGGCGGATTGCCAAAATCTGGAAGTATGGCAAGGCCTGATAACTATGTATCAGCAGCACTTGCTTTTTCATTTGTTGCGCAAAACCTTGTAGGCTCCGAATATAAAATAGAAAACTGGCGAAAATCATATATGGATTCTCTCAGGAATGTAGGCTATGACAGTATGCAACTTAACAATTCCCTGCAATTTGCAAAGGCAATTGCGGATAGCATTTACAGTTGGGCTAAACAGGATAACTACAATCAATCCCGCGGTCTTCCCAGGTTTACATATACGAACAAAGCAGGAACCTGGCGCCCTACCCCGGCTGATTATGCACAGGCTATAGAACCACATTGGAATACCATAAGGCCATTTACTTTAAATTCAGCGGGCCAGTTTTCTCCTACGAGGAAACTTAAATACAGCATGAAAAAAAATTCCAGCTTTTATAAAACAATGATGGAATTATATACCCTCACAAATAACCTGGACAGTACCCAAAAACTCATTGCACGATATTGGGATGATAATCCGAATGTTTCTGTTAACCTCGGCCATTTAAATTATTTTATCCATAAAATTTCTCCCGGCGGGCACTGGTTAATGATAACTAAGCAAGCTTGTGAAATAAAACAGGAATCTGCTGCCCGTTCATCACTTGCATATACACTAACATCCATTGCATTAATGGATGCATTTATAGGTTGTTGGGATGAAAAGTTTAAAACCAATTTGATCAGGCCTATTACAGTCATAAATGATTATGTGAATAAGAATTGGCAACCTTATATTCAAACTCCATCCTTTCCCGAATTTACAAGTGGCCATGCAGTTATTTCCAATGCCGCCGCTACTGTGCTCACAAATTTGTTCGGAGAAGGTTTTGCGTTTGCAGACAACACTGAAGTTGCTTTTGGAAACGAAGTGCGAAAATTCACTTCGTTTTATGCAGCTTCACGGGAAGTAAGCTGGAGCAGGGTTTATGCAGGAATTCATTACCCGGAAACCGCCCGTATTAGTATAGAACAGGGAAAGATTATCGGAAAACACGTTTTAAAATTACTTTATCCAAATGAAACCAAATAATCAAGACAATGCCAATCTCTAATTTGCGTAAATGCTTATTATTACCTCTTTTAGCAACTGCTATCGCCTCTCATGATCCCAAACCAGGTGGTAAACTTTTTTCCACAGTTACTGCTGATAGTTCTGGCGTAACATTCCGCAATGATATTGATGAAACACCAGCTATGTTTCTTTACCTGTACGAATATTTATATGTAGGTGCAGGGGTTGCCATTGGTGATATAAATAATGATAATCTTCCGGATATTTATTTCACATCCACACTTGGAAGTAACAAACTATATCTAAACCTGGGCAACTTTAAATTTCGTGATATAACTGAAAGTGCCGGCGTTTCTGGTGGGGCAGGCATAAAAACCGGTGCCACAATGGTTGACATTAACAATGACGGATACATCGATATTTTTGTATGCAAGTCTGGTTATAAAGATCCTAAGCTGCGCACAAAAATATTTTACATTAATAATGGGAATGGCACATTTACTGATAAAGCAGCTGCTTATGGATTAAATGAATCAAGTTACTCTATGCAGGCATATTTTTTTGATTTTGATAATGATGGAGATAAGGATGTTTATTTCGTAAATCATCCAATTGATTTTAGTAAATCAATGACCATTCCCGGAACAATTGAAAATGGTAAAACGGTATATGCTGAAGATACCAATACGGTTTACGTCAGTGACCGGCTTTTCGAAAACCGTGGAGGAAAATTTGTTGATATTACAAAGAAGGCAGGGCTTATTAACCATGCCTTCGGTTTAAGCGCCTCCATAGCAGATATCAATAATGATGGACGACCGGATATATATGTTGCCAACGATTTTAACAAGCCTGATTTTCTTTATATCAATAATGGAAATGGCACTTTTAGCAATAAGTTGAGTAACTACATCAGGCACACCAGTTTTTCATCAATGGGTTCAGAAATAAGCGATTTAAATAATGATGGCCATGAAGATATATTGGTTATGGATATGGCAGTAGAAGAACCTGTACGACAAAAACAATTGTTTGCGGTAAACCAGAACTATGATAAATTTAATATGCTCCTGCAATACGGCTTGTATTACCAGTATCCACGCAATTCCTTTCAATTAAATAATGCTGATGGAAGTTTTAGCGAAATAGCCAATTACTCAGGCATAGCTGAATCAGACTGGAGCTGGAGTGTCCTTGCTGCCGACTATAATAACAGCGGCTGGAAAGATATTTATATCACCAATGGTCTTAAACGTGACATGACCGATTGGGATTATAAAGTATTTGTTTTAGATTCCATCATTAACGCCATGAATCAAGGCAAAGGAGTTGATCTTAATTCATGGCTCAAGAGTATGCCGGAGGTACCAGTAAAAAATTATTTTTATAAGAACAATGGTACATTACAATTTGAAAACGCTACAAGCAATTGGACCGATGCCCCGGCTTCATTTTCAAATGGGGCTGGATATGCGGACCTGGATAATGACGGCGATCTGGACCTGGTCGTGAATAATATAGATGCTCCTGCTTTTATTTTAAAAAACAATACAATCGAAACTGAACCCGGAAATGGTTTTTTAAGATTTAAATTTTATCAAGATCACACTGGATTTAATGAAGAATATGGTACAGTTGTAAAATTAATTTTTGCAGATGGTTCTATCCAGTTACAACATTATAATCCCCAGCGTGGTTTTTTATCTTCTTCAGAACACGTTCTGCATTTTGGGCTTGGAAATAAAAAAAATATATCCCGTGTTGAAATAACTTTTCCATCCCGAAAAAAAATAATACTTCAAAATGTATCGGCCAACCAGTTGCTCACCCTTTATGAGAGTGATGCAAAGCTAAGCAGCCCTTCAATTGAAAAACAGCCCACACTCTTCACTGACATTACCAATAGTGGCAAAATAAAATATAAACATACTGAAAACGAATTCATTGATTTTAAAAAAGAACCTCTAATCCCCTACAAATGCAGTCGCAAAGGGCCGTATTTTGCGAAGGCTGACGTGAACGATGATGGATTGGAAGATATATATATCGGCGGTGCTTCTGGTATTGAAGGACAGCTTATGCTGCAAACCACAGCTGGTCAGTTTGTTTTAAAAAAGCAAAGCGCATTTTTAGCAGATAAAAAATTTGAAGACATGGGTTCAGTATTTATTGATGCTGATGGTGATGGCGATTTAGACTTGTATGTTGTTAGTGGTGGTGCTGAATTTGCAGCAGGTAGCAGTGACTACCAGGACAGGCTATATTTTAATGATGGCAAAGGCAATTTTATTCGCTCTGCTAAAGCACTACCTGCAATTGGTTACAATGGTACCTGTGTTATTTCACTTGATTTCGATGGCGATGGCGACCTTGATCTATTCGTAGGTGGTCATGTAATTCCCGGAGCATTTCCAAAGGCAGAAAGGAGCATGTTATTGCAAAATAATAAAGGCAGTTTTACAGATGTTACGGCAACCTATGCAAAATCATTACTTAATCCTGGTATCATTAACCAGGCGCTCTGGGTAGATATTGATAGCGACGGAGAAAAGGAATTATGTTTAACCGGAGAATGGATGCCGATGCAGGTTTATAATTTTGACAAAAAAGAATTTGTAAAGAAAAGTTTTAAAGTAAGCATAGCATTACCATCTAACAAAGACAGCATGATCAGTATGGAAGATTTTAGCGGATGGTGGTATAATATGAAAATTGCTGATCTTAATAATGATGGAAAACCAGATTTTGTATTGGCGAACCGCGGTTTAAACTCAAGCATTAAGGGGAATATAAATGAGCCCTGTACGATTTATGCAAAAGACTTTGATGGTAATGGTAGTTATGATGCTGTTTTAGGATATTTTAACCAGGGCAAATGTTATCCTTTATTTAGCAGGGATCAATTGATTGACCAGGTGCCTTCAATGCGAAAGAAATTTGTTCGCTACAAAGATTATTCCGGTAAAACACTGGATGACATTTTTACTGAATCAGAAAAGAAGGGCATGGATATTTACAGGACCAATTTTTTCTCTTCAGGTGTTTTAATGAATGAAGGAAACGGGGTTTTTCGATTCATTGCATTTCCTGATAAAGCACAATTTTCAAACATTAACGACATGGTCATTGAGGATTTTGACGGAGACAAGATCAATGATATTATTGCAGGTGGCAATAGCAATGATCCAGCCGTTATGGTAGGTGTTTATGATGCGACAGCGGTATTGCTGCTTAAGGGATTGGGCGACGGTCATTTTCAAGCTATACCTTCTACAACGTCGGGTTTAATAGCCCGTGGAGAGGTAAGGAAAATAGTTTATTTAAATAACAAAGGAAAAACAATGCTGGTATTATTGAAAAACAGTGCTTCAGCGCAAGTGTATAACAAAAACTAATTTTAAATACCACTGCATTTCAAAGCTATGGTTAATTTTTTCTTAATAAAAAAACCCGGACACATCCGGGTTTTTTTATTTTGAGAAAATCCTATTGTTTAATAATTGTTTGGGATCTCCTGTCTTTGCCTTGAACTGTTTCTATAAGATATGTTCCTGGCCGTAAATTGTTGCCTACCTGTATTGTTTGACCGCTTCGTAAACCATTGCGAGTTTCCATTACTCTTCCCTGGAAATCAATAACCCTTAAAGTGATTACTTCCACACGATTGTCACTGATTATGGTCAAGTTGAAAAAATCTTTTGAAGGATTAGGGCTGGCTTTTACTAACCATAATGCATTAACCTCTACAGGCTTGTCAGTTACTATTGGTCTGCGTGTGTTTTGTGAAATAGCATTAGTAGGGAGAGCTATAGCGCAAGGTTGTAGCTGAACAAAATTATTGTTGGAACTTGCTCCTTCTAATGCGTTCTTCACAGCCTCAGCTCTTGCCCTTAATGGATTACCAGCATCTATGACCCCATTTGCACAAAGCAAAGAATTTGCTTCGGCCATTACATCGTTTACTGTTGCAAAACCTGCTGCATTTGCAGAATTTGTACCTGGAGCATAGATAAGTCTCGTGCCATCAACATAGCCTAACAAAACATTTAGTTTTAATGCTGCTAACTGGGCTGAAAGCATGTAAGACATATTGGTTGCATAAGCATTTAACAGCCAATTTTTAAGACTTGTTTTACCTGCATTTACCTGGGAATTTGTAGGTGCAGGACAGCCGGAAACTGGATCATAATTAGAGCCATCAGCATTTCTAAGACAAAGTGTATTTAATGCACACAAGCTGCTGGCTGTAAGTAATGCTTGTCCGTTTTTGTTAGTCCAGAAACCTAAACCTCCGCCACCAGTTCTTCCGGCACCAAGGCAAACGTTTCCAAATAAAACTGTTGCAGGATTTACGCAGGTGGTTAAGGTCAAATTAGCAGATGTTGCTGTAGTATGAACCCATCCAGACTGGTTGCCTTCAGTAACTGTATAACTAC
>JBDSYV010000194.1:0-5343 GCA_040110925.1 Ferruginibacter sp. | reverse complement strand
GGGTAATGGAATACAGTGCGCCAACCAGCTTCAATGAAAAGTTGAAAATTCAACTTTTGCGTGACGAATCAGCTATGCGTCACATGTTTACTGTACTCGATAAATACGCCGTGGAGTACAATGGCAGAAAGAGAAGTGGTGTAAAACATTTTGAACCATCATCACAAAAACAAGAGGCTTAATCATGGCAAAAGCAAACGAGATAAAATACCTTACAGCCATTAAGGCTGAGAAGAGGCCGAAGAAATACTGCCGCTTTAAGAAAATGGGCATCCGCTACATTGACTACAAAGACGGAGATTTTCTTAAAAAATTCCTGAACGAACAGGGTAAATTATTGCCACGCCGTATTACCGGGAACTCATTGAAGTTTCAGCGTAAAGTAAGCGAAGCAGTAAAGAAATCCCGTCAAATGGCAATATTGCCGTATGTAACTGATCTTTTAAAATAGAGCCCCGGCCATCTCCTTTCTGGGGGAGGGAAATGAGGTTTTATTAAACAATACTTTTAACCACCCTAACCTTTTAGTAGGGAAAGTGTAGCGAAAGCGCCATTGGGTAAAAATGCAAAACAATGCAGGTAATATTAATACAGGATGTAAATAACTTAGGTGGAACAAATGAACTGGTAACGGTGAAAAACGGTTATGGCCGTAATTACCTGATACCTTCCAAACTGGCTATTGAAGCCAGCCCAAGCAACCTGAAACAACTACAGGAGAAAGTAAAACACCAGGGTAAGAAAGAAGCTAAGCTTCTTGCTGAACTGAACAGCGTAATTGCTGTACTGACCAATGGTGCTTTAAAGATTGGTGCTAAAACAGGAACCAGTGGTAAGATTTTTGGTAGCGTAACTTCTGTTCAGATAGCACGTGCTATTAAAGAGCAAAAAGGTTACGAAATTGACCGTCGCCGTATTCACATCATTGACGAAGTGAAAGAACTGGGTACTTACAAAGCAAAAATTGATTTTGGTAACGGCAACGAAACCGAAGTTGAATTTGAAGTAGTAGCAGAATAAGATCGTCTATCAAAATAATATTGAATCCCGCTGATGCGGGATTTTTTATGGATTTATTCTGGCTCTTTAAAAATATATTGTTCGTCATAATCAATTTCAAAAGCTTTCAGGAACCGTTTGTATTCAGATAGAAATGTTTCTTTCTTATGATGTATTTCCTGGTTTTGGATATACCTTATAACATTCTGAATATGGCTTTTAGAATATGAAAAGGCTCCATATCCATTCTGCCAGGCGAAGTTACTCTTACAAAATTTCTTCTCTTTAATCCACTTGCTGCTTTCGGTTTTTACATTTTGTATCAAGGCAGAAATTGCCTGTGTGGGTCTCATGCCAATTAAAATATGTATATGGTCAGGCATGCTGTTTATTTGTAGCATTTTGTGGTCATTAGCCTGGAAAATCCCGGTGATATACTTGTGTAATTCATCCTTCCAATCTGTATTGATTAAGGCCCGACGATATTTTACGGCAAAAATAAATTGAATATGAAGTTGCGTATATGTGTTTGCCATAACAAGAGTTTAGAGAGAAAAATACAAATATTTTTGGATGAATTAAATATTTATGAAGCACAAACCGTTCCTCCGGAACGCCAAATGCACTGCAAAAATCCTGGCTACCGATGAAATGTTCCTACGGAACAATAAAGAATACCTATGTCCGTATATAAAACGTTCCGCTGGAACAATAATGCCTAATAAAACCACGGTGATACCTATATTTTGATCCTTCGAAATATAAAAGCTAATTTATTTCTGTCAATAAAACGGTCCTTCGGAACGACAAATGTTTTACGATATCCCAATGGGCTACCGAAGTAATGTTCATCCGGAACAGTGAATATGGAATGTCAATAAGAATAATTTCAGGGCAAAACACAATGTAAGTTCCAAAAAATAAATTTTAAAAAAATGGAGATTTAGCAAGCTCCATGTTCCGTAGGAATAATTTCTGGGTAGACCCGAAATAACAAATGTGTAAATGTTCCGGAGGAACATTTTATGCATTTAAGCAGGGAATGTTGAAATGGTGCGGTTATAACTAAGATGTCATATGGAGTAATTTAGAACATATAATATATTTTATAGGAAACAATGAGGAAGCAAAGATTGAATCTGTTATATATTTTTAAGGAATTCTTTGAGTGCTGAATTTTGTGCTGCCATTTTTATACTTTTCTTTTCTTTTTTTAATTGCTCCTGAACAGATTCCGGAATAGGAACCGGTCGTTGAATAACGGGCTCTACCACATCATAAAATTTTACCGGGTGTGCAGTTTCTAAAAATATGCCTTTGTCAGTTTTATGAAGAGATAAGTATTGTTGTAATGCTGTAAATGCCACTGCGCCATGAGGGTCAAGAAGGTAATTTTCTTTTTCAAGAACTTCTTTAAGAGTATCTTTTGTTACTTCGTCAGAGATGCTTACACTGCTCATAATTTTTTTCAAACCTTCCTCATCATTTTTATACATTTCAAGAATACGAACAAAATTGCTGGGATCGCCTACATCCATGGCATTTGAAATGGTGGCAATGGCTTTTTGAGGCTGATATTTTCCGCTGCTGAAAAATTTAGGTACAACCTCATTGGCATTACAGGCTGCCATAAAATGTTTTACTGGTAAGCCCGACTTGTGAGCTAATAACCCTGCACAAATATTTCCAAAGTTGCCGCTGGGTACAGATATTACCGGTGGATTGTCTTTATCTGCCCATTGCTTCCAGGCGAAAAAATAATAAAATTGTTGCGGCAGCCAGCGGGCCACATTGATTGAATTTGCAGAAGTCAAAAATATTTTTTTATTCAGTGCTTCATCAGAAAAAGTCTCTTTTACCATGCGCTGGCAGTCGTCAAAATTTCCTTCTACTTCCAGCGCATGAATATTACCCCCAAGCGTAGTTAATTGCTTTTCCTGCACACTGCTCACTTTGCCCGAGGGATAAAGAATGACCACATCTACTCCATCCACATTAAAAAATCCATTGGCTACTGCACCACCTGTATCGCCGGAAGTGGCAACAAGTACAATGACTTTTTCTTGTTTTTCTTTTGCAAAATATCCCAGGCATCTACTCATGAACCTTGCGCCAACATCTTTAAAAGCCAGGGTTGGTCCATGAAATAATTCAAGTGAAAAAATATTATCTGATACTTTAATCAATGGTATGTCAAAATCGATTGTTTCTTCAACGATGCCTTGCAATACTTTTGGAGGTATTGAATCCGAAACATAAGGAGCAATAACACGATAAGCGATTTCAGCGTTGGTATAATTGTTTATGTTCTGAATAAAGTCTTTTTCAATTTGTGGCAATATTTCCGGGAAGAACAACCCTTTATCAGGTGCCAGTCCTTTAATAGTGGCTTCCTTAAAATCAACCGGGGGAGACGTTTTATTGGTACTGTAAAAATTCATGGTAGTATTAAAATTTAAGAGACTTCATTTTAGCCCTTCTCCTTTCAAAGGAGAGGGGTTGGGCCTGACTGTCCGGTAGGCAGGGCGAGGGTACCCTCATTGTTTATTGTAGTAACATAAGTCTTGTATTCAATTCCAATCTTGTTATAAATTTCAATCATCTCCATTTCAACCTGCTTAGCAATAACAACATTCTCACTCAACATAAAAATGGATGGGCCAGAGCCTGAAATGCCACCACCAAGGGCCCCGGCAGCTTTACTTTTTTGCTTTACATCATCAAAGCCCGGTATCAGCATGCTTCTTATGGGTTCAATGATTACGTCTTCCAGCGATCTGCTGATGAGTGCATAGTCATTTTTCATAAGGCCTGCAACCAGCCCGGCAATATTGCCCCATTGGTAAATAGCATCCTTCAGCAATATTTCTTTGCGAAGAATCTGTCGTGCATCTGATGTTTTTACTTCTATCTGCGGATGCACTACTGTAACAAATAAAACCGGTGCAGGAATGGCAATAATATCTAATGGAAAAATGGAACGAATGAGTGTAATGCCGCCATAAATGCAAGGAGCAATGTTATCTGCATGTTTTACGCCGCTGGCAAGTTTTTCACCATTCATGGCAAAACGAACCAGGTCTTCTTTTGAAAAAACATTTCCAAGCAAATGATTTGCAGCCACTACAGCACCTGCTGCGGCAGCAGCGCTGGAACCAAGGCCACTACCGGGCTTTATATGTTTTGTTATTATTAAATCAAAGCCCGTTGGCTTTTTATATTCCTGCATCAATGCGAGTAAAGAAACCCCTGATACATTTTTTTCCGGGTCGGAAGGAAGGTCATAATGATCCTTATGAGTTATCCTTATACCTGGTTCGTCACTAAGGCTTACTTCCATTTCATCACAAGGATCATTGATGGCCATGCCGAGAATATCAAAGCCACAAACCATGTTTGCAACAGTAGCCGGAATATGTAGCTTAACTTTTTTCATCCTGTTTTTCTAAAAGAGATTAATAAGTTTAATAGTAAGTTGTTCAGCTAAAAATATAAAAGTGTAATTTTTATATTACCCCTTTTTCTCCTTGATGCGCTTAGCTTTTGATTTTTAGCTAATAGGTGAAAGAGCAAAAGAGTGAAAAGAGAAAATATTGTAACAACTTGTTTATTTCATTTGATATACTTCTCTTAGCTTCTTGCTGTACGAATAATATCTGCAAATACACCTGAAGCTGTTACTTCAGCACCAGCTCCTGCGCCTTTCACAACGAGTGGTTGATCTACATATCGTTTTGTATAAAATAAAACGATATTGTCTTTACCATACAAATGGTAAAAATCATGTGCAGGGTCAATATGTTGTAAACCTACTGAGGCTTTTCCCTCGTCATACTTTGCCACAAATTTCAATTTCTTTCCTTCTGCTACTGCAGAATTGTAAATGTTTTTAAAATGTTCTTCTTCTTTAATCATTGAAGAGTAAAAATCATCCACGCTGCCTTGCATACATACTTCGGGCATGAAGGAATTATTGCTGATGTCTTCCATTTGTATCTGAAGGCCCGCTTCCCTTGCCAGGATCATTATTTTGCGCATGACATCTTTTCCACCAAGGTCAAGGCGGGGGTCTGGTTCTGTGTAACCTTCATCCTGCGCTTGTTTTACCACATTGGCAAAAGCTGTTTTTCCATCATAATTATTAAAAACAAAATTTAGTGTTCCGCTGAGTACAGCTTCAATCCTTGTAATTTCATCACCGCTTCGGATTAAATCATTGAGTGTTCCTATTACCGGCAGCCCGGCGCCTACATTTGTTTCAAAAAGAAAATCTGCACTATACTCGTTGGCTAAATCTTTTAATCGTTTGTAATTATTATAGTCGGATGATGCTGCTACTTTATT
>JBDSYV010000193.1:0-11879 GCA_040110925.1 Ferruginibacter sp. | reverse complement strand
AAATTAATCCTTCTAAAAGAAAAGATGTTTCTACAAGATCTGCCCCATTATCATTACTGCTAAATGGCAAGGTTGCTCCCGAACTGCCATTGATCCAATGTGCAAATGCGCCGTGGTAGCGGGTCGTATTATTAGTAAGAAAATTTGTAATTTTTAAAATGCGGTCCCTGCCTTCTATTCTTGTAATAAAGTTGCGGTTAACAGCAGAGATGATGGCCATAATGCCAAAACCAGTTCCACCGGTAGTTACCAGGTCGCCACTTGTATTTCGTTCTCTTGCCATGCCACTTACAGGGTGACCAAACTCCCAAAAGTATTTGAATGTTCTTCTTTGAATTGTGTCTAATAATTGATTGTCTGAGAGGATGGGAAATTTATCGGAGGAGTCAATTTTTGAAACGAAGCTGGCCTGGAAATCAGATTGAAGATTAGTTCCTTGTACCGATTTTAAAGCATTTGTTGCAAAAATTACATAACGAGTGAGCGGTTTTAAACCCGATGAAGGCTGAATTACAATTGTACTGTCCAATTGCTCAAAAGAAAAACTGAGGGGGATAATTGCATTCCCATTTTCCACAAGGCTGATACCTGCTCCTGTTGTACTTCTGTTTACAGGTGAAGAAAACGATAATTTAATTGTTGGGAGATAATTAATATTGTATTGAGCAGTAGCATTGGTCCCGTTTATATTGAAACCATTTACTATAAATGTATTTGATGGAACTATTACCTCTTCTTTTTTACTGCAAGAGTAAATCATAAAGGCAAGGCTACATATCAAAGCATTTTTCAGCATATACATTGATTGAAAAGAAAAGGCTGCCGTTTATTGCGGCAGCCTTTATTAAAAATTTAAAATTATCTTCCAGCCAACTCCAATTGATATAGAGCGGTGATTTCGTCGTCAGTCAATGCTTTGTTATAAAAACGAGTTTCATCGATATTCCCTCTAAACAACCCTTGAAAGCCCTGTATAGCAGATAAGGGAAATCCATTTGTATTATTTGGGTATCCACCAAATAATACCTGGGTGTTCGCACCTGTCTTTACGGTCATGTTGCCAAATCCAATACCAGCAGCTTCACGAAACCTGAAATTATTATTAGAAACTCTAACACCATTAGCGTAGAAATCTATAAAAGATCCTGCACCGTCCCACCTTGCTACAACATGAACCCATTTGTTGGCACCTTTCACAGTTTTAAAATCTGTTTCTCTCGTACCATAATCATTAATATTATCACCCTTTAATAAACCGCCGCCCTTGAAAGTTGAGATGTTCGTTTTAATAACCAGGGTGTCATTATATGTTGTAGGCCTTCCATTTTCCAAAGAAATCAAAATTGGCCCATCGTTCCAATCAGTCTGCATGGCAGAACCAAGCGTTAATGCAAAAACACCCGTTGGTCGTGAGCCCGTTCCCTGATTTTGTGTATATATCCATGTACTAACAGAAAAACTTCCGATGTTACTATTTAATGCAGTAATAGTTGGGTATAAAATATAACCACTATCAAGTTTCACTGCCTGGCCTTTTATACCAGTTACAAAAGAACTTCTCAAGCTTGTAGTAGCTGCTGTAGAGGAGATACGCTCATTTAGCGTGCCATCAAAAGACCAATGGGCCTTTAAGCTAGAAGCGGCAACTTCATTAGAATTATTATAGCCCCCAATTGGTGGTAAAACCACGTCAGTTTTGCTTTTACAAGCATTCATTAAAAATGCCGCACCCAAAGCTGCGAACATTAATTTGTAGTTTGTTATTCTTTTCATTTTTTTAGTTTGTTATGTTATGAAATAAAATTCTTAAAATATATTTAATACCCGCCTGGGTTTTGTATAAGCCTGTTTCCGCTCAGGTTAATTTGTATTTGTGGAATAGGGAATAAATCATGTTTTGGTGATACATATGGTTTGCCCACAGCCTGCATCACAGCAGCCGCCCGCCCGGTGCGCCGGAGGTCGAACATGCGATCCTGTTCCATTGCCATTTCCACCCTTCTTTCTTTGTAAATAGTGTTCCTCATAGTTGCCTGGCTAATAGCATTCACTGGCAATAATCCTGCCCGAACCCTCAATTGATTCAAAGCTATTTTTGCTGCTGTTGTATCTCCTAGCTCATTCTCAGCCTCTGCTTTTATCAATAATATTTCACCAAAACGAAAAATACGGTAGTTTTTGTTACTGTTCCAATCGTCACCGTTAAATGTTTCCATTGTCTTACTTACATAAGACTTGTAATTACTATACAAATTTGGTGCCCCGGCGTTAACCACAAATCCATCCCAAAGAGTTTGGCCCCTTTGCATAATTGTTGCACCCCTCCTGATATCACCTGGCTCGTAAGCGTTATAAAGGTTCGGCGTTGGTGAATTGAAACCCCAACCCAATCCACCCGGACCATTAGGCGCCTGTGTTACAAAAAAGCCTTCCACACCTTTGTTAGGTGTAGTGCCTATGGCATTTACCTCCCAGATTGACTCCGCAGAAAACTCCCCGGCTTCCCTGAATAATGTGACATAATTAACCAATGAATACTGACCACTCCCAATAATTGCATCAGCCATTGATTTTGCTGTACTCCATTTTTGCTGGTACAACGACACTTTGGAAAGTAATGCCTGGGCTGCACCTTTACTTACCCTTCCTCTTTCATTTACCGGGATTACTGAAGGAAGTTTTGGTATTGCTTCATTTAAATCCTGTTCTATAAAAGCATAAATAACAGCCTGACTTGCTCTTACGCTAGCAGCCGTTATCTCGGCTTCAGTTTCAAGTACTTTATCTATTTTAGGTACGCCTCCAAAGGATCTTACGAGGTTCCAGTAAAAATATGCTCTTAGCACTTTTGCCTCAGCAATATACCTGTCCTTGTCAGCCGCCGGAATATTTATGGTTGGAATAAATTTAATAGCATAAGCAGCTCTTCCAATTCCCTCAAAATTGCCACGCCATACTTCATCAAATGAAAGGCTGGTTGCATCAAAGGTCCAGTCATCAAGTTGGTTTTTATCGGTACCGGAATCTCCTGCAAAACTTCCTTTTTCAGCATCATCAGAAGTTATGCTGGATATACCCAGCCACGAAAATGTGTGCACATTCCAATCGTATAATTTTGAATAAATGGCAGCAATTAGTCGCTGGGCACCATCCGCAGGATTATTAATGAGATCATTTATGGTAACTGTACGTGGAGCTTCATCCAAAAATGTTTTTTTACAACCAACGGCAATTATCAAAAGCAAGAGAAAAAAGCCAATTGAAATTTTATTAATAAGACGCATGATTTTAAATTTTAATTATTAAAACTGAACATTTACTCCCAACATATAACTTGCTGAAATGGGGTATGCATTTAATTCAATTCCCGAGGCCAGCTGCGAACCAGGTAACTCAGGTGTGAAACCAGTATAGCTGGTAAACATTAGAGGATTTTGTGCACTTGCATAAACCCTGAAACTTTTAAATACTTTGTTAGTATTCTTAATCTTAAATGTATATCCTGCTGAAATATTATTTATTCTTACATAAGATCCTGATTCAACAAAATAATCACTTACTACTGCAGTTCCGTTGTAAGCCCGGGGATAATTATTTATTCCGGAACCTGGCGTCCATCGTCTTATGGCCACATCATATTCAATATTATAATTGCCACCAAAGCGAAGGCCTTTTTTTGCATTATAAACCTTGTTGCCGGCATTGCCAAATATATCCAGGCTAAAATCCCATTGTCTCCAGTTTAAGGTAGTATTGAGCCCATAATAAACTTTAGGCTGGTATGACCCTGCAAAATATTTATCCTTTTCATCAATTACACCATCATTATTCATGTCTACAATTTTAAAGTCACCAGGCTGTGCGCCCGTAAGATGAGGATATGCAGCAACGTCTGCGCCAGTTTGGAAAATGCCGTCCGTCTTATACACATAAAAGGCACCAATCTCTTGCCCAACAATTGTGCGTGTAGATTTAGAACCATTACCAAGGTCGCCGCTTTCTAATGCCTGACCAATACCAACATTTTTTACTTCATTTTTGTTGAAAGTAACATTTCCCCTCAATCTATAATTTGTATTCGTATTAATAGTATTGCTCCACCCAAGTGATACTTCAACACCCTGGTTCAGAACTTCTGCAGCGTTCGTAAAAAATTCCGCCCCAAAACCAAGAGAGGGTAAAAGGATACGGTACAATGCATCTGTAACATTTTTATGGTAGTAGTCTATTTCTCCTGTAAGTTTATTATTCAAAGCGGAAAACTCAAGGCCGAAATCAAACTCTTTTACCGTTTCCCATTTCAGGTTGGGATCTTTTATAGAAGTAACGGTAGCGCCATCGATACGGTTAGTCCCAAAATAAGCATAATAGCGCTCATTGGGGCTGAGGTTAAATTGGTTTGCATCTACAACATCATTTCCTGATAACCCGTAACTGGCTCTTAGTTTCAGGTAGCTAAATGCTTTTTGGGTTTCCATGAATTTTTCTTTAGAAATAATCCAGCCTAAGCCCAAGGCCGGAAAATTGCCCCATTTATTGGAAGGAGAAAAGTTGCTGCTGCCATCCCTGCGGAAGGTAGCGTTCACAAGAAATTTATCCTGGAAAACATAATTGGCCCTGGCAAACCAGGATTCACGGTGGAAATAATCACCAATTGGGTCGCGGAAATTTTGCTGCCCGCCAGCAGTGTCTTTAAAATTCAGTTGCCATGCATTCTGATTATTGGGCACATTTCCATCATTTATAGATGCACGGCTGCTCCAGCCATTTCTTCGCTCCGCAGTATGGCCTGCCGTAAGTTTCAAAGCATGCTTAGTTCCAAATTTTCTTTCATATGTTAAAAAATTATCCCATGTCCACTGGTAAATGCTATCTCTTGAGAAGCCCAGATCTGATTTCTCATTTTTCTGATTGCCGGGTGTACCATCGGGCAGCTTAGTTTGATAAACCGGTGTATAGTTCCAGCCATTATTCTGTTCTAAATCAATACCAAAAGCAGACCGGAAAGACAATCCTTTAATGACCTGATACTCTCCCCATAAAGAACCAGTAACCCTGTTACCAAAGCTGCGATTATTTGTTGTTTTTAGTGTGGCATAAGGATTACCCACATTGCTTTTAGCAGTATTGCCATAACTTCCGTCTGGATTTACAGCATTAAAAATTGGTGCTGCATTATATGCAGAACTAAAAAGGCTAAAAGGTTTATTCTCTGACTTGTAATGAGAGTAGGCAAGGTTGTTTCCTATTTTAAGTTTGGATGTAACCGCATAATCATGATTAATCCTGGCAGTTATACGCTGGTAATTATTATCAAGTAAAATTCCGTTTTCATTCAGGTACCCACCTGAGATATAAAAGCGGTATTTCTTTTTGCCTCCTGATACAGAAAGATTATGATTCTGGAAAATAGCTGGCCTGGTTAATTTTTTATACCAATCAGTAGATCCAGTGATGTCTGCTTCAGTAATGGCGGGCGCACCTGCTGCATCATTTGAATAAACTGCATACAAATTTGGGCCGGCCATGTCAACTAAATGAGTGAGCAATCTTACGCCACCAAAAGCATTATAGTTGATTGTAAACTTTGACCTGCTGCCTGCTTTAGTGGTAATAATGATAACGCCATTAGATGCCCTTGCACCATAGATAGCTGTTGATGACGCATCTTTCAATACATCAACACTCAGGATATCTGCAATATTAATGTTTCTAATATCTTTAGTGATTATGCCATCAACTACATATAAAGGGTCAACGCCGCCAAGAATAGAACCAGTTCCTCTTATCCTTACATTTGGAGCACTACCGGGTGCACCGCTGTTTATGATCTGAACACCCGCAGCTTTTCCTTGTATGGCCTGCGTGGCAGATAAAGCCGGAAGGTTAGCAATTTCTGCACCCTTTACGGAGCTTGACGAGCCTGTGAGGTCACGCTTACGGGCGGTACCGTATCCAACAACGATTACCTCTTCACTTGTTCTGGAAGCGGCTTTTAATGATACAATTAAAGAAGTTTGTTCTCCAATATTTATTTCCTGGCTTTCATAACCCACATAACTTATAACAAGAATTGTATTTGCGGATACATTTAATGTAAACTCACCACTGCTGTTGGTAGTGGTACCATTGCTGCTTCCTTTCGCCACCACACTTGCCCCCGAAAGGGAAACACCATTTTCATCAGTTACTTTTCCGGTAATTATTGTGTAAGAGCTAAATGTATTATTTTTTAAATGAAAAGTTGGCTTCCCCGTGCCTAATGCCATAGAAGTAATCTGCAGGCAAAAAACAAATAAACAGGGTATTACCAACTTCATAAAAGGAAACAGTCTATTGCTGTAAATTTTTATTTTTTGAAAGTTCAAGTAAATGTTTATCATAAAACTTAGGTTTAGTTTGTATATAGCTAACCGATAAATTGTAATTAAGTTCTAATTATGGTTGTATCCGGAATATCATACGTGTTTAGGAATAATCGCAATCAGGCCATAAGTTACATTTAATCTTTTAAAGTAAAATAAACTGATTAAGGCCATAAGAAAAATTCCGAAATTTTATCAGGCAGTATTTGTTTTTACTTACTTTTGCAGCCCCGCAAAGTTATTTGTGGATAGAATTGAGAAGTTAGCGGGCCTATAGCTCAGTTGGTTAGAGCACCTGACTCATAATCAGGTGGTCCCTGGTTCGAGCCCAGGTGGGCCCACAATTAGATGGTAATAAATAGCCTGAATATCAGGCTATTCTTGTTTTCATTTAACCTTTTATTAACCCTGCAGGCATTTATTTTTGCCGCACAAGAACTTATTATGAGAAAATTCCTGGTACTGGTTTTAGCTGTTATCGTTTATTCCGCCTCTTTTTCACAAACAACTTCCGGCAAAAAAAAATATGATCTTGGCAACAGGCCTGGCGATCATTTTCTAATACAAATCAACTCAAACCAATGGACCGGGGTACCGGATAGCATAAGTAGCCATATAGGTGGTTTAAACAGAAGTGCAAATGTTTACCTAATGCTGGATAAGCCTTTTAAATCAGATCCCCGCTTTAGTGTAGCGCTTGGTATTGGTGTAGGCAACAGTGCTATTTATTTCAATAAAATGAGAGCCGATATTAATGCTAATTCGAGTAAACTGCCTTTTGTAGCGCAGGACACTACTAACCATTTTAAAAAATATAAAATATCTACTGCATTTCTTGAGATCCCTCTTGAGTTAAGATTTTCATCAAATCCTGAAAAACCAATGAAAAGCGTAAAGGCTGCTATTGGTTTGAAAGCAGGTACATTGCTTAGTGCAAAAACCAAAGGGAAAACGCTTCAAAATGCATCTGGTACTGCTATAAATAATTTTACAGAAAAAATCACGAGCAAAGCTTATTTTAATACTACACGCATAGGAGCTACGGCAAGAATTGGATATGGCAATTTTACACTTTCAGGTGCTTATTATTTTAATCCTGTTTTTAAAGATGGGGTAACTGCAGATATCAAGCTATATCAGATTGGGCTTACAATAAGTGGCTTATAGTAAATAAATTCTTCCTCATTAGTTTGTTTAAACAACCTTAAAAAACAACGCAGTTTTGTTTGTGGCATTGCTATGCTTTAACTTTGCCCTTCAGTTCCCAATACATGAGTGATAATATCAAACACGAATGTGGTCTTGCCTTCATTCGTTTAAGAAAACCTTTCAGCTTTTATCAACAAAAATATGGATCAGTATTGTATGGCATTGATAAGCTGTACCTGCTGATGGAAAAGCAGCATAACCGTGGCCAGGATGGGGCAGGCATTGCCACCGTGAAATTAAATACAGAGCCGGGATACCCATTTATGTACCGCCTCCGTAGCAATTCAAATCAACCTATTGCTGAACTTTTTCAGCAAATTGGAAAAGAGATTGAAGAAGTAGAAAAATACCAACCTGATATCAAATTGCATCCCGGCCTTATGAAAGGCCATATTAATGTACTTGGCGAAGTATTGCTGGGCCATTTGCGTTATGGCACGCAAGGAAAAAATGATATTAATTTTTGCCATCCTTTTATTAAGAAAAATACGATCCCTTCAAGAAATCTTGCCCTTGCAGGCAATTTCAACCTGGTAAATACCGACGAATTATTTACCTTAACCAATATTAGCCCTGGCGAATTTCAATGCCAGAGCGACCTGGCTGCCATGATGGAAGTGTTACACCAGTTCCTGGTGAAAGCAGATGAAAAAAAACCAGGGCAGATGGATATAATATCGGTGCTAAAAAATGCTGTGCCTTTATTTGATGGGGGGTTTCATTTTGGAGGCATTGTAGGAAATGGCGATGGCTTTGTAATGAGAGATGCACACGGTATTAGGCCTTCCTATTATTATGTGAATGATGAAGTGGTGGTAGCTGCCAGTGAGAGGGCGGCAATTCGTACTGCATTTAACCTGGAAGAAAATGATGTAAAAGAACTCATGCCCGGTACAGCTTTGATTGCTTTTGCTGATGGCAGTTATAAAATTGAGCAGATTGTACCAGCACAGGAAAGGAAAGCATGTAGCTTTGAGAGGATTTATTTCAGCCGAGGCAGTGATGAAAAAATTTACCGGGAGAGAATTGCATTGGGATACAATCTTAGCCCCACCATTCTTAAAGTTGTAGATTATGATCTTAAAAACACTATTTTTTCTTTTATACCAAATACAGCAGAAACCGCTTTTTATGGATTAATAAAAGGTGCAGAAGATTACCTGAATAAAATAAAAATTGAAAGGATACTTAGCTGGAATAAAGATTTTACGGATGCACAGCTCTCCGAAATGATAAACCGGAAAATCCGCATCGAAAAAATTGCCATTAAAGATGTAAAACTTCGCACTTTTATAACTGAAGATAATAGCCGTAATGAAATGGTGCAGCATGTATATGATATCACTTATGGCACCGTAAAAAAAGACACAGATACACTTGTGGTGATTGATGACAGCATAGTTAGAGGCACAACACTTAAGGAAAGTATTATAAGAATGCTGAGCAGGCTGCGCCCAAAAAAAATCATTATTGTTTCTTCTGCCCCACAGATCCGGTATCCCGACTGTTATGGCATTGATATGAGTAAAATGGGGGATTTTATAGCCTTTAAAGCTGCTGTTGCATTACTTAAAGAGCGTGGCCAGGAAAGCCTTTTATCTGTTTTGCTTGAAAAGTGCAAAGCACTTGAATCTAAAAACCTGCTGCATACAGAGAATATAGTAAGGCAGGTTTATAAACCATTTAGTTTAAAAGAAATTTCGAGGAAAATTGCTGAGTTAATAACGCCACAAGAAGTAAATATCCCTGTACAGGTTATTTATCAAACCATTGAAACGCTTCATGAAGCTTGCCCCAATAATAAGGGTGACTGGTATTTTACGGGAAATTATCCTACTCCCGGTGGTAACAGGGTTTGTAATAAAGCTTTTATGAATTACATGGAGGGGAAAAATATTAGAGGATATTAATTGGTAAATAACACTTCAATCAAAGGTTTACCAATAAAAAAAGCATCAAGTGTTTATCTATTTTTATTTAATTGCTTAAACCAAAACAAACTTACTAACCCGATGCTCTTTTCTGAATTACTTAATACTTATTGAAGGTATCAAGCGCTTCATTTGTACTGTAAATATAACATCCAAAAGATGCTGGTTGCAAATTTTTTCAGTCTTGTTTTTGCACTTGTTATGCACCTGGTTATGCACAGTTCATTTTGGCAAACCTTAGATTTAAAAATATTATATTTGTCATGATAAAAATCCAGGTTTATCCCTTAAACTATTTATCATGCCTAAAGACGGCCCTATAATCATAATAGAAGACGACAAAGATGATCAATTGTTATTGAAAAATGCTTTGAGAAATGCAGAAGTGTGGAATCCTCTTGTATTTTTTTCCAATGGACCTGATGCATATCATTTTTTGAAAATTACAAATCAGCAACCATTCCTTATTTTTTGTGATGTAAATCTTCCACGGCAAAATGGGATAGAATTTAAGACCCAGTTGGATAATGACCCGGAACTAAGGGACAGACCTGTCCCATTTATTTTTTATACAACCTATGTAACTCAGTATGCAATTAATGAAGCATATAAGAATCTAACGGTTCAGGGCTTTTTTCAAAAACAAAACAACTACCAGGATTTTAATAATGTTGTAAAAATAATTATACAATACTGGTCCCTTTGCAGGCAGCCTGTTGCTGAATTAAATCGGGATATAAGTTCTGAATATGAAACTGTTAGCAAAAAATTTAATAAATAGATTTACCATAATCCCAAGGTGAGGGTTAACCTATTTTAATTATTCCAATATTATTTTGAGAAAATATTATTCAATAATCCTGCAAGCCTTACACCTCCTTTTAATAATTGCTCATCCAGTACTGACAAGTATTTAAAATTATACTGGTAGTCCAGTTTCTGATCAGGTTCTTTTACATCAGCATAAATTCCTTCTGCCACTTTATAGGACTGATAGAACCATTGAGCAATTGATTCCTTTTGCCAGGCTTTGATGTTTATTGTTCCCGGATGATTGATAGCAGAGGCATATTCAGTATAACTTAACTGCTGAAAATTTATAAGCACATTATCCCATACCTGGTGCAGATTATAAGGTGTACTGAACCATAAAACTTTAATACTGTTTCCTCCCCTGTCTTCGGGCCTGCCCACATGCAACGGCTGGTGTATATCTCCCACCAAATGAATAAGTATCCGGAGATACATTTTTTTTGTTTCTGCAGGCAGCTTATTTGATTTCAATTCCTTTGCAAGAAAATTAATGCGGTTATATGCATTAACAGTAGTATCCTTTTCAAGGAAAGTCTTTACTTCTTCCCAACCTAAGCCTTGCTTAATATTTACATAATGCCATGGAGAGAGATAGTTATAAGCTGTATCAGATTTTATGAAATCGGGCCAGTTACTTGCCATTGCAATACTCTCTGTTCCTAAAATTTTAAGCACGGCAGCTTTTGCTTTTGGAGTTAAATATGTTTCTGCTACCTGTCCAACAATGCGATGGCCGAGCACTCCCCAACAATATCCAGTTACAGACATACAAGTAAAAAACAGAAGAATTGAAATATATTTTAATTGATTGACCATCTTTAAAAAGTATTTAGTTTAAGATCAAAGTTATAAATAGTTACAGGATGAATCTTCTATATGAAAAGTTATTTTAACGGACAATATGATTGTTAGAAAAAAGCTGGCACAGTTTTCCAATATACATATTGAACAAAAATTCTAAATCATGAAAAACTTTACTTTATTAATGACTGCATTTTTCTTCTCACTGATATCCTTTGGGCAGGGAAATAGCCAGGGAAAAGGTAATAAAGGAAAATCAAATGGAAAAGGACAAGCCAAGCAACAACAGGCCAACCCCAATTATAATAACGATGTAATATGGAATGGTACAAATAGCAATGCAAGTGCAGGAAAGAGTTCAAAAAATCAACCAGCAAAAGTAAGGAGTTCCTTTTACAGGGACTATCCTAATGCAAGTAATGTGGTATGGAATAAATATAGGGGCGATTGGACAGCAACTTTTGGCAACGGACCTTTCAGATCTACCGCGGTTTACCATGCAAACGGACAAAGAAAGGATACAAGAACTGCTATTCAAAGACAAGACTTGCCCGGAACTACAATTTGGGACAGGATATTTAGAAGAGATGGCGTAACGCCTACAGGCGAATTTGTGAGGATAGAGAGACCCAATACTGTTGGCGATATTTTCAGAATGGCCATACAAAAAGCTACAGGGCAACAACAAACTTACTATTATTACAATGCCAATGGTCAACTTGTGAAATATGACTATTAAGCAAAATATTTAAGCATAAAA
>JBDSYV010000192.1:0-22596 GCA_040110925.1 Ferruginibacter sp. | reverse complement strand
TATATAATGCTTCTAATTTAGTGAGATCATCTTCTATCATGTGGCCACCTTCCACGCCAAACATGGCAGCAATCTTATGTTGCTTTACAGCTTTCATCAATTCAGCATAGTTGGCAACTTTTACAATTTTATCAGGATTGCGTCCTACTACCGCATCCAGGCTATCCATTTCCCGGTTGGCATAGGCGTATGGACTTTTTGCATCACCATCGCAATACACAGAAAATATCTGTACATCCAGCCCACCTTTTTTCCAACGGGCAAGATCACTATGTGTTTTGCCGGTAAGGTCCTTGTCAAAAACAATTCCTACATCCACAACCTTCATCAAAATGTCATTGTGTGTATCTACAACAATTGCCTTGTTATGTATTTTTTGGTAAGATTGGGCATTGAGTTGAAAAACAGCAATAACTGCAACCAGGAGTAATTTAATTTTCATTGTATATTTTTATTTTTTTTTCACAAAAACAAAGAAAAAAACACAGCCTGGTGAACACACCAACCAGCCATAGCAACCAGATACGGCTTATACTTTTTCTTTTTATTAATTGTATTGTTTTTATTGCTTCTGATGTCAGTCATAATCAATATTATTAGAATCAACTGTATGACAGCAAATTGAATACTTTGAGCAGGTACTTCAGAAAGCCCAAAATAGATCGGCAGAATTCTTCCAATGGTAGGGCCTAACAATACCATTGCAGCGCAAATCATATATCGCATATGAACAGGGCTTTTTTTACGATAATAAATGGCCAATGAGTAGAATAAAATTAATAAGCTGCTATCACCTATAGGGAAAAATGCATTTCCTGGGGTATCAGATCTTAAGTTATTGATTATACTGGGAATAAATGACAGAATAAACAATGGGAAGATGATATAGGATAATTTGCCTAGTTTTCTGTGCCAGGCTAATTTTTTATTGGCAATTAAAAATGGCTGAATGATGAGCAGCGAAACCCAAACAATGGCAAGTGCCGCATGGATATGAATGTAATTGTGCTTTATTTTATCAAATGCAGGAAACTGAATAATATAAGTTTTGTAAAAACCCGCAAATATCAACGGGATAAGCAGTAGAAAAAAATAACCGAGATATTTATATGATCTTTCCATATCAATTTAATTTACTGTTATAATTTTTGTTTTATTCACTGCTAGTAGTCTCCATATAAAATGCTTCCAACCATTTGCCTCCCTGTTTTACATAAGTAGCAGATGCCCTCACTTTAGCCAGTTTACTGTTACCACAAACGCCATCCTGCGTGGCTATATAGGTTAAAACAACTGTTTCTTTATTTAACATGATAAACGTAAAGTCAGCAAGGGAAACAGTTTTTACATCACAATCAGTTGCAGTTGATTTTACCACTTCTGCTTTATTGCTGATGCCACCTGAACTGACAGATAAAAAACTTTCGGTTGTATTTATTTTAAACCATTCGGCATTTTTATTTTTCCATGCTTGCCATCCTGATTTTTCCAACGCAATGATCTGCTCTTTCAGTTTTTCTAAGTTTGATGCTTTTGTTTGGGCAACAGCATTTGAAAGGAATGCAGAAGTAAGAATTAATAAAATCAGAATTGTTTTTTTCATTTTGCGTTTATTTTTTTGTATTCCATTTCGTGAAGGCAAAAACCGAGACAGATATTTATCTAGTTGTTATTTTATTGAGGAATTTAACCAGGTCTGTATAAAATCTTTGAGGATGTTGGAATTTTACTACATGCCCTGTTTTTTCATAAACTAAATGTGTAATCCATTTTGGATGCTGTTGGGTTAATAGTTTATTATCTTCCTCAAAATCATTCCCACCATTGCTCTCAATTGGGTCATAGATGAGTAATGGAACTTGTAAATTTCTGTACACAATTTTTGGTTCCAGCATAGCAGTTGAATATTCAAATAATGGTGCTTCAGTTGGTCTTAAGGTATATTTTGTCATTAATTCCCAGGAGTCTTCACCGATCCATTTATTTAAACCTGGATTCCTGGTCCATTGCCCGGTGGAAGATTGGTTTAATGAATGAAAAGTCCTCAGACTTATCTGCCCATTAGATTGATAATTGCAAAATGCACCAAAAAGAGATGCATACAATTTTTCAGGCGGTACTGGTCCGTACTTTTCACTATCAGCATTTAATTTTTTCAATATTTCCTGTTGTTCTAATTTATAATTTTGCCTTGTCCATCCTACTGAACCACCATCTTCTAATACAATGCCTGTTACCATTTGAGGATAAGTAGCATAAAAAGCAGTAGTAATAGAACCGCCTCTTGACCAACCACCAATAATCGTTTTTTTGATATTGAGTTTATTGAGTAAATATTGGATGTCATCAGCAACATTGTATATGGATACTTCTTTTGTTGGAAAAGCGGTTTTACCATGACCATAGTAATCAATGGCAATTACATAAAATCCCTTTTCAACTAAACTGTCTGCAAATAAATCTGCTTCATAACCATTACTGGTGGTACCGTGTACCCAAACTATGGGACGACCTGTAGGTTTTCCCCAGGTTAAATAATGCATATTTACATTAGGTGTTTGAATATAGTGGCCATGAGCCTTTTCAAAGAGTTCATACTTTGTAACTGTTTCCTGATAGGCTTTTTGTAAATCAATTGGTTTTGAGTTTACAGAATCTGATTGTGCAAATGTTACGCTTAAAACTACCAGGTTTATCAGGTTCAGTGCTAGTAATTTGGAAAGATATCTCATTAGAATTTTTTTTATTTATTGCTTCTATTTTGCCCGATGCTATGCATCTATTCTTTTGCATCAACATTATTTTCTTTTCCCAATTGTTCAATCGTCTTCTTCGCCGCTGCCAGCCGTATCTGTTTATTCTTCTTCACCAATTTAGCAGTAGCCCATTTTTCTATTTTATGATGTAATGGAACTAATAATGCAGCAATGCAAACCAACGCCAGCAACATCAGCACAGGAGAGTGATTGGTTACTCGTTCTAAAAAAGGATGCAGTAATAAATTCAGGAATTCAAAAACTATCAATAAAGCAATCACTCCTAAAAACTCAATTAGTTTGGTATTGGTAATAAAACTTCGGCTGAGAAGTAAAAAGATGATGACGAATGTGATGATGCCGAAAGCGATAAAGGCAAATTGGATATTTTGTTTACGTTCTTCGTTGACTTTTACTTTTTCTGCAGCTAATTCCTGCTGGCGCATTTGCTCACGGAAACTCATGGCTTCCATGTTTCTTGTTTTATCCATGCTGTAAAGCGAGTCTTTTGCTGTCATCGCCAAACGGAAATATTTATTTACGCTGTCCTGATTTTTAGTTTCTTCAAAGCTTTTATAGAGATATTCATACGAGCGCATGGTTTGTTCTCTAAACCCTAATGGGCCGGATAATTGAATAGACTGGTGTGCATAATAATTTGTACTGTCATATTGTTTGATGGCAAGGAAGGCCTGGGCAAAATCATTATTTACATAAGCAATACCAAAACTATTCAGTTCTTTCATCATGATTAAATAATATCTCATCGATTTTCGTAAAAAGGGTATTGCAATATCGTATTCATTAGCTGCCATATAATTTTCGGCTAAGGTGCTCAGGGAAATTCCCAGCCGTTCATAATCTTTATTCTCCGTATCAATGTTAACAGCTTTTTGAGCATATAGTAATCCCGAATCAGGCATTACTGCAAGAGCATAAGCAACACTGATGTCGTTATATATGTTTGACAAACTTTCCTTTGCATCGATAGTTTGCGCCAGGGGAATTACTTTTTTTAAATACTCAAATGATTGTTCATAATTTTTAGCGAATAGAAAAGCCATACCAATTACATGATTTGAATTCATAATGCCATAAGCGTCCTGTCGTTTTTCAAAACGGGATAAGATAGGAACAGCGAGGTTTAATGCAGCGGAGTAATCTCCTTTGAAAACTAACGCATAAGCAAGATATAATTCTGCATAATCGGCACCAGCCACATCGTTTTGTTGCTTAAGCCATGTAAACAAATCCACAGCATGGCCGATTGTGATGCTATCTGCAAATGAAACTTTAACCATAACCAGATACGTATACAGGCATCGCCCTTTTTCTTCATCGGTTTTGGCAAGGCGATATTTTATTTTCAGGCTGTCGGGCATGAGCTGGCAGTATGCAACAGTTGCGCAGCAAAAAATAAACAGGCAAAGTATTATTTTTTTCATGCTTAATTATTTTTATCGCCTTCCAATTGTTCAATAGTTTTCTTCGCCGCAGCCAACCTTATCTTTTTATTTTTCTCCACCAGTTTAGCCGTTGCCCATTTCTCTACCCGGTGATGTAATGGAACCAGCAGAGCTGCAATACAAACCAATGCCAGTAACATCAGCACAGGTGAATGGTTTGTAACTCTTTCTAAAAATGGATGTAACAATAAATTGAGGAACTCAAATACAATAAGCAAAGCAATCACTCCTAAAAATTCAATGGCTTTTGTATTGGTGATAAAACTGCGGCTGAGCAATAAAAATATGATGATGAAACTGATGATGCCGAAAGCAATTAAAGAGAATTGGATGTTTTGTTTGCGTTCACCATTGGCCTTTATTTTTTCTGCTGCCAATTCCTGTTGCCGCAAAGTTTCATCAAATGTCATCACCTGAATTTGCTGGTTTATTTTATTGCTGGCCACTGAATCATTCGCTATTTTATAAATGCCAGCATATTTTAAAGTACTGTCGCAATTGCTTTTTTCATAAAATTCTGCAAGCATTTTTGCCGGTTTTACACTCATAAAAAAGAATGGGGTATTTTGTATAACATACAACCCTTTTTTAGCATAAAATATAGAGCTATCCCGTTCATTCATTTTTTGAAAATGTTCTGCCAGTCCCGTATAGGCAAAACTTAATTGCCTTACTTTTTTGACATTTTCTGCTTCCTGAATAGCCATATTAAAATAGGTAACAGCCAAAGCGGCATTACCCATTTTGCTATTTACGCTGCCTAAATTCCAAAGTATATAGGCAACATCTACTTTATTATTTCGTATACTCCATTCATAGGCTCTTTGTAAAAACGACAAAGCAGAATCCAGTTTATTCAAATTCAGATAACAAACACCCATATTCATCACTGGCCATATTTTTATGATTTTGTTTTCCCCTTTGGCAGCATCAACTGAAGCATCATAATATATCTTAAATGCATTTTCCCATTCTTCACGGTCACGGTAAGTATGTGCAATTTGGTTTTTTATCATGGCAAGTATAGAAAAGTTACCTGCTTTTTCTGCCAACACCAACCCTTTTTGCTGCACTTGCAGTGCCCTTATGGGGTTTCCACTAATACGGTATCCCGTGCCTAAAAAACAATATGCTGATGCTTCCATTAAAATATCTTCGTTTTGCTGTCCAAGGACAAGCAACGCCTGTCCTGCTTGAATTATAAGATAAGGGTCTCTGTCTAATCCTGTTTCCCAAATGCTGATAATTAAATCAACCTTTTTGTCTTCATCTTTTTCAATGGCGATTTCTTTTAAGAGGGAATCAACCGTTTGACTTTGTGCAGCACTGGTCTGCGCCAACAAACAAAGACAGGCAGCTATGAATAAGTTTTTCATTTATTATCTATTGATTTTATAATCAATCCCAACACATCACCTACTTTACTATCTATCGTGAAACCGATAGTTCTTGGTTTGCTATTTTTTTCTACCGCCAATGCTTTAAGGTAAAAAGCATTAGCCTCGTTGTTACTTGAATATGCTGAATCAGTTTTTTGCGCAATGCATAATGTTGAAGAAATAATTGCCCATGCAATAAAAATGGTTTGTTTAAAATTAGTGTTCATTTATAAATTTTAATGGCTTGCGAAGCCGTAACTTATTTTTCCTCCACCCATTTTTTACGGTTCGGGAATACATTCCCAAGACTGAACTTTAATCTTTCTTTTTCCCATACAATACCCTCAATGTTCTGCTTATCATTGCAGGCACTACCGACATATGATTCTCATCTTCAAAAATGTGTGACGTAAGATTTAATCCTTTGTAATTACGGCTGCGGAGTGAATCTGCAAATGCGCTCATTACCGGGGTCATAGAGCTACCTTCAAGACTCCCCACCGACATAAATATTTTTACAGGCAACGAAGTATTTTTTTCTGAAAAGGCTTTTTCAACGTTGAAGATTTCCTTATTGTTCCACCAAAAAGATGGACTGTTGATACCATAACGTTGAAAGAGGCCAGGACTAGTGAGTAAGCAGTAGCCAGCAAAAAGGCCACCAAGCGAATGACCCGAGATACCCCTGTCGTTTGTTGTTTTGTATTGTTTATCAATAAAGGGAATGATGTCTTTTTTAATAACATTTAAAAACACAGGGCCGCCGCCTGATGTTAATGCCCCTGGCTGCAGGTCAAACATTTTTAAATAACCGGGATTTGCATCCATTTTTTCATCTTTAGATGGTGTGTATTCTTTCCATCTCGTAGTCATCCATGGAATCAGTGATTGTTCCCATTTATATTCAATAGTAACAATGATCAGATCTTCCAGGTCGCCAAACAAATCGAGTGATGTTCTGCTGGCGTGTGCAATTGGAAATGCCAGCCCTCCGTCCAGCATATACAAAACGGGATAATGCGTGGTATCCATTTTTGAATAATGCATGGGAAGGGAAACAGACAAGTAATATGTTGTGCCGTTAATAGAAGATTTTAAAACATGTTCTTGCTTTTGATTGATGACTGGTATAACTGTTTTTTGCGCTATTGTAATTGATGTAGCCAATAGCATCGCCATGCTGATTAGTAATTTTGGAGAAAGATGAATTATTTTTTTCATTGTTCAATTTTCGTTTTATGTTCAATACCTTATTGCGGATTACTCTTTTTCTTCAGCGTTCCATCCGAAAAAAAAGTATCCTTGAAAATTTTCCATTGTCCTTCATCTTTTTTCCAAACCAGGAGGTATTTACCACTGGACACTTTTTTACCATTTGCATGTGAAAAATAGCCTGTGCCTTCTTCCACCAGCATATCGGCATTACCCCAAAGCCCGGTGGTTTTAAATCCGGAGCCTGTTATGCTATCACGGATCATTGAACTGAAGGCTGTTATTAAATTCCCCCTTCCGATTGTGGAAGGCCCGCCGTTACTGAATAATTCAGCATCGGCTGTGTACATATTGCCAAGTGCAATACTGTCTCCGTTTTTTAAGGCCTTTTCATAATCTCTTAGCCGTGCCTCAATTTCTTTCTCAGCTTTAGAAAGATTAAATGGTTGCGCTGTAGCCCGTTGAATACAACAAAAACTAACAAGCATGAAGAACATTAGACGTAAAACTTCGTTTGGGTAATTATATTTTGATTTCATTTTTGTTAGCTTTAATTACTAGTATTATTTTTCAAATAAACTTTTTTATGATACAGACCTCCACAACCGCTTTAACTTTTATAACAGCATACAATGGGTCATTAGTTATATCACTTCCGGTAAAAAAGGCATCATCGGTATGAAAATTAAAATATTCCATTGTGCGTTGTAATTATAAGAACCATGGTAGTGAGCACGCAGGTTGTTCTTAACAAAATAGAATAATTTATTTTTGCAGGCGATAATATTTTAAGGCAATGCCAGATTCTTAAAATCATTTTCTACTTCATCTGCTTCCATACAATCTAGTCTTTCCAAATGTTTTTTCATCCGCATCACCATGATAAAGAGCAGCGAAACCAGGGCGAATACTCCTACAATAAGAAATACATATTCCCAGGCGAAAGCGTTTTTTAAAGGACCCAGCAAGGATGCACCCAATGCCCTGCCCATATTTGAAATGGCCATATATAATGTGAACTGTGTAGCCGAAACCCTGCACCAGCACAATTCCATACCTATGGCAAAAGAGCCGATAGTAATAAAGACATACAACACATAATACAAAGCCATAAATCCAGTGATAATAAACTCCCTGCTCCAAAAAGATTTTAATAAAAACATGCCTGCAAACAAGGCTAATAGTACAATTAGGTAAATGCTTATCATCTTCCTCTTTCCGAATTTATCTGACAGGAAACCACCGGCAATCATGCCCATTAATCCGCTTACAATATTCACAATGGAAAATATATGGGAATAATTCTCGTTGCTCCATCCTGCTTCCTGTATGGTGAATACCGGGAATACAGCATCAATTAATCCTACACCTGTATTAAAAGAAAAGAACGCAATTCCCATTAATAAACTGGAGGGTAATATAAATACTCTAAACAGGCTTTTAAATATTTGACCAAAACTATGTAACTGAATTTTTGCCACTTCAGGAGTGGTTTGGCCCCTGGTCCAGGGCAGTAATTTTTCACCTGGCCGTTCCCGCAAAAACAGTGGTACCAGCATGATAAGGCAAACCGCCACAGAGAGCGTAAGAATCGCCTGCTGAAATCCATACCTGTTAAGAATATAAGTACCAGCTACGAGTGAAAGAGATGTACCCACTGTTTTTGCTCCCCACATCACACCGTTGGCCCTTGCCTGTTCCGGAATAGGCACTATGTCTATGGCCATACCATCTGTGGCCACATCCTGGAAGGCACCAAAAAAACTAACACAGAATCCTGCTATCATCAGGATAGATAAATTATTCAGCGGATCGTGTACCATTGACATTCCAATAAAACTTATCATTAATCCTAACTGGCCTATTAAAACCCAGGGCCGCCTTCTACCCATGGGTAAAAAACTGAAACGGTCCATTATCGGTGCAACAATTATTTTAAAACTCCAGGGTATGCCAATGACGCCAATAAAAGCTCCTATTTCGCCTGGCGTTTTGCCATTCATTGCCATCCATGCAGGAATGCCAAAATAGGTCATCCCTTCGGGTATGCCCTGGGCTACATACAAAATGGCAAAACTGAAATACCGAAAAAAAGGATGCTCAGAAAGCGCAGGCCATTCTTTATTTTTTTTTAGCCTAATAGTTTGATTCATGTTTTAAATTTTACGGGTTAAAAGGGAACTAATGATTTTAATTAATTTTTACAAATAACTAAGCCACCATTTTTCTTTGTGGGTACTTTTATATTTATCATACCATTTACAAAGCGGGTACAGCAGCACCACCACAAATAGCCATACGAGATAAACTTGCCATAATGAAAATCCATATCCCTGTAACCATGGGCTGTCTTTTGCATTTACGTTGGTGATGGTAACCATATCTGTCCATGGCCTGCCGCTTAATACCACTGCAATGGTTGCCAGGCCATGAATAAGATAAAGATGAAGGATATAAAAGAACAGGGGAACCCTCCCAAATACAATAATAATTTTGCCCAGCCTGTTCAATGGTTTTTCCATCAGCGCCAGCAGTATCAATGCAGGCCCGAGGGTCATAAGGCTATACAATAATGATGGCGGATATTTGGTAACATTTAAGAAGGAACAAAGGGTGAGCACAGATGTAAGTTGCATGGCCCATGGGCTCATATCGCCGTACATATTTATTCTCCTGAGTATTAGGAAAAGTCCAATGGCAGTGCTTCCCATGATTAATAAATATTTTTTTCGTAACACGGCATCCATTCCTTTTTTATAGAAAGTGCCGAAGCAATAACCCAATGCCATAATAGCAAACCATGGGAGAATAGGATAGCCGGTAGCAACAAGACGATCGCCTATGATAAACCTTTTGCGTTCATGGAACTGACCCCATAAAATATCCGTGAAACTGTTGCCGCTTGCATGGATATTATCAAGCAGGTTGTGGCCAAATAAAATTATTAAGCCAATGGCCAGGATAAGTTTAGGTGGTAAGTACACAACAGCCGACATAATAACCATGGCTAAACCCAGCGCCCAAATTACCTGTAGCCTGAAGAATGGATACTCAGGATTAAAACTCCATGCTAAATTGATGACGACAGTTTCCAGCAGCATGAGCCAGAGACCACGCTTTAATAAAAAAGCAGCCAATTCATTTTTTGTTTTTCTTTCACCCACTAAAAATGCGGAAGTGCCAGCCAGGAACATGAACACCGGTGCACAAAAATGAGTGATCCACCGTGTGAAAAATACGGCTCCACTGGTATGCTGCATATCGGCCGGTTCGTAAAAAAAATAATCTGCATGAAAATAATCCCTGACATGGTCCAGCGCCATGAAGACAATTGCAAATCCACGAAGCAAGTCAATGGATTCAATCCTTGGGTGTTTTGAAGTAATAGTGCCCATTAAAATTCTTTTTATTTTACTTTATGGGCTTCCATATCTATCTCTATCAACTGGCCAGGTAAGGCCAATCCCTTTACTTCAAGCCATGTACCTGTAGGGAATTGTTTTTTGTAAATACTGTTACGAAAGGCTGAAACATTGATGAACTCCGCCATATTAGTTGTAAAAACATTTTCTACAACCACATCGTCAAAACTGTAGCCGTAATGTTGTAATATTTTTGCGAGGTCGCTGTAACAATTTTGCATTTGCTTTTCCATGCTGCCTGGTGCCGTTAGGTTGCCTTTGTCATCCATACTTACTGCTCCGGATATTTTAATATCATCGCCAATTCTTACTGCATGTGAATAGCCATAAAGTTTTTCCACTTCGGGGCGTAGCAGGAAATACTCGGGTGTTTGTATATTACTGCTGCTGGCAGAATTACCTGGCTCAGGTTGTGCTGCGGGATTGCATGCAAGGAAGAAGGCAGAATTTACAAATAAAACCATAGCCATGTGAAATAGCTTTTTCATATGCTCAAGGTTTAAGTCATGTTTATTTATAATAAATTCCCCAAAGGATTTTTACAACCTTTGAGGAATTTACATTGGTCATTTAATTATTTCGAGCTCAAATCGGCACGATAAAAAAGTAATTCGCTCCAGGCATCGTTGGCATATTGCCTAATATCATCCTGGTAATCCTCCCATGAGCCTTCACCATAGATACCTTCGTAAGTTGCTTTAAAAGGTTTACGAAAACCTTGTGCTCTTTCTTTAAGGCCCTGCTTGTACCTGGTAACAATGGCGTATTGCGTAGGACCAGATGAACTTGCTACGTAAACAGCTACAGAAGAACCTTCTGCTACCCAGGCTACTCTCAATTTTTTGATAGCTGCAATTATCTTATTTCCGTAACCCATTTTTGGATACACATGTGTGATATTAATTTTATCAGAATAATCTCCTACTGACACTGTACTAAGTGAATCCTGGTAAACGGAATAGGTAGAGGAACCTCTATCTGTTAAATAAATCGTTACATTTTTATTCCAGTCAATGTTGTGTTCATCTCCCAAATTGCCTCTTGTGTCCAGTGCTTCCCAACTTGAAGGGCCCTCTGTTATCTGGAAACCTCCAGCATCATTTCCTGACTGGATTTCAAATACCCGCCACTTTGTATCACCTGTGTGGTATTTTTTGGCATGCGAAGCGAGTGCTTTTTCAAATTCCAATACCTTGTCCACTTTAGGAAATACCCGGTTAGTTGTTACTACATTTTTTACCTGGCTAATACCCATTAATGGAATACCAATGCAAAGCATCAGGATCATCTTTGTCTTAAAACGAAAATTGTTGTTCATTGTAAATTAATTTTTTTGGTTAAAAAAGAAGGGGTTTAATTAATGCTAAAAGAAGTTTGTATGGGATAAAGGATTACACTGTAAAATTCTCTAACACAGGTCTTTTTAGTGAGTAATAAATCATCATAAGAGTGTACATTTCCCCCAGTTTACAGGACAAACTGTGCATCATCAGGATTAATTCGTCATAATTGAAAAATCAATTTTAATTAAAGTAGTCATAATGATGCAATGCTGCACACACCCATTATCTTTATAGCAAATGTGTAGGCCTTTTTTTTTACTAACTGCTTTTCTCTCGTATTTCCTGGTTTACCTAAACCAGGATTCTGCTGCCCAAAACCCACCGGGCTACGAGACCATATCTACTGCACAGGGATTGTCGCAGGGGATGGTATTTGATATTTTGCAGGATGCAGAAGGCTTTATCTGGGTGGCTACAAAAAATGGATTGAACCGCTATGACGGATATGATTTTAAAGTTTTTTCCAATGACCCATACAATTCACACAGCCTTAGCAGTAATACCATCGTAAAATTATTTGAAGATGCAAAGGGTCGTATTTGGGTTGGAACAGAACAAAGTGGCCTGAATGTTTATGATAAAAAGACCGGTAATTTTTTCCGCATTGTAAACCAGTTAACTGATGCCGGAAGTATTTCAGGCAACGCCATAAGGTTGATAGAAGGATTGCCCGATGGAAGGGTATTAGTGGCTACCGACGGGGCAGGACTTAATGTGATAGAATTGAAAAAGGATTTTTTTGAAAAGGGTGTGAATCCTTTGATCACTAGGCTTGCACTGCCTAATGATGCCCAGGTATATGGTATGGGTAAAGATTATAACGGAACCATGTGGATAGGTGGCATGGATGGATCTGTGTATAGCTTCAATTCACTGAAAAATAGTTTTACGCTTTTTAAAAATGGCCAGCTTTTAAATAACGGCTACTTGACCCCGGATAAAAGTATACTGATTAATGGAAGCCTTTTTTTGTATGATGGCAAAGTAGCAGTACCCTTATTTGATACCAGTAAAAACATTGCAGGAAATATTATTTTCAGGTCAAGACAAAAGCTATGGGAGAATTTTCACAGGGAATTAAGTTTTTATGATGTGAGTAAATGGGAACCAGGTAAACCACCTGATTGGTCGCTGCAGTTACCTGAAAGTACACGCACAGTATATCCATTTATAGCAGATCGGTCAGGGATAATATGGTCTGGCTCGGTGGGGTATGGTCTGCGTAAATACAATATGGCCAGTAGTAAATTTAAAGTGCAAAACCTGGGTATGAGTGTGCGGTGGATTGTGCCGGTTTCATCAAATGATATTTTTACCGGCGATTTTGCTTATGGGTGGAAACAGATTACAAACGAACGAACAGACCATGCAGCTTTTAGTAAAATACCTTCTCTGACGCACATAGATAATTTTATAATTACCAAAAAAGGCGATTACTGGATAAAGAGTGATGAAAGCGGCTTTTTAAATTACAATCCTGCATCAGGCAAACTTACCCCGCACCCTGAAATAAATGATTACCATGGTGTGGGTGACAAACAGCCTATGCTTGAAGACAGCAAAGGAGCTATATGGTTTCCAGGTCTTGGCGGTACATTTACCCGCTATCATTCAGCCACGGGTAAGATTGATGTCTTTAGCATAAACAGTAATTCGGCAAGGCCAATGCTTCCAAAATCTATCTGCACGGCCTTGTATGAAGATAAGCAGGGAATATTCTGGATAGGTACACAAGATGGATTTGCAAAACTTATTTTTAATAACTATCAGCATCCTGAACCTGAAATAAAATGGTTCTACAACAATCCCAAAAGCCTGAATTCCCTTAATTATAATAATGTTTCCTGTTTCATGGATGATCCTATTCTGCCAGAAAAATATTTGTGGATATGTACTAAGGGTGGTGGCCTGAACCGGCTGGATAAACAAACAAATGATTTCTACCAGCTCACTACAAAAAATGGTTTACCGCATGATGTAGTTTATGGTATTTTGCCCGATGGGGAAGGCAACATTTGGGGGAGTAGCAATATGGGCATTTTCTGTTTGCTCACCCAGAAAACCAATGATAGCAGCCAATGGGTTTTTAGAAATTTTACAAAAGCCAGTGGCTTACAGGATGATGAGTTTAATACAGGAGCCTATGCCAGGCTACCCAATGGCCACCTGGCTTTTGGTGGCGTAAATGGATTGAATGTATTTGATCCTAAAGAAATTCTTAAAGCAAAGTTTACACCTGCAGTCTTCATTACCAATATGTTCATCAACAATACAGTTGTTACCCCTGGCGACAAAACAGGAGTATTGCAAAGAAATATTGAGCAAACAAAAAGTATAACGCTGAATTATTTGCAGGATATTCTAACACTGGAATTTTCAGCACTTGATTTTACTGCCCCGGATAAAAATAAATACCGCTATCAATTAATTGGCATGGATAAAGATTGGGTGGAAAGTGGCAACAGGCGCTCGGCCACCTACCTGCACCTTCCTTCTGGCAAATACAATTTTAAAGTTCAGGGAAGCAATAGCCAGGGAATGTGGAGTGATAAAACTGATGAGCTGCAGATAACCGTACTGCCGCCATGGTGGCGCACCTGGTGGGCTTATGCACTTTATACCTTGTTGATTGCGCTTGTTATAAGAGCCAGGTTTAAATTCAGTGTAAACAGGGCCAGGCTAAAGTCTCAACTAAATTTTGAACAACTGGAAGCAAAAAGAGTGAAGGAACTGGATTCGATAAAAACGCAATTATATACAAATATTACACACGAATTTCGTACCCCGCTTACCGTGATACTCGGCATGGCACAGCAGGTGATTAACAAACCAACAGAATATTTTGATAAGGGCATGAATATGATTTTACGCAATGGTCAAAGCTTGTTGAACCTGGTAAATGAAATGCTTGACCTCTCCAAACTTGAAACAGGTAAAATGCAATTGCATTTAGCAAAAGCAGATATCATTAATTTTCTGCGCTACATGATTGAATCTTTTCACTCCCTGGCAGAAAGCCAGCAAAAACAAGTGCATTTTTTATCAGAAATAGATTCGCTATATCTTGAATTTGACCAGGAAAAAATCAGGCAGATTGTTTCTAACCTATTATCCAATGCTTTAAAATTTACACCTGAAAAGGGAAATATTTACATCACTGTATTAGAAAATATTCCCGATAAAGTGGAACACATAAGCACATTGATTATTAAAGTAAAAGATACTGGTATAGGAATTCCTGAAAATCAGTTGCAGCATATTTTTGACAGGTTTTATCAATTGGATAACAGCCATACCCGCAAAAGTGAAGGCACAGGTATTGGCCTTGCACTTACCAAAGAACTGGTGAAACTGATGGAAGGAGATATCATTGTAAAAAGTCCGCCAACAGGCGCTAATAAAGGAACTGAGTTTATTGTTTCTTTACCACTGAAGAAAATATCTGCCGCAGAAAAGGAATCTTTTTATGAAGTAAAAAATAATGGCCATCCTATTTATGCACAACCAATTATGCCTGCGGTATTTGAAAGTACAGATGAACAACATCATTCAGAAAGGCCATTGATATTGCTGGTGGAAGACAATGCCGATGTGGTGGCATACACCGCCTCCTGCCTGCCTGATTACCGGCTTGCAGTAGCCAAAGATGGAAGAGAAGGATTTGAAATAGCCGGCCAGTTAATTCCCAATCTTATTATCACAGATGTGATGATGCCTTTTGTAGATGGTTTTGAATTGTGCCGGCTATTGCGTGGCAATGAACATACAAGTCATATCCCTATCATAATGCTTACTGCCAAAGCCGATATGGAAAGCAAGATAGAAGGATTGCAACAGGGTGCTGATGTGTACCTGCAAAAGCCCTTTAACCGGGAAGAACTCTTGGTAAGAATTGAAAAGCTGCTGGAAATGCGGCAAAGCCTCCAGCATTATTATCTTAAAAAAGCAGGGCTGACAAATAACCTAAACTCTGCTGAAATTTTTACAGAAGAAATTATCAGCGATAGCAAACTGGAAGATGAATTTGTAAAAAAAATAAGAACGATTATAGAAGACAACCTTACAAAAACAAATTTTACTGTGGAGCAATTGTGTAAGCTGGTTTTTATGAGCCACTCACAACTACATCGAAAATTAGATGCGCTAACGGGATGCTCGCCCAATAAATTTATTCGTATCATCAGGCTCAATAAAGCCAAAGCATTATTACAAAAACCTGCTAACAGTATTGCATTCATTGCTATGGATTGTGGCTATAATGATCCCGGATATTTTGCCAGAGTTTTTAAACAGGAATACCAGGTAACGCCGCAGGAATGGAGGGTAAGTAATTTAATTGTTTGATTGAATCCATATGCTAACTAAAAAAGAGAAAAAAAGGATAAAGAGAATATGCCAATTCATTTGGATTGGTATAAAAAAGTCTGTATTAAAATTTGCTTTTAAGACAGCTACAGAGAAGTTTCAGCCAATAAATGTTACTATTTAATTAAATCCAACTTTTCCTTTAACTGATTCAAATAATTTCTTAGAGTTATAACCCACACCATTCCTGAACACAGTTTCCACCTTCCGTAAATCATGAATATTATTTGAAGGGTCTCCGTCAATGATCAAAAGGTCGGCCGATTTGCCAGTTTCAATGGTTCCTATAGTTTTATCAAAACCTAATGCTTTAGCTCCATTAATTGTGGCAATTTTAATTGCCTGCAAAGGAGTGAAGCCATCTGCTTCAACCAAAAGTTCAATTGCCCGCCAGTTTCCAAAACCTGCGATGGTACCGCCATTGCCGGTTGGGTCGGTGCCTACAGTGAGTAAGCCGCCCATATCATAAAACATCTTTTCCATTTTTGCATTATTAATAAAAATTTTATCAAAATCGGTTGGTGCTTTTTCTGATTTTATTCCATCAAATAATTTTAAATAAAAATTTCTGCTGTCTGGAGAAAAATAACTTAATAGGTCTGGAGAGGGTGCAGGCTGCGTAGTGGTATATCCTTCAAACACTGCCAGGGTTGAAGTGACAATCGTTTTTTTATTAATTAAAAACTGAAGTAAATTTTTTACACTGTTGCTTTCAATATTGAGGTTGGCCAAAGATTCGTCTCCATTATCAGGACATTTATTTTCCACTTTATCTTTCACAAAATCCGTGCTTGCTATAAAGCCATGTTCCAGTTGGTCAATACCCATTTCGGCAGCTTCCCGGTAAGTAACGGCGCACAGATGGGCAGTAATTTTTAATTTTCTTTTATGCACGGCATCAATAGCTGCTTTTAAAGTGGGCTTATCAATAGCCATATAAGCTTTAAAAGATGTAAAACCCTGGTTGGCCCAATAGTTTACAAAAGCAGTTGCATCTTCCGGTCTTTTCAGTTCATTCATTTGTGGAAAGATGGATCCGTTCCCTTCCAGGTAAGGGGCAGTAGCTTCAATAGATGGCCCCGGATATTTTCCTGCATCAATATCTCTCTTTATATTCAGGTCGGAATATGGTTCTATGTTGCCGGCGGTTCTTATAGTAGTAGCACCAGCAGCAAGGTAAAGGCGTGGAAAGGTTACTGGCAATTGTCTTAAGTTGGCATACCTCGTTTCCAGGGAATGTGCAGATATATACATGTGCTCATGCATCATCACCAAACCCGGCATTAAAGACTTCCCATTGAGATCAATTGTTTTCGCCCCTTTTGGAATGTTGGCATTTGCATCATCCCCCACCCCAATGATTTTCCCCTTCTTGATAATAACTGTTTGATGAGGTTTTGGAGCATTGCCTTTTCCATCAATCAGTAAAGCATTTTTAAATACAATAACTGAATCATTGTATTCAATAAATTTTTTAGTTTCGTTACTGAATGTTGTTTGCGAAAAAGCTGCCGTACTAAGCAAAAAAAGGATGAAAAAATTGCAATATATTTTTTTCATAAAATAAATTTTTACCAGCAACAAATTCGAAAACTTTACTCCTTTTCTCATTGAATGTAAACCATCGGAACCAAATAATGATTGTTTTTTAGCTTAGCCTTCAAGGCCTCGTTTATACAAAACCATATTTATTTAAAAAATCCAGATCAGCAGTTTTGGTATATGCGTAGGGTCCGGGGTATTCCCGCAAAAGATAGTATTAATAAATTGCATTATTTATTTAAATACTGCTTCACGGGCTTCGGGGATAATAAAAATAGAATGATGTTGAATAAGGGTACATCATTTTTTATTAAAGTTAGAAATCCGATTTGCTGTTAAAGAGGATTTCAATGAGGAAGTCCAATTTTGGTACTCTACCTGTTTTCCTTTCCGCTTTTTAAGATTAAATGCAATCCTTTCATTTGTCCGCTAAGTATTTGAATCCAACCTTTAAATAAACAATTCCTACCGTTTCATTACACCGGTAAATAATAGGATTTCATAACCTTATTTTTAAATCATTCTTTATCCAATGAACCACCGTAGCTATTTGCCGTTCCAAGTTTAATTTTTTTAATTGTAATTCGGGCAATTCTTTTTTTTGTAATAACGAAGCAATTCTTATGATGAGGCGAGCATAAAGGATTTTCCGGTCTTCAGGTGAAGCAAATTGCTATTGTTCCATTTTATCAACCATTCATAAACATCAAAATTTTATGATAAATAAATATTTTTTATTACTCTTTTTTTTCTATGCAGCATCCCAACAAATTAAGTCTCAAAACATTGGTATTGGCACCAGCAACCCAACTTTAGGAAAGCTTGAAGTGTTGGGCGCAGTGGGAAACACCGTCGCCATATTTGGTGGTGATGGCCAGGGTATTTCCATACAACGCAGTAATCCTTGTATTGGCTTTAATCAATATTTCGATGGAATAGCCAGCCGGTATATTGCCAATGGGTATGCGGCATTACAATCGCTGAACACCAGCACAGGCGAAATGTATTTTGACCTCGTAACTTCCGGCTTTGCCAATAATCCAATTGGCACTCCGCTGAGGGCAATAACGATTGCTAAAAACGGTAACATAGGTATCGGAATGGCCCCGCTCGGCGGTGCTAAATTAGCCGTTGCCCGGGGAACAGGTAGCTACGGAACCGCCGTATTTAAGGGAACGACCTGGACCTCGCACATCAACTACAGTACATCCGAAGACACCTATATTCGTGGCGGTAAGAGCGGCAGCTATGTTTATCTCAACGATGTATCGGGTGGCAATGTCTTAATGGGCAATCCGGTTGCTACAGCAACAAGTATGGTTAAAGTAGGCATCAATAGCATCAGTCCAACTTATGCATTGCAACTGAAACAGTTTAACAATATCGGACTGGTGCTCGTTGCGGCCAATTATGCTAACTGGCAACTCAAGGTGGGTCCGAGCCTGGCACCTGGCTCTTACCAGTTGCTTTATTATAACGAAGGAGCTAATGCTATTGGCGCCTTTCATCCTCAAACAGGTGCTTATGCTGCGCTTTCCGATGAGAGATTAAAAAAGGACATTGTTCCCCTTCATAATGTCAGCAATCAGCTTTCCCAATTAGAACCAGTTCAATATTTATCGAACCTTCCGGGATTAGAACCCACACCCCAGGCTGGATTTATTGCACAGGACCTCATGAAAGTTTTGCCGGGCCTTGTAATGAAGCAGGATGAACCTGTACCAGGAGAAACCGTAACGGGTATGCATTTAGTGAATTATGATGGAATGGCTGTTTATACTATTAAAATAATACAGGAGCAACAGCAAAAGATTGATGAATTGAGGAGAAGGCTCGACACATTGAAACAGAAAACAGAAAAAAATGATAAACCCCTTTTAAAGGAATAACATGAAACGCTATTATCTTTTGCTATTAAGCGCCATCACCCCTGCCTTGCTTTGGTCGCAGGGCAATGTTGGTATTGGTGCCCCCGCCACAAAAGCCAGGCTTGAAATATTGAATGCCACAGGTGCAGGCACAACCACTGCCGTTTTTGGCAGTGAAAGCACAGGCATCTCCTTTCAGCAAAACTTGCCCAGCATAGGTTTTAACCAATACCGCGATGCCGCAGGTGGTTATGGTAAATATATTGGCCCTGGTTATGCCGCCTTGCAATACCTGGACCCCGGTAATGGAGGAATGGCACTCGATATGCAACCTGTATCAGGTATTAAAAATGCAACAATGGGAGCACTCAACCGGGCATTTACCCTCTTCCCCAACGGTACCGTAATACTCGGTTACAATAACGTGAACACAAACCTTGGGCTTGATGCTAACAATTCTGCTTATTTTTATGGCACCCAATACCGTAGCGGTATCAATGCGCCCTTTACTTCATTTCAACCCGGTAAGGATGGCGGAACGACCTATATAAATGATCTTCCGGGAAATAATGTCGTCATGGGTCTAAAAGCCGCTATCAATACCAACCCTTTTTATCTTACAACTTTGAGCATCCGCCATGCTACTGCAGGCAATGGCATGTTATTAATAGAACAAAACGGGGCGAATAGCTGGGAATGGTATGTGAGCAATGACAACCCTGTATGGATTGGACAGAAATACAATGGACTACTCATAGGTGACTATAATCCCAATACCGGTGTACATGGTTATGTGAGTGACATAAGGCTTAAAACAGCTATCAGGCCTTTAGCACCTGTATTGCAAAACCTCCTGCAAATTCAAACGGTTCAATATCGCATGAAAAGCGCATCGCCGGATACCCCACTCACACAGGGTTTCATCGCCCAAAATATAAGAACCCTTTTTCCTGAACTGGTAAGTATAATAGAAAATCACGATCCCGGTAATAAAGGTTTGACCGACCTGCACATGCTAAACTACAGCCAGTTTTTTGTGCTGGCCATAAAAGCTATACAGGAACAACAGGAGCAAATAGCAGCGCTGACAAAGGAAATAAGCGAATTAGATAAGTAGACAAAATCATTCTTATGCAAATGAAATATTTAATTATTATTATGGCCATAACTGTCACGTGTTTTAAACTGGCAGCTCAAAATGTGGGCATTGGTACCACTACCCCCACGAGGGCAATGCTGGAAGTAAACGGAATGGTCGGTAATACCACTGCTATTTTTGGCAGCGCCGGCAACGGGGTGGGACTTATTGCTAATTCCCCTATTGTAGATCTCAATGGATATTATAACGGAGGACATAGATACCTGAATAATGGGTATATGGTTAATACTTACCTGGATGCAAGCACGGGAATAATGGGTTTTAACGCCTTTAGCAGTGGTGTCGCCGGTGCCCTGGCAACAGGAGTAAGGCCTGGACTTACTATTGCTGCCAATGGCAGGGTGAGAATTGGAGACGATCCGGGCATAGGATTTAACGCCCAGCTTACCGTAGGTAAAGATGCCGATAAGAACTGCAGTGGCTGGTTCGCTGCTTCACAGCCCACTGCGTTTAATTATACATCTGCTGAGCATACCTATATTCGTTCTGGCGCCAACCTGACCAACCTCTTTCTAAATTATGATGCTCAAAACTCAAAAATTGTTTTGGGCGGAGGTACCAGTAATGTTGGTATTAATTGGAGCCTGCCTGTTTATCCCCTTGAAATTCACTCGCCCGATTTTGGCATTGGCCTCATGCGCCTGGGCAGCCTGAACCATTGGCTGATCACGATCAATTTTAATTATCTTAAATTAATGTTCCGGTCTACTACTGACAATAACGCTCTCACTCAATTGGGTGTATTTGATTTTACAACCGGCCAGTATAGCGCATCCTCCGACAGGAGAATTAAAAAGCAAATAGAACCAATGCCTTCCGTGCTGGAAAAACTCATGCAACTCAATGCCTACCGTTACGAAATGAAATATAATAATCCCAACCATGACCAAACCTTTGGGTTCATCGCTCAGGATGTAAAAGAATTATTCCCCACACTTGTTCATGTAACCAAAGATGCCAATACAGGCTATGATGGTATCAGTGACGTACACACCGTTGCCTATAGTGGATTTGCGCCTATTGTCATTAAGGCTTTGCAGGAACAGCAGGGGCAGCTTTTGCAAATGGAGGAAAAAATAAAGCAACTGGAAGCTATTTACAAATAGGCCCGAAAAGACCTCTTTATTAGTTGCTTTTCAATCAGCTGGAATTCGAAGTTCATTATCAGTTTCGTAGTACTCAATTTTCTCAGCTCACTCATATAAACCAGGTTGAGCAGTTGCCTGTAATTGAAATCTATGCTAATTTTTGGGCTCCCATAATTGAATTTTATTGCCTTCCATGTCTAGAATATGAACAAACTTACCATAATCAGAATCCTCAACTTTGTCAACAATTGTAACGCCTTCATTTTTAAGTTGCTCTACAAGAGTCTCTAAATTTTCTACCCTGTAGTTTATCATAAAGTCTTTTGTAGAAGGCTCAAAATATTTGGTATTCTCTGCAAAAGGATTCCATTGCGTAAGTCCCTTTTTAGAGCTGTCATCATTCTCCCGCCATTCAAAGCTTGTTCCATATGCGCTTGTTTCAAACCCAAGGTGAGTTTTATACCATTCGTTAATTGCTTTAGGGTCTTTACATTTGAAGAAAATACCCCCAATTCCTGTTACTTTTTTCATATTCTTAATTTTGTAATTAGATAATGCTTTCTAAGAAGTTGTACCTGATAAAACGAAACTGTGTTATTTTGTAGTCCTGGCGCCTATTTTCACGCCAAGCTTTTCAAATTCTAAATCATTGGGTTCCCATAGTTCAATCTTGTTGCCCTCAATATCCATGATGTGAACAAATTTTCCGTACTCAACTGTTTCAATTTTATCCACTATTGTTACACTGTCTTTTCTTAGCTGCTCTACAAGCCCTTCCAGGTTTTCAACTCTATAATTAATCATAAAATCTTTAGTTGAAGGCTCAAAGTATTTCGTTTTTTCATTAAACGGGCTCCACTGGGTAAAGCCCTTTTTTGTTGTATCCTCACCTTGTCTCCACTCAAAAACTGCCCCATATGCATTTGTATTTAACCCAAGATGGTTTTGATACCATTCCCTGACTTTTTTGGGTTCCTTACATTTAAAAAAAATGCC
>JBDSYV010000191.1:0-26237 GCA_040110925.1 Ferruginibacter sp. | reverse complement strand
ACCTGAAAGGATTGCCAGGCATTAAAGAATATCGTTATAAACTTGTAACACTTACTTCACCAGAAGACGTGTTTGAAGTATTAGAAGATATCAGCCGGCATTATGAAGGCTATAATTTTGAAAGGACGCCAATTGAAATCATCAATTACCACGAAAAATGTCCTCTATAATTTTTAATTAATTGCGTCCAGCATTTCTTTGCTCATAGGCTCTGTTGAAGCTTCAAAAAAATTAGTAAGGTTTCCTTTTTCATCAATGATGTATTTGCAAAAATTCCAGGTAGGTGCCACATAGTTCCAGCCGTTCTTTGTTTCATCTGTTAGCCATTGGTAAACAGGATGCTGATGGTCCCTTTTTTTAACTACTGATTTTTGCATTAAAGGAAACGTTACTCCAAAATTTATTTTGCAAAAGCTGGCAATGGTTTCATCATCAGCTTTTTCCTGACCTCCAAATTCATTCGAGGGAAAAGCAAGTATTTCAATTTTATCTTTATACTGCTCATACAGCTGTTGCAACCCTTCATACTGTGCAGTAAAACCGCAATCAGATGCAGTATTTACAATCAACAACTTTTTGCCAGCCAGGTTTTTGAAGGAATAAATTTCTCCATTATTTTTTGTTGCAGTTAATGCATAAATAGATTCTGGTGCCATAGTAATAGAATATAATTTTTTATTGTTTCTTCCCAAGGATTTGTAGAGGTTTGAAAAAATTGGGTAAATAGTTTTTAAAATCAGTTGTCTTATTGTCATAATATTTTTTTGTAGTTGATATTGCGTCACCGCATCAGCATTTTTAGCATTCCCATTTTCCCTTTGTAAGGCGGGTACTTCAGGGATGGATCAAACCAGGTAGGTGTTTTCATCCATGCCTTCTTATGACTGAATGTGTCAAAACTAAATTTACCATGATAACCACCTATGCCACTGAAGCCTATTCCGCCAAATGGAAGATGATGATTAGTAAGATGAAAACTTGCATTATTTCTACACCCGCCACCAAATGCAACAGAATTCAACCACTCTTTTTCTTTGGTACCAGAAGAAGTGAACAAATAAAAAGCCAAAGGGTTTTTATTTTTCGCAATAATGTGTAAAGCCTCATCCTTGCTTGTAAAAGAAATAACGGGCAGGATTGGCCCAAAAATTTCATCCTGCATTAACTTATCATCCATTCCATTTATATTTACCAGCGTGGGCTCTATAAATAAATTCTCCTTGTCAAATCTGCCTCCATGCAATATTTCTGAAGATGAAAGATATCCGGCAAGCCTGGTAAATTGTTTATCATTTATTATTCTCCCGTAATAATTGCTCTCCTTCGGCTCAGGACCAAAATAATTTCCAAGTACTTTTTTTAATTCAGCAACAAACAATTCCCTTACCGATTCATGCACTAACAGGTAATCAGGCGCTACACACATTTGCCCTGCGTTGGAAAATTTTGCAAGACCAATTCTTTTGGCAGCCACTTTTATATCTGCATCTGCTTCAATAATACAGGGGCTTTTACCTCCCAGTTCTAGCGTCACGGGAACCAGGTCTTTTGCAGCAAGCTGGTAAATAATTTTTCCAACTGTTGTGCTGCCTGTATAAAACACATGATCAAACACAAAACTGTTCATCATTGCTGGCACCACTTCGGCACCATCTCCTTCAACAAACAAAATATAGTCTTGTTCAAAATTTTCTTCAATAATTTTTTTAATAATATTCCCAGTGGCTGTGGCAAATTCAGAGGCTTTTAATATAACACAGTTTCCTGCAGCTATGGCCCCCACCAGCGGTGCAAGCAATAACTGGAATGGATAATTCCATGGGCTGATGATGAGTACAACACCAAGTGGTTCGGCATAAATGAAACTTGAGGATGGAAAATTAAGCAGGTTGGTTTTTACTTTCTCCGGTTTCATCCAGGCTGATAATTTTTTTAATGCATAATTAATTTCAGCAATCACAAAACCATTTTCAGTAAACCAACTCTCTTCCTGGCTTTTATTCAGGTCTTTTTTCAATGCGGAATAAATATCCTGCTCATGTTTTTGTATAGCATCATGCAGTTTCTGCATTTGCATTTTGCGGAATGCATAACTTTTGGTTGCACCACTGTCATAAAACTTTCTTAATCCCGATAAATCATTCGCTGATGGCATTGCAGTAAATTTGTTTTAAAGTTAATCAAAACCATGAGCACCGACGAGGAGTATATGCAGCAGGCTTTAATTCAGGCACAAATGGCATTTGAAAAAGATGAAGTGCCGGTAGGTGCAATTGTTGTTATGCAAAACAAAATCATTTCCAGGGCATATAACCAGGTAGAAATGCTTACTGACAGTACTGCTCATGCTGAAATTCTTGCGCTCACATCAGCATACCAGTTCCTTGGAAGTAAGTACCTGCCCGAAGCTACTTTATATGTAACAATAGAACCTTGTCTCATGTGCAGTGGTGCACTTTACTGGAGTAAAATAGGCCGCATAGTTTTTGGAGCCTATGATGAAAAGAATGGCTACAGAAAAAGCCTGAGTATAGCCTCCCCTTTTGAAGGAAGCCGGGTAGGGGCTCCTTTTCATCCCAAAACAGAAATTATTGGGGGCATTCTTGAAAATGATTGTGCCCAACTCATGAAAGATTTTTTTAAAGCCCGCAGATGATGAGGCCACAGATTCACAGATTAGTTTCCAATTCATTTTACATCTGTGCTTCAGGTTCAGATTAAAACAACATAATAATCTGTGAATCTGTGGCAATCTATTTTCGAAATAAGATATATCCCATATTCTGCTCTTATCGCTTTTAATTAGGCGTTAATTTTGCAACCTACATTCATACTTAATTATTTACACATAAAAATTTACCTATTATGGCATTCACATTAGCAGCACTTCCATTTGCATACGAGGCATTGGAACCACATATTGATACACAAACCATGCAAATACATCACGATAAGCACCACCAGGCTTATGTAGATAACTTAAACAAAGCAATTGCTGGTACGGAACATGAAAACAAAAGCATTGAAGAACTGGTGAAAAATGCCGGAAGCATCAGCCCTGCAGTTCGTAACAACGGTGGCGGTCATTGGAACCATACCTTTTTCTGGGACAGCCTTTCCTCAAATAGTGGCGCACCTTCTGGAGCTTTAGCAGATGCAATTAACAGTGCATTTGGCTCATTAGATGCATTTAAAGAAAAATTTGCGCAGGCTGGCATAACTCGTTTTGGAAGTGGCTGGGCATGGCTTATTGTAAAGGATGGTAAGTTGGAAATTTCTTCCACGCCTAACCAGGATAATCCACTTATGGAAGTAGCGGAAGTAAAAGGCACACCGATCCTTGGAGTGGATGTTTGGGAACATGCCTATTATTTAAAATATCAAAATAAGCGTGCAGATTATCTTGCTGCATTTTGGAATGTGGTAAACTGGGATAAAGTAACAGAACGATTTACTGCCGCTGTTTAATCAAAAATATGTTTTACAAAAAACCGCTTTAATAAGCGGTTTTTTGTATTGTATGGTACCAGCATTTGTTCTTTATTCATCATCGTTGTGTCACTCACTTGTACCAAATCTCATAAAGCATCATTTAAGTTTTTCAAGGCACCGGGTCATGTCCATGACCACCCCATGGATGACATTTAACTACCCGCCTTGCAGTAAGCCACAAACCTTTAATAGGGCCATACTTTTTAAAAGCTTCTATTCCATACTGCGAGCAGGTAGGCGTAAAGCGACATTTAGGCCCAAGCAGTGGAGATAGAATCCATTGATATAATTTTATAAGAATGATAAACGGGTAACTAAATATTTTTTTCAGAAGCTCCATTGCAGGTTTTAATTAATCTTTCAATAACAAGTTTTATTTTTCCTGAAACCATGCTATAGGCTGGCAATTCTTTTCCTGTATATAAAATAAAAACCGAAAATTGTTGCTGGTTTTTTAATACCAGACTATCAAGTTTATTTTTTTGCAGGCGCCAGGCTTCACGCATCTGGCGTTTTATGCGGTTCCTGTCTGTTGCCTTTTTAAAATTTCTGCTGCTTACTGCCACAGCAACCTGCAAAGTTTCTGCTTTATTCACGGGCAGCCAGAATACCTTAAAAGGAAAAACAGAGAATTGTTTCCCTTCAGCAAAAAGTTGTTCTATCTGCTTCCGGCTTTTCAACCTTTGTTCTTTGGGGAAATTGTAATTATTGTTCAGCATATTCTACAGGTAATCTCCTGGCTTCAAAATAAGCATTATTATCATATTAGCTAAAACAAAGCCCCCCAAAACTGGAGGGCTAAAAATTCGTTTTGAAAACCAGTTTAAAAGCTGATTATTTTTTTGAACCGTGTTCGTCAGAAACAGTTAGTTTATGACGGCCCTTTCTGCGGCGGCTTGACAAGACCTTGCGGCCATTGGCATCCTGCATACGTTGACGAAAACCATGTACTGATTTACGACGGCGTTTATGGGGCTGGTATGTTCTTTTTTTTCCGGGCATTGTTATTAATTTTTCCTTTTACAAAAATTGTTTGCTTGTTTTTCAACAGGGCACCATCCCTGCTGCTTGTGAAAGGACGGCAAAGGTAGGGGGAAACGGCGAATTTTTGGGGATAAAATTGAAATTATAATCTCACCTGTACTGATTTGATGGTTTCTCCCAGGAAATTTACAGCATGACTGTCAAAATCAGTTGTATCATCAGTGGTATAATAGTGGCATAACCCATTCTTGCTGCAATTAAGCTCTATTTCCGGGTGCCTTTGAAGGTAATCTTCCAGGCTTTTTGCCACAATTTCGCCTTGCGGAATAATATTAATCCCTTCGGCAACATATTTTTTAATTTGCTCCAACAACAAAGGATAATGAGTACAGGCAAGCAAGATCGTATCAATGTCTGCATCCTTGGCCATAAGGTTATCAATATTTTTTTTTACAAAATAACCGGCACCCTCGCTATTGTATTCATTATTTTCAATTAACGGGACCCACATGGTGCAGGCCTCCTGGCTAATTTTTATATCCGGTGAAAAATGCTGTATCTCAATAATATAAGAACGGGATTGTACAGTTCCATTTGTAGCAAGTACACCCACATGCCCGTTTTGGCTGATAGTTCCTATCAATTCTGCGGTGGGCCTTATTACGCCAAGCACTCTTTTACCTGGTCCCATTTTAGGCAAATCATTTTGTTGAATAGTGCGGAGGGCCTTTGCAGAGGCGGTATTGCAAGCCAGGATAACCAGGTTACAACCCTGGTTAAAAAACCATTGAACAGCTTCAAGTGAGTACTTATACACCCTTTCGAAACTTCTTGTGCCATAAGGTGCACGGGCATTATCGCCAAGGTACAGGTAATCATATTGCGGCAATACCGATTTTATTTCTTTTAAAACAGTAAGGCCGCCGTAACCGCTATCGAAAATACCTATGGGAGCTGGCTTCATGGTTCAAAAATACATGGAAATTGATATGCTTAAATGAAAAAAAGCTATCCATTGAGGACAGCTTTTTATAAATTTCATCAAATAAGGTTTAATTCCTCTTAGGTGTGGCTGCAGGTTTTGGGGGAGCAGGCGCTGGATCTTTAATTCCCATTTTCTTTTTTACAAGATTCAGGACATCATCACCCGGAGGTGCAACTATTACAGCATTTACATCGAGGATATATGCATAGCCATTTTCTTTAGCTACTGCTTTAATAGCTTCCAGGGCCTTTTGCCTTAGGGGAGCAATTTTTTCTTGTGCTTTTTGCTGGTATAATTCCTGTGCTTGTGTATCCCAGCTTCTTACACGCTGGTACAAAGCAATTAATTCATTTCTCTTAATATCTTTCATACTTGGAGAAAGTTTCAAAGAATCCCTTACGAATAGGCTGTCTTTTTCACCAAGCTCTTTCATTAAATCCTGTCCTTGCTGGGCAAGAGAAGCCTGGTATTCTTTTAATTCAGCATCAGCTTTTTCTGCTTCAGGCATTACGCCTATCAATTCATCAGTACTGATATACCCAATTTTGTTTTGTGCCGATGCACTGAAAATACCCAATGCCATCACTGCTACTACTAATAATTTTTTCATCTTAATTTTAAATGGTTTATGGTTTATGTAAAAGTGCGTTTTTTGCTTTTAATAGCTGCACTTTAATATGCGATTATCAATTATTTAACACCCAGATTTTTCAATACATCTTCGCTCCGGTCAAGTTTTGGGTCGGCAAATATAACAGTAATTCCTTCACTTTTATCAAGTATAAAATCATATTGTTTATCAGTTGCCAGCTTTTGTACTGCATTGTAAACTTTATCCTGTATTGGCTTTATAAGTTCCTGTCTTTTTTTAAATAAATCACCTTCAAACCCAAAGCGCCTTCGTTGCAGGTCCCTCAACTCTTTTTCTTTATTGTATAATTCATCTTCTCTCTTTTTCTTAAGATTATCAGGAAGCATAACCTGTTCCGCATCATATTCTTTATACATTTTATCTACTGCAGCTTGCTTCTGATCTATTTCCTGCTGCCATAACTCGCTAAACTGGTCTAATTTTTTTTGAGCTTCCTTATATTCCGGAATTTTGTTCAAAATATATTTTGAATCAATTACTGCATACCGCTGTGCATCTACAGCTACTGCTAATAATAAAAAGCAACTTAGTACAAGGGCTATTTTTTTCATAATGATAAGTTATGCTGTTAAAAATTATTATATTTTATTCTGCTTCCTGGCCAAGCATAAAGGTAAATTTAGCTGCACCTTTTATACCTGAATTAGGTGTGTACCTGTCGAACCCAACACCATAATCAAACCCTAACAAACCAAACATTGGCAGGAAAAAGCGCATACCTACACCCGCTGAACGTCTAAGCCTGAAAGGATTGTAATCTTTAAACTGGTACCATCCATTAGCCGCTTCAAAAAATGCCAGTCCATAAATAGTACTGCTTGCATTAGTGCTAAACGGATACCTAAGCTCCACTGTATATTTATTAAAGATGGTAAAATATTTTGAAGGTTGAATACCGTCGGGATTTACTTTAGGATCTGAACTGCTGTAAACCGGGTAACCCCTGTGTGCAATAATATCATAACCCAATAATGCCTGAGTATTACTGATGCCAGCATCACCTACCTGGAAGCGCTCAAAAGGAGATACTTCCAATGCTGAGTTGTATTTACCAATAAATCCAAATTTAGCAGCAGTTTTAAGAATAAACTGTTTGTTCTTTTCTTCTCCTCTTGCCTTACCTATAGGTGTGTACCACTCCGCATTGAATCGCCATTTGTGAAACTCGGGTAATTTGTATTGATTGTCAGTAGTAGATGTTATGCCCATCAAGGAATAAGGCAATGTAAACTGTCCACTCAATAAAAAATTGGATCCACTGGTTGGGAAAATCGGGCTAGGTCCTGCAGAATTTCGCAGCAAGGTTATCTTTAAACTTAAATTGGTTGAATTTCCATCTTTCAATCCGTTAAATCCATTAATGGCATAATTACGCAATTTATATTGCTGAACATTTAAGGTATAAATGAGGTTAAAGAAATCATCAGGCCACTTTAACTGCTTACCCAATGAGATACCAAAACCTACTGTTTTAATGAATGATGTATCACCACAGGACTTACAATATAATCCTGTATATGGATCATAAGTATTTGCATACTTAGTATTAAAATAACTTACACTGAAAGAGTTGCGTTTTTTACCGCCAAGCCATGGCTCAGTAAAGGAAAAATTATATGACCTGTAAGCCCTGCCATTTGATTGTATTCTTGCACTTAATTTTTGTCCATCACCTGAAGGCAAAGGCTGCCAGCTTGATTTACTTAAAATGTTTTTGATTGAAAAGTTATTGAAAGTAACACCCAACGTACCTGTAAGCCCGATACCTCCACCAAAACCAGCAGAAAGTTCTAACTGGTCAGCAGATTTTTCTTCCACCTGCCAGTTGATATCCACAGTGCCATTATCAGCATTCGGCACTACATTAGGTGATATTTTTTCAGGATTGAAGAAGCCTAATTGCGAAAGTTCACGCTGGGTCCTGATAATATCTGCCCTGCTAAACTTATCACCTGGAATAGTTCTCAATTCACGAAGTACTACATAGTCTTTTGTTTTATCATTCCCAGATACACTGATTCTGCCATAGGTAGCCTGGGGACCCTCAGTTACACGAATTTCATAATCTATCGTATCGTTATACACTGATGTTTCAATTGGTTCTATCCTGAAAAAAAGATATCCATCATCCTGGTAAAGGCTTCCAATATCTCCACCTTCGGCAGATAATTGTTTACCTAATCTTTTATTAAGTGTCTCCAGGTTATATGAATCCCCTTTTTTAATACCCAACAATATATTAAGAATAGAATCTGAATATTTGGTATTCCCCTTCCAACTGATATCCCCAAAATAATACTTGTGTCCTTCGCTTACTTTTATATCAATATTCAGGTTTCCTTTATCATCATAAAAGCTTGTATCGGCCACCAATACTGCATCACGGAAGCCCTGTGAATTATAATAATCAAGAATACTTTCTTTATCTTCAATATATTTTTTCTCGTTAAATTTTCCACCCCCGAATTTCAGCCTGAAATAAGGATCTATATAATCCCTTGTCTTTGTGGGGGAGAGATAAGCCATTTCTTTCAGGTAGTTACTGAAGGTTTTATCCGAATGAGCAGTATCACCATATGGGCTTACAATTTTTTGCGGAAAGAGTGTAATTCGGGGCATTTCTTTGGTACCCTTCATTTGTTTTTTCAGCTTAGCATCTGCTATAGCTTCGTTATCTGTAAAATTGATAGAATTAATTTTTACTTTATTGCCTTTATTGATAGTAAAAATTAATTGCACTGAATTAGCAAGGCCAGCTACAGGTAGTTCATCCATTTTAATAGTAACATTCCGATAGCCTTTGTCATAATAGAATTTGCGAATACCTTCTATCGCACTCAATTTCATATTTTCGGTAAGTACCCTGTCCTTTGATAATCCTATTTTTGTTTGGAGGTCATCTTTGTCGCCTTTTTTAATCCCTACAAATTTAAAATCTATGAGCCTTGGGCGTTCCTTCACGGCAATTTCTATATAAAGGTTAAACCCTTCCAGTTTTGTAAAATATATTTCCACACTGGAAACCAAGCTTTGCCTCCATAATTTATTAATGGCTTTGGCAAATGCATCGGTGCCGGGTATCTGAACTTTATCCCCTATTGCAAGACCAGAGATAGATACAATCAGGTTGCGGTCATAGGCTTTACTACCAGTAACTTCTATACCTGCAATTGTATATTCTTTAGGAAATTTAGAATTGAAAATCTGCAACAACTCAGGATTGACTGATGTTGGTACAGTAGTATCTGCCTGGGCGAAAATTAGCTGGCCGGAAAAAACAAAAAAAGCAGTAAGAAGAATAGTCTGGTAAAATCGTTGCATCAAAAAAAATTTACGTGGCGGCAAATTAAGCCCATTAATGAAAACTATTTGTTAAATGAAAATGTATGAAAACTGTAAACTCAACACAGGCACGCATTTCATTGATTGGTTATATGAGTGGTTTTTACCTGGTCGCCTGTTTTTCCAAATCTCCTTTCACGGCGCTGAAAATCAAGAATGGCTTCATAGAGGTTGTCTTTTCTAAAATCAGGCCACCGGGTATCGGTAAAATAAAGTTCGGCATAGGCCAACTGGTACAATAGAAAATTACTTATCCGGTATTCTCCACTGGTTCTTATCATCAATTCAGGATCAGGAAACGCACTGGTGGTAAGGTATTGTTGCAAGGTTTCCTGGGTAATTGATTCTGGTAAAATTTTGCCTGCCGCAACATCAGCGGCGATGTTTTTAACGGCGTTCACCAGTTCCCACCTGCTGCTGTAGCTTAATGCCATTACCAGGTTTAGCCCTGTATTAGTACTTGTTTCATGAAGTGCCTCATCCAATGCAGTTTGTGCTCTTGGCGGAAGCATATTAATATCGCCTATGACGTGAAGCTTTATATTATTTTTATTGAGTGTTGGAACCTCATTCCTGATGGTATCTACAAGCAACTCCATAAGACCGGTAACTTCATAAGCAGGCCGGTCCCAGTTTTCGGTGCTGAATGCATAAAGTGTGAGGTATTCAATCCCAATCTCCGCAGCACCTTCCACGATATTACGTACACTTTCTACACCATGTAAATGTCCAAAGAGCCTGTCTTCTCCTTTTTCCTGAGCCCATCGCCCATTGCCATCCATAATTATGGCAATATGCTTTGGAAGCTTTTGTAAGTCTATATTTTCCAGCAAACTCATAGTAATAAAAATAGTAGTCAGGCGCAGGGCCTGACTTTGGCGGGCAAAGCTAAACTATTCTAAGTGATTTTGAGGGTCAATCTTACAATTTTACAAGCTTACCTGAAAAGGTCTTTTCACCTACAGTTATATGATATACAAAAACGCCTGCACCTGCATGTTTTAGGTTTATTTGGGTTCCAACTTGTTGATTTACCACCTGCCTGCCTAATGCATCAAAAACACAAATAGAAGTAGCCATAGTAGCAGCACCCGACTCATCATTGATAAAAAAGAGGCCATTTGATGGATTTGGATATAATACGGGATGAGTATTATTGCCTGGCATCATGGCTCCGCTTGCACAAGCTTCTTTTTTCTTAAAATAATTCTCCTCCTCTTTTAATATCCGGGTGCTGCTGCATTGGTTATCTGCCACAAGTGTAATCATAGCATTTGGAGAAATGTAATCTGGCAAGTCAAACGCCTTGATGCTATAATAAAACATTCTGCCATTATCATTTACTTCCCATTGATAAGTTGAAGCAGAAACAGTAGCAGCTACATGAGTAATGCAATTATCCCCGATTTTTTTTATGCTTACAGTGAATGGGACAATCTTACAAACTTTTCTTTCTGCAAACCATAGCAAATTACTGATATTGGCAAAGCATAAATCGTATTGAACCATATTAGAAGCCTGCCAAAATGTGCCTGATTTCCCTGCAGGTATTTCCAGGTAAAATAAAGCAGGATCACCCTCTACAGCTTTTGGCATTACATCATATCCGTTATTGTCTTTAAAAGAAAATGTTTTTCCTATAGTTTCTGCATTAGCATAACCCCCATTAGCATATGCATTATGGATACTGAAAAATATCTTATGCATGCCTGCGGGTACAAAAAAGTATCCAGGTAAACTGCCAATAGCATCCCGGTAATTTTCCGTTTTACTTCCAAGAAATGCAGTGTTCTTATAGAAAAGGTTTTTATAGGTAAGTATGTCCATGCTTACAGATGATTGCCATTTAGATACAACCGATAGTTTATAAGTTCCTGCCTGTGGAAGTTGTATCGTGAAGCTTCCCGAAGCTGCTCCATTAGAAATCGTTTGGTCGTAAATAATTTCCATGGCCTTTTCCGTTGACTCAACAGAAAAGTTGATGGTTCCTTTTTCAGGTAAACTAAAAGAAGGAATATAATTAACAACAAAGGTTCCAGGTCCATTTGCTTTTATAAAAAATTCGTTTCTGCCAGGGTACTCAGCGCCATTCGTAAAACTTATTTTTACCTGTAATTTTGATAAAGGAACAATATTACCTACTGATAATTTTTCAGCAACTTTATCCGCATTCAGCAATTGGTAATCGGCAATAGTTTTCCCATATTTATTCAGATCGTCTTCAAACTGGACATCTACTTCCTGCATGTTTATTAATGGTAAATTACCTTGCATGTAAGCTGTGCCATTTATTGGATTATACTGTGTATAAAAAGATGATGAAGTGCCATAGCGATTTGCAATGTTATAAATAAGGAAGTAACTATTTACCAGTTGTAATTTATTAATCCGGGCAAGAAATATACAAAGCGCAGCTGCCTTATCTGCTTTTGCTTCATTAGTTCCCTGGTCAAAAAACCAATCGTAATAAAGGATCATATAATGAACATAGCACTTCAGTTCCTTTAGCCGGAGTTGTACCAGATCTGGTTCTCCACTGGCCTGCTGAACTGCCTCATTAAGCATCTGCAAGTAAAGTGGGATCTTGTATTTATTGTCGGCCATAAAGCCGCCATTAGTTACTGTTGTTTCATTGCTCCATTGTTTTAATAAACTATTTATACTACCAGATGCTGCTCCAAACATATCATTGCAAAATGCTGAAATGCTACTGTCTGTATTTTTATCATACAATAAATTATCATTGGCCGCTTTTAAAAAAGGCAGGCTTGCAAATTTTGCAGGAGATGCTTCCCATACAATTCCCTGGCTTTGCTGTTGTTTTAATCTTTTCAGTGTTTGTTGCAGATCACTATACCAGAACATAGGTGTTTCTCCGCCCCACTGCGTAATATTCAAATAATGATATTCTGAAATATTGGGATGAGTTTTGTACCAACGATTAAGCAGACCTACTGGACTACTCTCACTTTGAAACGCCGTTGGAACTACCTGAACATCCGTATTTTTATTTATAGCAAGGTTTGCTGATGGCGTATTTGCATGACTACTATAGGCATATACCTGTGTATGTACATTTGAATATACCTGGTTTAATTTATCGTGTGTATATCCACTTAATATGGCATGCTGATCTGCCGGCGACTTTAAGACCTGGGCATTGCAGGCGAGGTTATCTTTTGAATTTGCCCACTGAGCGCCGTCAGGCACTTCAATTCCTATATTGCCATTGTAATAATTAAAATTTCGGTATAGGTCAGCATACAACAATTTATTTCCAAAGACTATATTTTTATACTGCGTATATTTTTGTTCAATTGCACTTGCCCAAAGACTCATTGCTGTATTACTGTTTACATCCGGAACAGATTGACTATTTGCAATCCTTGACCCATTATAGCAGGCAATATTGCAGGAGTTTGTTTGTAATGAATTAATAAAACTGGAAGTCATAATATCACCACGATGTCCAGTGAACCGTTGGTTTCCCAGCATCCCATTTCTGCGTTGATACAATGCCCAGTTATGGCCGTTTTCACCAAAATAAATGTCCCAGTTATAATTGCTATTGTCATCCATGGCCCACCTGTTATGGCCGCCACTAATAAACCAGGTTTTATATTTATAGCTACAATTGTAATCTTTATTTACATTAATAAAAGCTGAATTAAGTTTTGGAATAACCTGCCAGATTTCACCGGGTTGGTAAAAACTGAAGCCCAGGTCATTTAAATATTGATATAGCCCGAAAATTAATCCATTGTCCTGGGCAGCTTTAAAAATTAAAAGCCCAGGTTCTGTTATGAGTTTGCAAAGTTGATTATCCTGTATGGTACTATCATAAACCAATACAATTCCTGCAGAAGGAAGGCTATTATAATGCATGGTATCAAAGCGGGAAGCGGGAATAGCTTTTTGAAAAAGATAAGCGATATCCCTTGCTGTTTCTTTAAGCAAGCGGGACGACCCCGTAGGGTAGTAAATAGTTTGTGCCTTTGCTTCAGCAGAAAGCATGAACCAAATAAATGTTGCTATAAAAATGCAACGAAACATTGCCATAGTTATTTTTTTCGAAATGAAAAACTATGGTCTTACAAAGAATACTTAATGGAATAACGTTGTTAGTCTTTGGTGAGATACAGGCTTGAGGTAGGTAAAGATAGAGGTTTAGGTAGAATTTCCAAATACCTCTGCTTTTTTATCTTAATAATATAATATTTACTGTGCTGAAGGGCAACGAAAACTACTGATATTAATGGAGATACCTATCTCAGCAAAGATGTATTGATCTTTCTGTTTGCTCCATCCCCTTTGCCTGCCTTCAACACCAAGAATATTATCAGGGTCTATTTCATAACTTCTATCCTGGAGCAATCTTGCTACAGAAGGTCCGTTTGGCCCGTCTGGAAATTTATCAGAACCTGCATAAGTAGTGCTTACATCATCCAGGTAATCGGTACCGGTAAAGCGATGACATATTTCAAAAGAGAAATTTAATTTTTCTGTAAGATTAAACTTCAGACCCACACCAAAAGGAATACATAATGCCATTGCACTATATTCTTTTCTTCCTTTATAACCAGAGGTTTGCCCTTCTGTTCCCAGCGGCCTTAAAAATTCTTTTTTACCATCAATGTATGCATATGGATCATAACTAAATACTCCCACGCCTAATGTTACATATGGTGTAAATAAATGGTTTATATCCGTAGGTACAAATTTAAAAAAATTAAAATCACCTTGAACTGCCAGTTCCCAGATATTAGTATTGAAACTAAGGTTTCTTGCTCTCTGGTATTCATTTTTACTATAGGTATCACTATATCCTAATTGTGCATAATGTGCTGCGACTCTCAGTCCCACATAATTGCCAAATTGTTTTCTGAAAAATAAGCCAACAACTGGCTTGGGCCTGTTTATAGATGCCCTTGTATTAAGATCGCCAAAATAATGTGCGGCACCGGCAGTGATGCCAAATTCCCCTTGTTGTACATACCCAAAGTCAACTTGTGCTTGCACAGGAAAATATAATAAAGCAGTTAAAAAAGTAACAATTAATAGTCGATTCACTTTCTGATAATTTTTGGTACTGAGAATATAGAAGGATGCAAAATAAAGAATAGTTAGCTATAAACGGATGCTAGCAGGTTTTCAATATGTTGTTATTGTTAAAATTATTTAACTTTTTCCAGCCTTAATCCTACACTCATTACGCCATTAAGTGGATTATCCCGCATTATATGCTTAATGCTATAGATATAATCTCCAGGTTTTTTAAATCTTCTTGGTTGTCCGCTGAGTAATTTTCTTACTTCCCATATATCGTTCATCCCTGAACCTTCCCAACCGCTGGCATCATTGCCAAGACTCAGATCAACATTTTGCAAATACATGCTATCTCCGGGAGCCTGCAAGCCTATGCTGAGCCATATATTATTATAGTTATATGCATCTGTATGCCTGAGTACAATAAAAATATTATAAGATGATAAGGTATCTGTTATCTGAAAATTACTTGTTGCTGCAAAATTTAATGGCCATTTGTAGGATGGTATAGTCGTATTCTTTTCATACAGGTCAATTTGACGGCAACCTGCCAATGAAAAAATTAATGCAACAGCAATGATTGTTATGTTTTTAAAAAAGAAGTTCATTTGATTAGTCAATAATATAATCATCAGGGGTTGTCGCCAAATTTACTTTTGAATGATTATTTCATAATTGCAAAAATATTGCAATGGATTATAAAACGTTCAAGACCTGTTCTTTGGCCTTTTCAAGTTCATCTTTCATTTGCACTACACACTGCTGAATGCCAGCATCGTATGCTTTGCTTCCCGTGGTATTAATTTCGCGGCCTATTTCCTGCAGAACAAAAGAAAGTTTTTTTCCCTTTCCAGCATCTGAACCCGATAAAATATCAATAAAATATTCGCAGTGTTGTCTTAATCTTATTTGTTCCTCATGAATATCTATTTTTTCCATGTAATAAATAAGTTCCTGTTCCAGCCGGTTGCCATCAATATTTTCTTTACCCACATGTTCATCCAGCAACTGGTGAATTTCCGTTTTTATTCTTTGCATTCTTGCTGGCTCCAATCCAAGTATGCATTCTTCCTGGAGCTTAATATTATCCATCCTTGTTTTCAAATCCTTTTCAAGCGATAATCCCTCTTCCATCCGGTGATCATTAAGTTGTTTTAATGCTGATAATAATACTACTGTAAAATCTTTAAAATCATTTTCATTCAAAATATCATTGGCAGGGCTTACAACTTCTGGCAGGCGAAGTAAAGCACTCAACACAGAATTAGTATCAATATCCAGTTCAGATGCCAGCTGACTAATCTGGTTATAATATGCTTTTATTAAATCAGTATTTATAACAACAGGTTTGGTAGTGCCATTCTGTTTAATGTTTACATAGCAATCGATGGTGCCCCTGATTAAATGTTCTTGTAAGATGTTACGGATGTCAAACTCATAAGGCCGGAGCAATGGTGGCAGTTTTAGCTGCAATTCAAATTGTTTTCCATTAAGGGCTTTAATTTCTACCATGAAAGTTTTTTCTCCTACGATTTGCTCTGCACGTCCAAAGCCTGTCATTGATTTTAGCATAACCTTTTATTTATTGCAAGATAGTTTTTAATTGTGACGAATCTGGCTCTGCAAGCTGAGCAGCATGGTCTATATTGGTGCAATATTTTTAAGTAAAAAAAATATTAAGGGAAGCATTTTAATAAGTTTTTTAAATGAAAAAAGCCAGGCGATGAAACCAGGCTTTAATATATAGATGGGTTAGTAAGTACCGGGAACGTAAATCCCTTACACAATATTAAAAATAATTCTTTGCTAATAGAAAAATTTTTTCAATTATTTTATTCACATTTTTTTATTCTCTGTGGATAAGGGTAATTAATTTTTTATTTAATGAACGAATGTTTTACCCGGTTTATTGTATGCTTTATTTTACACTAAAAAAAATAAACCGCTGTAACTATTGTAAACACTACGCTCCTGGGAAAAATAAAATTTTACGCCACAATGAAATGCTTTATTCAAAACCGGGCATGCCTCTCATTTTCTATCTTTTTTGATGAAAATAATATTAAAAATAAATAATCATTTTTTGTATCACTTATGCGATTACATGCCTTTAAATCCACCTGAAATGAATTTAAAGCACATTAACTTTGCCGCAAATATTTTTTATGAAGTTTCCTTCTCCTGTTTCAATTCAATGGATTGCTGATTTAATTGAAGCAAAAATTATTGGTAATGAGAATGGACAAGCGACAGGAATAAATGAATTACATAAAGTTGAAGAAGGGGATCTCGTGTTTGTTGACCATCCAAAATATTATAATAAATGCATTGAAAGCAAGGCAAGCTTTATCATCATAAATAAAGAAACATATGTACCAGCAGGAAAAGCATTGCTATTGGTAGAAAATCCTTTTGAAGCTTATACTAAAATTGTAAATCATTTCAGGCCTTTTGAACAAGCCCAAAAAATGATAAGCGATTCTGCGAGCATTGGTGAAGAAAGTTTTATTTATCCTTCGGCATTTATCGGGCATCACGTCCGCATTGGAAAAAATTGCATCATTCATCCGCAGGTAAGTATTATGGATTATTGTATTGTAGGTAACAATGTTATTATACTTCCAGGCACCGTAATTGGCAGTGATGCTTTTTATTACAACACAAAAAAAGACCGGGAGCTATGGTATAAAAAAATGCCAAGCTGTGGAAGAGTAATAATTGAAGACCACGTGGAGATTGGAGCAAACTGCTCAATAGACAGGGGTGTGAGCCATGATACAATTATTGGAACAGGAACAAAGATTGATAACCTTGTTCATATTGGTCATGATTCTGTAATTGGTAAAAATTGTTTGATTGCAGCAAACGTAGTTATTGCAGGTGTGGTTACCATTAAAGACGGCGTTACTTTATGGGGACAGGTAATTGTAAACAAAACGCTTACCATTGGCGAGAATGCAGTTCTGCTTGGCAGGACAGGTGTAGGTGGAGACCTTGAAGGAAATAAAACCTATTGGGGTGCCCCGGCACAGGAAGCTTCAGTGGCAAAAAGAGAACTGGTTTGGATAAAACGTATACCTGAATTATGGGAAAAAGTAATGAATAAAAAATAAGTCTCTCAAATGGGTCATTAATCATTAGGTAATTATTTTTTTTGCCTATTGCCCATTGCCTATTGCCTATTGCCCTTAGCCTATTGTTTATTGTTTAATAAAATCATAAGGAAGCAAGTCTGCCACTTTATCCCATGTCCAGTATGCACTGATGGCAATTTCATTTTGCTCATAATAATACCCGTTTTGTTCTATTATGATACTGTTACCGGGAAGGAATGATAAAATAGAAAACTGGAAATCAACAGGCTCTCCTGGATGTGAATGGATGAATTCCTTTGCAGGCTTTTCTTTTTTATATAATACCGCCACCTCTGTTTGATTAGGTTTTATTTCTAGCAAATGACTGCTATCATCCATGTCATAGTTTAATGCACCATAGTAGTCTTTAAGATGTATTGCTTTTTCTTTGTCTTTTTGTTTTACAATAAACTGTACTTCAAAATCTTCCTCTTTCAATTGTTTGTTGTAAAGGCTCCGCATAAAATGTAGCAGCGATCCTCTATAAGCCTGCTGTCGTGCCATATCCCACTTATTTTGCTGAATGCTGTCTTTATATGGCATTTCTTCAAACAATGGATAGCCAGTAAAAAAACTTATATCAGTATTGTATTCATAAGTAAAGGAATCAATTGCATATTTTATATTATAACCCAATGCCCAATTTTCTATAAGCAAAGGTTCCGATGCCATTACCTTAAGGCGGTTTCTTTTTTTACTAAAATAAAATTTAAGCACATCTGTATTCAAAATTCTGCACGACGCACTATTTTGAGTTTTACCTATAAAATTATCCAGGAAAAAACTGCCGTACTTTGCCCAGCCATCCTTTACCTCACTGGTAGAAACTATTGAAACCTCTGCCATCTCTTTTTCCCGGGGCTTTAAAAATATTTCAAGGCTGTTAATATTTTCTGCGCTACTTACTCTTTTTGTTTCAGTAGCAAAACCCGTAAACGTTATGGCAACATCATAGCCACCATTTGGAAGATATAATTTAAAATTCCCACTCTCATCTGTTGCCGTTCCAATGGTAGTATTCTGCGCAAATACAGAAGCACCCTGCAATGGCTGACGGGTCTCTTCATTGATTACCTTTCCGGAAACGATAAAATAATTTTGTTGGGAAATGCCGCTTTTGAAAAACATTGCAGCTACAAACAATAAGCATATTTGCTTCATGGAGATTGAATTTATTAAAACCAATTGATTAAAACTTAATCGAAAATACGTTATTGCATGTTAAGCTTTTGTTGGAAAATCCTGCAGGTATAATCTACGGTATCCGTCAATGTCCTGTAGGTAAACCCAGGCAAAAACCGGAGCAATTTTTTATTATTAAAATAAACCTTTGCCATTGCAGTGGCAGCTGTTTCTTTGGTAATAAGCGGAGGTTTACCACTAAAGACTTGTTTTATACTACCAGCTATTACAACCAGTTTTGAGATAAAAGGCGTTACTTTTTTATGTGGTGGCTTTTTATTAAAACCACTTGCAATATTATTATACACATCTCTGAATGCATGATTTCCACCGTTAATTATAAAGCGTTCCCCGGAAACATTACTTTCCATTAATTGCACCATTGCGTTGGCAACATCTCTCACATCTACAAATCCACTTATCCCTTCTGTATACCATGGAAATTCCTCGTAAGCAGATTTAAAAATTTTAGAAGAACCATCGTTCCAGTTGCCAGGACCAAGAACAATTACAGGGTTTACAATTACGGCTTCAAGGCCTTCAGCTATTCCACGCCATACCTCCATTTCACCCAGGTACTTGCTATGGCCATAAATACTGTTACTTGTTTTTGTTGTCCAGTACATGCTTTCATTAATTTCCTCATCCTGGCGAATACGTCCCATTGCTGACACGGAACTGACATGTAACATTTTTTTCACTCCGGCATTCACCGCTGCATTTACAATATTGGCAGTGCCTTCCACATTAATTTTATACAACCTTCCTTCATCAGCAGGAATGAATGATACAAGTCCTGCACAGTGATATAATTTATCTATGTTTTCAAATACTTTTTCCAATGCCATTACATCCAGTATATCGCAATGTACCTGCTCCAGTTTTTCGTGATATATGTTTAAAGCTGTACGGTTATAAATTGCACGTACACTGTTTCCATCTGCAAGCAATTGTTGTATCAATTCAGCCCCAATTAAACCTGCTCCACCTGTTACTAATATCATAGCCTTTATTTATCGTAAGCATAAAATCCTTTCCCAGTTTTGCGGCCCAGTTCTCCTGCAGCAACTTTTTTTTGTTGTAATGATGAAGGCTTAAATCTTATTGCATTATTCATTGCCTCATAAACTGATATGGAAACTGCAAGATTTATATCAAGCCCGATTAAGTCCATCAGTTTGAAAGGACCCATTTTAAAACCGCATGCTTCCATTGCGATATCAATATCCTCTAAAGTGGCCTTATTTTCTTCCAAGAGTTTCATTGCTTCCAGGTAATAAGATCTTGCCACCCGGTTTACAATAAAACCCGGAGCATCCTTACAAACTACAGGCGTTTTGCCCATTTGCCTGCAAATTAGTTTTAACGATTCTATTGCTTCGTCCGAAGTATCATTTCCTTTTACTAATTCTACAAGTTTCATCACATTAGCAGGATTAAAAAAATGCATGCCTGCTACCCTGCCAGGATTTGGAATATTCTTTTGTATAGCCGAAATAGATAAGGAAGACGTGTTACTGGCTAAAATGGTTTTTGCATCATTAATATCTGCCAACTGTTTAAACAACTGATCTTTTGCCGCAGGTATTTCAATGATGGCTTCAATTATAAGATCCGCTTTGCATTGCTCTATATTGCTGGTAAATACAAGACGATCATAAATGGCTTGCTTTTCTTCAGCAGAAATTTTTTCTTTTGCAACCTGCTTGTCCAGTAATGTAGATATGTGTTTTTGGGCAACTTGAAGTACATTTTCATTTATCTCAAAAAGTATAGCTGAAAACCCGCTTTGTGCTGCAGCCAACGCAATTCCCCGTCCCATTGTACCAGCACCTGCAACACATATTATTTGTATCATCTGGCAAAAATAAAAAAACTGCTGTACGATTTGTGCGTTTTCTTTTCATTAATAAATTTCGTCATTAAGAAAATCTAAAACCAAATCATACAACAGTTTATAAAAACTGAGTTAATATGTTATCACTGTCCTGCTTCCTGCTTGGCTTCTGCCTTCATTTTTTCATTGGCAGTAATTGCAAATTCTACCCTACGGTTCAGTGCCCTGTTCTCAGGTGTTGAATTATCAACTTTAGGCTGACTTTCGCCATACCACTTTGTTGTAAGCCTTGAAGCTGATACACCAGCGGCTCTTAAATAATTGCCTACTGCATCTGCCCTTCTTTGGGACAATCCCATATTGTATGAATCTGTTCCCACATCATCGGTATGGCCTTCTATCAGGATATTTGTTTCTGGATATTCTGCAAAAATCTTTTGCAGTTTTTCCAACGCCAGTTTAGAATTTGAAGTAATATCATATTTGTTAGTAGCAAAATAAACCCCTGCTTTGGAACCATCAGGATTGTTCTCATCAAATGTAACAACAATGCCTTCCCCAATTCTTTCTACTTTGGCACCAGGTATTTCTGTTTTTATTTTTTCGGCCTGCTTGTCCATTTTATTTCCAATTATTCCACCCGCTACGCCACCTATAACTGCGCCAATAACCGCACCTACAGCTGTATTACCCCCTTTGCCCACGTTATTGCCGATGATACCACCGATTACAGCTCCACCAACTGCACCTACAGCTACACCTTTATCCTGGTTGCTTGCTCTTTTTGTGGCTTCGCATCCTGTGCCCGCTAAAATGGCCACAGATAAAACCATAAAAGAAAATTTAGTAAATAATGACATATTGAAAGTTATTGATTACGTGATTGATTAGTTTCTTACAAAATTATAAATGAACGATGCCGGCTTTCCTTCAAACGTAATATCGCTGCGGAGCTTCATCATATTATTGTCGGCTTGTAAAATGGTAAACCTGAAGCCGCCGCCCTCATCAATGGGTTTTAATTTAGCATCCAGTCTTTTAAACTGCAAAAGTTTAGGTTCATTAGGCGCTTCATAAATTGACCAACGGATATCTCTTTTTATAGCCACACATTCATTTCCATTTTTGCTAATGTTGTAGCTACCAAGGCTGTTATTTGAGTTAAAACTCCATACACTTCCTACAAAGCAATTAAAATCCTCTTCATTAAAAACCAGCGCTTTTATTTTGCCGGTAATGCCTTCTGTTACTATTGTTTGCAATTGCCAGTTGCCATTAATCGTTTTTTTATAGGTTCTTGCTTCTTTAGAAGTGGAACATGCCGAGAGCATTATTACAAACAAACTTGCGATTAGGGACCATTTTTTCATCAGTAATATTTGTAAATAAAGTTCCAATTATGGTGCCAAAGGGGCTATGGGATTTAAATTACCCATTGTAATAATATTGATTACCAACAGATTAACATGAAACTGATAAGTATCATATAGCCATCCAGGAATGAAGGTAAAATGGGATATTTTGGGAAAATTATTCTGGATGTAATAAGCTTGCGCTATATTTTATAAAGCGCTGGTAAACTGGTTTAAGAAACGGGTATCATTTTCACTAAACAAGCGGAGGTCCTTTATCTGGTAGTTTAGCATGGCAATTCTTTCAATACCCATACCAAAAGCGAAGCCTGTATATTTATTGCTGTCTATTTTACAATTCTCTAATACCGCCGGGTGCACCATGCCGCATCCCAATATTTCAACCCAACCTGTATGCTTACATACACTGCATCCCTTGCCTTTACATATGAGGCAACTGATGTCCATTTCCGCACTGGGTTCAGTAAAAGGGAAATAAGAAGGCCGAAAACGGATGTTCATTTCTTCCCCAGCATCGGCAAACATTTCCTGTACGAAAAAATATAAAGTTTGTTTGAGGTCGGCAAATGAAACATTTTCTGCGATATATAATCCTTCCACCTGGTGAAAAAAACAGTGGGCCCTTGCACTAATGGTTTCATTGCGATAAACTCTGCCTGGGCAAATAATACGTAAAGGCAAAATGCCTTTTTCCATTTCCCTTATTTGCACACTGCTTGTATGCGTACGCAATAAATAATCTTTACCGCCTTCTACAGGAGCCTTTACATAAAAGGTATCCTGCATATCTCTTGCCGGGTGATGTTCAGGAAGATTCAATGCTGAAAAATTATGCCAGTCATCTTCTATTTCCGGCCCCTCTGCTACAGCAAAACCAAGACGTTGAAAAATAGAAATTATTTTATTTTGTACTATGCTGATGGGATGACGTGAACCTATTGGCATTGTTGTACCCGGAAGGCTAAGATCAAATTGGTGAGTAGCTGTAGTTTTATTAGCATCCAACACATGTTTAGCATTTTCATAAATACCTTCAGCGAACAATTTAAATTCATTTAGCAATTGGCCGGCTGCTCTTTTATTTTCAGCAGCCACATCTTTCATCTCACCCATGATGGTTTTCACCAGGCCTTTTGTACCCAGGTATTGAATACGGAAATTTTCCAATGCCTCATTGCTGGCTAATTCAGCCTTGTTTATCTCTTCTTTGTATTGGGCAATTTTATTTACCAGTGATTCCATGGCGGCAAAGTTAATGGGATTTGCTTATTTCAATTTCTCAAAGCGGGCAAACACGATTTTTATTTGATTTATTAAACATTTAACATCTGCTATTTGCATCTGCCATCTCTGCACATCTATCTTCATATCCTAAACCAAACACATCATGGAACCCGGCTCGGGCAGTTATTTCACCAGCAACTCCTTTTTTAAAACCTCCCTTCTCACGATCAGTTTTACCGGCATTTATCATTACAAATCTGAAATGATGCAAGACCGTTTTTTCAATCCTACAGTGGTTACTGCAGACAGCATAACCGTGGTTGAAAAAAAACCTGCCGTAAAAACCAAAAAAGTAAAAACTATTTACCTCACCTTTGATGATGGGCCAAACAGGGGTACACAACACGTGGCCGATATTGCCATTGCAGAGCAGGTGCCGGTAACCTTTTTTATTATTGGAGAACATGTCCGCAACAGCAGGCAACAGTACAATATGTTTGACAGCCTGAAGAACAATGGATTGTTTGAAATTGCCAACCATAGCTATACACATTGTCGCGGTTGCGGTTATGCAAACTTTTATTCCCGGCCAGACAGTGTGATAAAAGATTTCGAGAAAGCAGCCATTTCGTTAAGCATCAGTAGCGGCATTATTCGTACACCGGGCAGAAATATCTGGCGGCTGCAGAACATAAAATGTACGGATATTAAAAACAGTACCGCAGCTGCAGACAGCCTGCAGAACATTGGTTTTACCGCATTAGGCTGGGACCTGGAATGGCATTTTACCAAACAACAAACTTGCCAGCAAACCCCTGCACAAATGTTGGATGAGGTGGATAGCGCTTTTGCAAAAAACCAAACTAAAACACCAGGCCACCTTGTATTGCTTGCTCACGATAATATGTATCGCAGCAGCGCAGATTCCACTGCCTTGCATAATTTCATTATTTCACTTAAACAAAAAGATGAATATAATTTTGAAACTGTAAGTAAGTATCCCGGAATCAAAAAAGATTAACCCAGGTTAATCCCCATTTTATAAATAATAATGTATTTTTAAAATTCTTAAACCGCAAAAACATAATACCATGTCGCTATTCAAATCCACTAATCCCGCTCTTTCCGAAAAAAGATTTACTGCTACCGTACTTGACAATGTTATGTATGCAGAAAATGCCATGACAGTAAAGGGCACGCTTCAGAAATTTGGTTTCCTGATGCTTATGGTTCTTGGTACTGCTTTTTATTCCTGGAAAGAATTTGCCGGAGGCGGTAATGTAATGCCATTAGTTTGGACTGGTGCTATCGGGGGACTTATTGTAGCGCTCGTGATTATTTTCAAAAGAGAATGGAGTCCTTACCTTGCTCCTTTGTATGCTTTGCTCGAGGGCCTTTTTGTTGGAGGAATATCAGCAGTGTATAACGACGCCTTTGCTGCAAAAGCGCCAAACATTATTATCAATGCTGTTGGCCTTACCCTTGGTGTGGCTGTGGCCATGTACCTTCTTTATAGTTTTAAAATAATTAAGGCTACTGAAAAATTTAAATCCATTGTAATAACTGCAACGGCAGGCATTGCTATATTTTATGTAATTGTAATGGTGCTGCGTATGTTTGGATATGATAATATGCCATTCCTTCATGAAGGAAGTTTGATGGGTATTGGTTTTTCTTTGTTTGTTGTAGCCATTGCCTCACTCAACTTAATTCTTGATTTTGAAATGATAGAAAAAGGATCCGAAATGGGTGCTCCAAAATATATGGAGTGGTACGGCGCATTTGGATTACTCGTTACCATTGTGTGGTTGTATCTTGAAATACTAAGGTTGCTATCGAAGATAAGTGGAAGGAAATAGAACTTCCTTATCTGATAATAAAATTTAAAAGACTGCTCAGTATGAAGCAGTTTTTTTTGCGTTATAATTATCCATTATTTTTTTTGCGCATTGTTTTTCTGTGAATCTACAAAGAATATTATAGGCTCTGCCCTTGCCTCGCCGTTGCCATCAGTTTGTGTAACCGGGTCTCCTTTCGCATCTAAGGATTGAATGGTCCAGATAAACTTTGATAAAGGATGTTTAATTTTTTCGATTTTATTATTTATGCTTTTGGATGAATCACTTGCACTTGTTAAATCAGTATCAGCCATAAAAGACAACTGGGGCCGCCAGATGTATTGCGTGGCTCCTCTTATTTCTACATCCAATAAGGGTTGATTACTGCGTAATGCCTGCACGGGACTTTGATACGACAATATTTCAAATACCTGGAGGTGGTAGGTAACAGGATCGGTAAGCCGTGGTACAACAGGTGTCCAGCGAAAAATAATTGCTGTTTGTGCCAGCTTTGCATCAAGCACTTCTTCATTATAAGGTTTTATCAATATTGGCAACTGAAGAGATGCCAAGTAAAAGTTTTTACATACAACAGCGGAAACCGCTCTATAATCTCCCGGCGTTACCAATTGAACACATAGAATATAATTATCTGCAGGTAATTTTCCTGAGCGTTGTAAAGATGTTTTGTACTTGCCGGTAAACAACATATTTTCCAATGGCAAAACATCTGTTGCAAATAAAATAATGGTAGCAGATGATAATAAAATTTGCCTGGCTTTTGCAAGGTCAGTTGTTGCAATCACTGTTCCATCGGTTGTTTTTATTTCGGTTTTAATGATTACCGGGAAACTTACACCCGGCTGGCTGTTGATAATATAAGTCAGCACTTCCCTGCGATTGGCCCACTCACTTAATGTTGCAGGTGGTGTAGCAGCAAGCACAAGATTGGTATTAATTTGTGCAGTAGCGGTGGAGCCAGTAAAAAGTATATAAAGTATATAAAGTAATTTCTTCATTGGTTATTTTTTTGTGCTGAAGCTGTACTGAAATCCAGTTCTGCATATGCTTTCAAGGTAATTGGCCCCATTGGGAATAATTTCATTCCCGTATTTAAAATAGTTGCTGGTTAAATAAGTGTTCCAGGT